>JAISFP010000446.1 GCA_031263525.1 Deltaproteobacteria bacterium | reverse complement strand
CCCCCCCCCCCGGGCTTGGGCGTTTTGAGGGCATGGGCCTGGAGTGGCGGGGGCTGGGGATCCGGGGCGGGCTCCAGGGGCCTGGGCGGATTCTGGGCCTGGGGCTGGGTCTGGGACGGGTGCGGATTCGGGGCCCGTGCCAGGGGCCTGGGCGGATTCGGGGCCCGTGCCAGTGCCTGGGGCGGATTCGGGGCCTTTGCCAGGGGCCTGGGCGGATTCGGGGCCCGTGCCAGGGGCGGGTGCGGGGCCGGGCACTCCTGCCGGGAGAGGACTCAGGAGGATGGCGCTGATCTGGTCGTAGGTGCCGCGAATGACCGCCATCTCCTCGACGGAGGGCATGAGCTCGTTCGGCATCGATCCCAGTTCAGCCATCTCGCGGGGGTCGGGACCGCCGGGCTTGGCCAGGGCCGCCCCCGCCATGACCTTGAGCGTTATGACGGCCAGGCGCTCACGCGTCGTGCCGTGAGACCGGGCTATCCTGTCCATGATGTCCTTCCCTCCACCGCTGTTAGCAAGCTCCCTCAGGGCGTCCAGCGCCGCGGGCACGTCGGCCTCGGTGAGGGGAGCCAGGTTCGCGGAGCGGTCCGCCGTGTCCTCCTGGGCCGCGAGCGGGGAGGGGCCCGCGAGACACATCGCGGTCGCGAGGGCGAGGGCGGCGAGCGTCGTGGCGGAAGTCAGGGCGGGTGCAGGGGCAGAGGATGCCGTGGGTGACGGGGACGAGACCGGGAGACGCTGGCATGTCGGTGGAGTGACGGGGCTCATGGCTGACCTTTCGGCGGACGGGGGGCAGGGCCATGTGGTCTGGGATAAAAGGGCGGGAGGAGCAAGGGCCGGAAGACAGGGATTGTTTGGGGAACGTTCTGTGGCCCCCTCAGGCGGTGTCGGACGATGAGCGGAGCGGGCGTCGGGGAGGCCTCCGTTTCGGGCGCTTTCACATGTCCGGGGTTGCGGGGCAATCCGGTCCGTTCGCTTTCACGTGTCCGGGGTCGCGGGGCCGCTTCCGGTCCGGTCGCTTTTGCGTGTCCGCGGCAGGAGAGGAGGCGGGCTGGCAGGCCCCTCGAAACCGTTGCGGACGGGAGGGGGCGGGGGCCGGGGGAAAGGCGCGTTTCCGGACGGAAGGGGCTTGCGCCCGGTGACCCGGGCACCGGTCCGGGCGCCCGGAGCCAGCAGACCGGCTGGAACACGTCAGTCCGTGCGGCAGGCTTCCGGCGTCCCGCGAAGGCCGTCCGGCCTCCCGCGACGGAAATGAGCCGGGCTGGGTGCGTCAGACGGGGCGCGGTGCTACCGGCTCGCTATGTCATCCAGCTGCCCCAGGGCGCCACGGATGACTTCCAGCTCGGCGTCGTCGGGCATGAGGACCTCTGGCTCCCCCTGCCGCAGGAGATCTTCCCGTGAGGTGTCCTCGTCCAACAGGAGCCTCACGCCCAGCTGGAACTTGGTCGTCAGGTAGGCCAGCCGCTGCACGGAGACGCCGTGCTCCCCGGCTATCGCTGCCAGCCTCTCGAAGTCGGGCGCCTGGGGTTCCGAGGCAATCGCCTTGAGGACGTCCATCACTGCCGGCACGTCGGACTGGGTCAGGGGGGGCTCGCTCTCGAACACCTGGGGATCGACCTCCTGGGCACGGAGGGAGGCCCCGGAGAGGAGCGCCGCCGCGAAGGCCAGGGCCGCGCAGAGGGCCGTGCCAGCGCGGGTGAGGCGCGCGGGGCCTGCGGGGGTCGCGGCGGGGGCGACGCGGGCAGTGTCGGGCAGGGATGTCATCGGGAGTATGTCCTCCGTGTGGGGCTGGTGGGGCAGCGGGCCGGCCGGAAGGCAGGCCAGGACGCCGGGCGCAAGCTCTAAATGCGCAGGAGCTCTCGGGGTCCCGGAGGCCCGTGGGTGCCCCGGCGTTCGCCTGGGCCTGGTCACGGGACGGGCCTCCCGGCGTCAGGGTTGCTGTCGCCCGCGTCAACTTAGCGGCCTGGACCGGTCGGGCTGCCGGGAGCGACGTCGCGGGCGTTGGCTGAGTCCGCCGTGAGAGCGGGGCCGCGCTTGGCCTTGGCAGGCGCCGGGAGGGCCGCCGTCGCCGCGGGCGGGTCCCTCCCTTTAAAGGGATCATGGCCCAGGAAGGCGGAAGGGTCAAGTCCCCAGGCGGGGGCGGCAGGGGGGGGGAAGGATGGCGACGTGAGGGGGCGGCAGGCTGCTCGGGGCGATGCCCCGTAGTACCGGGCCCTGGCGGCAGGCCGCTCGGGGCGATGCCGGGTCGTCCCGGCCCCGTCTGAGGTGCCGGGCGGGGCGGCAGGCCGGGACCAGCTGGAGGGCGGCGACGTGAGCCGCGGCGGCGGAGCGGGGCCTGCCTCCGGGGTCAGTTCGGTTGCATTGCGGCAAGCTGGTCGTAGACGGCGCGGTTGACCTCCAGCTCGTCCGCGTCCGGGATGGCGAGGGAGGTCCCGGCGGCCCCTCTCAGACGGGAAGGCGGGGGCCTCGCGGCCCCTCTCTGACGGGAATGAGGGGTCCTTGCGGCCCCTCTCTGACGGGAATGAGGGGGCCTCGCGGCCCCTCTTTGACAGGGATGAGGGGGCCTTGCGGCCCTTCTCAGACAGGAATGAGGGGGCCTTGGGGCCCCTTGCTGCGGGAAGGAGAGGGTTCCCGGACACTCCCGGCAGGTAGGGGGGGGGCACTGACCATCGCGGTCATGAGGCGGCGCGGGCGTCAGGGCCGGCCCTCGCAGTCGTGCGGCGGGTTAGGCAGCAAGCTTGCCACTGCCGGACGGCGCGGGGCAGGGCCCCGGCTGACGGTCCCGGAAGGGGTGGGCGGGAGGCGACTGGGGAGGGCCGTGAACACGACAACGGCAGGGGTTCCGCAGGCGTCAGTCGTTTAGGACGTCCACTATCTGGTCGAAGGCGCCGCGTATGACCTCCATCTCTTCAGGGGTCGGGATGGCCAGCGGGGTGCCCGCCTGCGTCTCGAGCTCCGCGGCGGACGGGCCGTCGGGGGAAAGGAGGGCGGCGCCCGACACGAACTTGACGATGAGGAATCCCAGGCGCTCCTGGGTAATGCCGTGCTCAGTCGCGATGGCCTCCATCCGTGCCGGATCGGGCGAGTCGTTGTTCATCTCTCGCAAAGCCGCCAGGGCGGCGGGAACGTCAGCCTGGGTGAGGGGGGGCTGGTTTTCCAAGAGGGCGGGGTCGATTCCCTGGGCGGACAGCGGAACCGGGGAGAGGAGCCAGACGGCCAGGACGGAAGCGAGCGCGAGGCGGAGGGCGGTTGCGGAGGGCAAGACGGGCATGATGTTTAGCCTTTTCCGGCAGGAGGCCGGGGTTGTGGGATGCTGCGGCCGGTTGGACGGAGAGCGGGCGGGGAGGCGGTGCCGGACGGCGCAGGAGACCGGTCGGTCGGGAGCCGGGGTTGCCTCCCGGGCCCTCGCGGCAAGGACAGGGTGCTCGGGCCTCGCGGGCAGTTGCGGTCGGGAAACGTGGGGGTTCCACGGACCCTCGCGGCAAGGACAGGGTGCTAGGGCCTCGCGGGCCCTTGCGGCCGGGAAACGTGTGGGCTCCATGGACCCTCGCGGCAAGGACAGGGGGCTCGGGCCTCGCGGGCCCTTGCGGCCGGGAAACGTGGAGGTTACACGGACCCTCGCGGCAAGGACGGGAGGCCCGGGTCTCGCGGGCCCCTGCGGCCGGGAAACGTGGGGGTTCCACGGACCCTCGCGGCAAGGACGGGAGGCCCGGGCATAGCGGGCCCCTGCGGCCAGGAAACGTGGGGGTTCCACGGACCCTCGCGGCAAGGACGGGAGGCTCGGGCATAGCGGGACCCTGCGGCAAGGAAACGTGGGGGTTCAACGGACCCTCGCGGCAATGCGGTAATGCGGGAGGCCGGGGGGGCGTTCGGGCCGTCGGGGCCTGGCGACGGGGGGTTGCCCGTGCCCGCGAGGCCAGGCGACGGGGGCTGGGGCCGCCCGGGACCTTGCCGCCATGTGACGGGGGCTGGGGCCGCCCGGTCTGTCAAGGCCAATTGAGTGGCGGGGCGGCTGCAGGGCCCTTGAGGCCGCGTTACGGGGGCTGAGGCTGCCAGGATCCTCGCGGCCATGCGGAATGCCGGACGGCAACCGGGCAAAGCAGGGCAATGCCGGGAAGGGCGGGGCAGGGTCCCGGCAGACTGTACCGGCCCGGGGACAGGGCCCGGCCAGGGGACAGGCCGTGCGTCAGTTCTTGAGGACTTCCACTATCTGGTCGTAGACGCCGCGTATGACCTCCAGCTCGTCAGGGGTCGGGACGGCCAGCGGCGAGCCCATCTGCGCCGCGACTTCCGAGGTGGTCGGGCCGTTAGGGGACAGCAGGGCGGCGCCCGACAGGAACTTGATGATGAGGAACGCCAGGCGCTCCTCGGTAATGCCGTTCTCGCCCGCGATGGCCGCCATCCTTGCCGGGTCCATGTCGTCCTTGCCCATCTCGCGCATCGCCGCCAGGGCGGCGGGAACGTCCGCCTTGGTCACGGGGGCCTGGCCCTCGAAGAGGGAGGGGTCGACCTGCTGGGCGGACAGCTGCGGCGGGGAGAGGAGCCAGACGGCCAGGAAGGAGGCGAGCGCGAGGCGGACGGCGGCGCCTGCGGGGCGGGCGGGGGAGATGAAGGAAGAAAGGAGCATTATCTTGTGCCTTTTCCGGCCAACGGTCGGGGTGACGGGGGAACGGGCGGCCGGGACGGCCTGGATGACGGAGGAACGGGTGCCGGGACGGCCCGTGTGAAAGCGGAACGGGCGAGCGGCGTTGCGCGGGTGACGGCTGAACGGGTGGCCGGGACTGCCTGGGAGACGGCGGAGTGGGCGGCCTGGAAGGTCTGGGTGACGGGGGAACAGGTGGCCGGGGCTGCCGGGGTGACGGCGGATCGGGGGGCGGGAATGCCGGACGCCTGCGGGCTGAGGCGAGCGGGCCCCGGCAGCGAGCCGGGGAGGCGGGGGCGGGTTGCAGCTCGGCCGGCAGGGCCTCGCTGGCGAGAGGGGCAGGCGGAACCTGCGAAGCCTCACCTGAGCTTCCAGTCCGTGGCGCTGATGGCGCCGCGTATGACCTCCAGCTCGTCCGGGGTAGGGATGACCAGAGGGGTCCCGGCCTCAGCCTCCAGCTGGGCGGCGGAGAGGCCATCGGGGTCGAGGAGGGCCCCGCCAGCCAGGAACTTGACCACGAGGAAGTTCAGGCGCTGGACGGTCGTGCCGTGAGTCCTGGCGATCTCGGCCATCCGTTTCGGGCTGGGGGTGCCCCTGTCGACCTCCCTCATGGCGTCGAGGGCGGCCGGCACGTCCTTCATGGTCAGGGGGGGCTGGCCGGCGAAGATGGAGGGGTCCAGCCCGGCCGTTAGCGGTGGGGGGGAGAGGGCCTGAAGCGCGAGGCCGAGGGCCAGGCCCAGGATCAGCCCAGCGGCCGGGGCGGGCTGCGCCGGGCGGGTCCGCCTGCAGGTGCGCGGGCCCGGGGCGGGGGTAGGCGGCGGGAATGGGGCCGGGCGTGGCATGGGGAGCTCCTTGCGGCTCCGGCGGGGGAGCCTGGCGGGGCCCGGGGCTCCGGGCCGGGCCGCTAGTTAACGGCTGCGACTATCCTGTCGAAGGCGCCGCGTATGACCTCGAGCTCTTCGGGGTTCGGGATGATCTTGTCCGTCCCGGACTTCTCGACAATCTCCTCGCGGGACGGGCCGTCCGGCGCGAGCATGGCGACCCCCGTCAAGAACTTGACCGCCAGGTACGCCATGCGCTCCGGCGTCGTGCCGTGCTCACTGGCGATGGCCTCGATGCGCGCGGGGTCGGGCTCGTCCTTGGTTATCTCCCCGATGGCGGCTATGGCGGCGGGCACGTCCGCCTCGGTCACCGGGGACTGGCCCTCGAACATTCCGGGGTCGAGCCCCTGGGCCGCGAGGCGGGGGGTCGGGAGGGCGAGGGACGCGGACGCGGCCAAGGCCGCGAGGACGAGGAGGGGGGCGGGGATGCCCGGGGCGGCGAGGCGTCTCATGTCGTGTGTTCCTTTGCGGGAGAGATGCGGGTTGGCGGGTGCCAGCCTGCGGCGGGTCCGGGCGGCCCGGCGGGGGCGAGGCTGGGGTGCGCTGGCCGCTGGGTCGGGCGGCCCGGTGCGGGGTGATGCCGGGTGACGGGAAGGGAGGTCCTGCTGGGGTCGGTCACGCCGGTCCGCGGGGCGAAGCCGGCCGGTTCGCGGGGAAGGCGGGCAGCCGAAGGCCGCCGGCACTGGCGGACGGACGGCGGCCTAGTGCAGGATGATCTGGAGGATGTCGTCCAGGGCGCCGCGTATGACCTCGAGCTCGTCCGGGGTCGGGAGGGCCAGGGGGGTTCCGGCCTGCTCGACGATTTCCTCCCGCGTGGGCCCTCCGTCCATGAGGAGGGCGGCGCCCGTCATGAACCTCGCCGACAGGTAGGCCAGGCGCTCCACGGTGACGCCGTGCATGGCGGCAATGTCCGCCATCCTTTCCGGCCGGGGCTCGTCGTTTTTCATCTCTTGGAGACAGTCCAGGGCCGCCGGGACGTCGTCCCGTGTGAGCGGGGGCTGGCCCTCGAACATGGCTGGGTCGAGCTCGGCCGCGAGAGGCGCCGCCAGCAAAACGAGCGCCGCGGCCAGCACGGGCGCGAGGCGGGGCGGGGCCGCGGGTGCGCCGGGGCAGGCGCGGAAGGAGGGAGAGTGTGTCACTGGCCGCCCCTGGCTGCGTGGCCGGCAGGGGCCTTGGCGTCACTGCCGTTGCCGGGAGCGGCCTTGGCGTCTGCGTTGGCCTTGGCGTTGACGGATGGGGCCTTGCCGCGTCCCCCGCTTCCGGCGGGGGGCGTGGCGCTTCCGGCGCTGGCGGCTGAAGCGTCCTTGCCGTCTCCGCCCCTGGCGGAGGTGTCAGTGCCACCCCCGCCGTTCTCCCGGGTCCCGGCGGCGGCGTCGCCCGCAGGGGCTGCGGCAGGTCCCAGGATACCCATGAATGGCCGGATCACGGCAAGCTCGGCGTCGCTCGGGACGGCGAGCGGGGTGCCCATGAGCTCCGCCGTGCCGTCGCGGGTGCGTCCGCCGGGGGCAAGCATTATGACCGCGGCCATTACCTTGGCCGTCACGACCGTCAGCCGTTCCTCGGAGATTCCGTGCCTCCGGACAATCGAGCGGAGTTCAGCTTCCGTGGGCCCGCCTCCCGCAGAGGTCAGGAGGTACTCGACAGCCGCGGGCACCTCCTTCTCGGTCACGGGCGGCTGGCCCTCGAAGACGGCCGGGTCGAGATCCTGGGCGGCGATGGCGGCCGGGGACAAGAGCGCGGCGGCCAAAGCCAGGAACGAGGCCGCGGCCGGGGCTGCGACCGTGGAGAGCGCCTGGGCCGGAACGGCCGCCCGGGCGGGAGCCGTGACGCGGGGCCGAGAAGTTCCCGTAACCCGGGCGGGAGCCGTGGCGTGACGCGGCGGAGCGCCTCCGGCCGAGGGCGGGACGGGAGACGCACGGAGGGTCCGGGCACCGGCCCGTGCCGCCGTCAGCGGAAGCGGGCGCTCCTGGCTGGATCTGGCTGACAAGATCATTTCTGGTTCCCTCAGCCGGCTGGCGGCAAAGGTCGCTGCGGGCAGCGGGGACGGCAGGCTACCTGTCCCTGGCGGGCATCGCCTCCCTGAAGAGCGGCCTCATGACTTCCAGTTCAGCGTCGGTGGGCTGGGCGAGCTCGCTCCCCATCTGCTCGGCCAGCTGGGCGCAGGTCACGTCCACGTCGGCGAGAAGGACGACGCCGGCCATGAGCTTGGCTGTCACGAAGGCCAGTCGCCGGTCGCCGCTGCCGTGTTTCCTGGCCGCCTCACGGGCCTGCTCGGTCGTGGGCTCGTCCCCCGAGAGGGTGAGGAACTCCCTGGCCGCGGGCAGATCTGACGCGGCCGGGGGAGGCTGGTTCTCGAAGACCGCGTCGTTCAGCCAGTCCCCGGGGATGGGCGTGGCGGCGAGGTGCCCTGCGGAGGCGAGGGCGAATGCCGCAACCGCGAGGGCTGAGGGCGCTGGGAGGCGAGGGAGTCGGATCATGATGCAGTCATGTCCTTGCTGGCAGGGGTTCCGGGAGTCGGCCGGTGCCAGTCTGCTGCCGCCCGGAGTCCGGAACCAGGCGGGCGGGCCTCAGGCGGGAACCGGAGCCGGCAGGCGCCGAGCGGAGCCGTGCGGCTGGAGGTCAGGCGGACATCGGACGGGGCCCGGCTCCTGGAGGCCGGCGGACGGCCGGGCATCTTTCGGAGCCGGGGGACCGGAGAAGAGGCAAGGGCGGCCTTGCCGTGACCGGAGACGCGGGGCCCGGGGGATCAGTTCCCCGGCTGGTTACGGACCTGGTCGTAGACGCCGCGGACGATCTCCAGCTCGGCGGCGTTGGGGACTGCGAGAGGGCTCCCCGCGTTCTTTATTATGTCCTCGCGGGACGGGCCGTTGGGCACCAGCATGAGGATCCCGGTCATGAATTTTGTACCGATGAATGCCAGACGCTGGTCGGTCAGGTTGTGCCTGACTGCAATTTCGTGCATGTCGTCCGGGGTCGGGTCGCCCGATCCCACCGCTCTCAGGAATTCCAGGGCGGCGGGCACGTCGGCCTGGGTCACGGGGGGCTGGTCATCGTAGATGAAGGGGGGCGGGCCCTGCGCGGAGAGGGGCGGGGCGGAAGCCAGGGCCAGGGCGAGCGCGAGGGGCAGGGAGGCGGCAAGCCACGGGCGGGGAAGGGAACTGGGACGGATCATGACGGTCTTTCGGGCCGCGCGGGCGACCGGGTGCTGGCGCCTGGAGCGCCTGAATGACAAGGAAAGTGCCGGGCTGTCCCGGGGTCCGGGAAGAAGGCTCCGGGGCCGGGTCGGCCGGCAGTGACGGAAGGCCGATGGAGCCGGGGCCCGGGAAGGAGGCTCCGGGGCCGGGTCGGCCGGCAGTGACGGAAGGCCGATGGAGCCGGGGCCCGGGAAAGAGGCATCGGGGCCGGGTCGGCCGGCAGTGACGGCAGGCCGAAGGAGCCGGGGCCCGGGAAAGAGGCATCGGGGCCGGGTCGGCCGGCAGTGACGGCAGGCCGATGGAGCCGAGGTCCGGGAAAGAGGCATCGGGGCCGGGTCGGCCGGCAGTGACGGCAGGCCGATGAAGCCGGGTCCGGGGCCGGGTCGGCTGGCCAGTGACGGCAGGCCGATGGATCCGGGGTCCGGGAAGGGGGCTCCGGGGCCGGGTCGGGTGGCCAGTGACGGCAGGGGCCGTAGCGGGTTCAGGGGTGCTCCGGGGCGTTCGGGCGGGGCCGGGCGGAAACGGTGCCAGGGAGAGGAGTAGGCGGCACCGGCGCAGGCGCCGGCCCGCGCGGGGGCCGTCCCGGTCGGGCCCTACTTGAGCCCAAGCCGGGACTCCAGCTCCGGGAGAATGGAGGTTATCGTTTCGAGCTCTCCGGGGGACGGGACGGCCAGGGGTGTGCCGTAGAACTGTTCTATGTCCCCGGCCGTGGCGCCCTGCCTCAGCATGAGCATGGCGGCACCGAAGCGGGAAGCCACGTAGGCGGCCCTGTTGGGGTCGTCCACCTTGTGTTTTCTGGCCACGGCCTCCATGTCGGCAGGGGTGGCGCTGCCTTCCCGCCCCTTGCGGATAAGATCCGCCGCCAGGTCGAGATCGGCCTCGGTGACGGGCTTCTGGCCCGCGAAGATGTCGGGCGGGAGCGGGGGCGGGGTCTGCCTGACCGCCTGGGATGAAGCGGGAGGGGATGCCGTCTGCTGGGCTGCCAGGGGGCAGGGGGGCGTTGCCGCGCACGTGGCCGCTGCCAGCACGGCAGCCAGGAGGGGGAGACGCGCGAGCCGGCAGCGGCGTCGTCCGGCCCGCCGGGGAGCGGAAGGGAACGCGGCGGCCGGGCGGTCCGGGAGGCCGAAGGGACATGCGTGATCGGCACTGGCATGGTGAAAGGTGCTCAAACTGGCTCCGGGCCCGGAAGGGCGAGTGAGGTTCCTGTCCCTCAGACGGGGCTGGAGGGGCTGGGATTCACGAGAATGATAGAGTCTAACAGGAACCTTGAACGGAACAAAGAGTTTGCTGGCCGTCTGAACCTGGGCCGTCACCCCGCAAGGGCAGCGAAGCGGGTCCCGGCCCTGGGCGCGGGGCAGGCACTGGGCCGGCTTCCGGACGAGGTCAGGGGGAGGAGGCAGGGCAGGCCGCCAGAAATGGAGTGCTGGGGCCTCCGGGAAGGGCGAAGCGGGGCTGGCATCCAGGAAATGCGAGGGGGCCGGTAGCCTGCGATGGAGCCGGGGGAGCGGCCTCCAGGAAAGGCGAAGCGCGGCTGGCCTCCAGGAAAGGCGATGGGGCCGGCAGCCTGTGATGGAGCCGGGGGAGCGGCCTCCAGGCATGTCGGAGAGGACGGTCCGTTTGCAGTGGGGCAGAGGGGGTGCCCGGCAATTCTGTCGAAAGGTTGCCGGGCACCAGAAGACTTCCATGAGGCGGGGCGTTCCGGAAAGCTTCCGGCAAGCCCGCGTGAGCGGGGTCTGACGGCTACTTCTGCAGGCCCGGAAACAGCGGGGCCAGGGTGTCGTAGTGGGCACGGACAAGTTCCAGCTCCGCAGGTGTGGGGAGCGCGGACGGAGTGCCGGCGGCCGAGGCGGCCTCGTCCGCGTCGTCCGGGCGGGCTATCATTATTACCCCGGCGGAGACCTTGGTGACTATGAAGTCCAGCCGTTCCTTGGTGATGCCGCTTCTCGAGGCCAGGCGGTCTATCTGCTCGTCGGACGCGTTCCTGGCGGAGAGCCGGAGCGCATCTGCGGCTATGGGTATCTCGTCGGCCTTGAGGGGCGGCTGGGAGAGGAAGAAGGCCTCGGGGCTCATGGGCGCCTGCTGGGCTTCCGCCACGGGCGCCGGGGCCAGGAGGGCGGTCGCGGCCATGAGGAGGGCGAGAGCCGGGGCGAGGGCCGCGGCCGGGAGGGCGGCCCGGCGGGCCGAGTTGGTGCTGTGCGGGATAGCCATCGATTATCCTTCCTTGGAGCTGTAGGTGGACAAAGTTGTTGGCCGGGGTATGACGGTGCCCGGTCGTGGAGGACTGGAAACGAGCGGCGGACCGGCAGGGCGGTCCGGAGGCCTGGAGGCCGTAAAACGGGCGGCGGGCCGGCTGGGCGGCCGGGAAGCCTGGAGGCCGGAAAACGGGCGGCGGGTCGGCTGGGCGGTCGGGAGGCCGGAAAACGGGCGGCGGGCCGGCTGGGCGGGCGGAAGGCCTGGAGGCCGGAAATCGAGCGGCGGGCCGGACGGGCGGGAGGCCTGGAGGCCGGAAAACGAGCGGCGGACCGGCCGGGCTGTCGGGAGCCGGGGTAACGGGCGGAGAACCGGCCGGGCGACCGGAAGGTCTGGAAACGGGGAGCGGACCGGTCGGGCGACCTGAAGGGCGTGAAGCGGAAGGGGGGGCGGCCGGGCGGTTGTAAGGGGGGGAAGCGAGTGGCGGGCCTGTCACCGGTGAGAGCGCGGGTTAGACCCGCCTCTCAGGGAGGGCAGGGCTGCCTCAGGACAGGGCGGACATGCCCCGGCGTCGGGGCAGGGAAGGAAACGGTCCGGTCCGTCCTCAGCCGCCCCTTCTTCTGGCGGGACGGCGCGGGGCCGCCTCGCGGGCCGCCTTCTCGCGCCGGGCCCTGGTCACCTGCGTGAAGGCCCTCGCTATCGCGGGCTCCTTTGCCAGGACCAGGGCCTCCTCCTCCTGGGTCGGCATCGCGAAGGGCGGTATCCCCCTCGCCGCTGGGGCGTCGGGGTCAAGAAAGCCCATGAGCGCCGCGCCTATCTTGCTCGTCACGTACGCGAGCCTGCCCTCGGACCAGCCTGTGGCCGCCAGGATATCCTGGATGGCCGCGGGGTCGTCCTTCAGGGAGTCTATGCGGGCGAGGTGGGTTACGTAGAGCTCCACGTCCCTCTCGGTCAGGGGCTGCTCCCGGCTCATGACGTCGTAGAGGTGAGCCATGCTCCAGGAGGAGACGGGCCCGGTCTTATGGGCGGGGGCCCTGTCCTCCGGTGCCTGGCCGGTCGCTGCGTCGGGCCCGTCCGTGGCGGCGGGAGGTGAGACGGCAGGTGCCGCGAGGCATGCGGAAGGGGCGGACAGGAAGAGGAGGGGGAAGAGGAGGACGGCGAGGACGAATCGGGTTAGGGCCCCTGACGTCGTGGCCGCGGCGGGGCTCAGCGAGCGGGTTGGGGACCCTGACGTCGTGTACGCGGCGGGGCGCCGGCAGCGGGTTGGGGCCCCTGACGGCGGGAGCGCGGCGGGGCGCCGGCAGCGGGTTGGGGCCCCTGACGTCGGGGGCGCGGCGGGGCTCAGCGAGCGGGTTGGGGCCCCTGACGTCGGGGGCGCGACGGGGCTCAGCGAGCGGGTTAGGGCTCCTGACGTCGTGGACGCGGCTGGGCTCAGCGAGCGGGTTGGGGCCCCTGACGTCCTGGACGCGGCGGGGCGCCGGCAGCGGGTTGGGGCTCCTGA
>JAISFP010000405.1 GCA_031263525.1 Deltaproteobacteria bacterium | reverse complement strand
TATTACCCGTTTATTCAAATGTCGGAATTTGGCTATCAGCCCAGAGGTGGAAAGGTCTGGCAAAACCCCAGTCCTGGTATCTGCTCGCCATAATCTGCTACTATAGTATGGAAGAAGATTCCGACATTTGATTAAACGGGTAATGTTACCCAGGAGGATAAATGTCAGCGAAAATGCGAATTTACTCAAATAGTCTCCACGAATTCCAACGCCCATCCTTATCCAAAGTTAGGGGTTTTCGCGCTGAAACCCTTATTTCACTCAAATTTTGTATTCTCGTTGAGGAAGCCATTTTAGTAGCTATACCAGTAGACCCTAGTGAATTTGTCACCTGAGAATAGATGAGTTGAAAAAAATTAGCGAGGAGATCAGAAAACTACAATTCTGTATCTTTTGTCCATGGGAGCAGAAATCTCACACTTTATACATCTGACATTTATCCGCCCGTGCAATATCCGGAGGTGACTCTGGCCAGAGCCGACAACCTGCCCCGCGTATGGATTCCCAAACATAACCACTGGCTCCCGCCGGTCCTGACCGACCAGGAGCCCTCAGCGACAACTCTGACCCGGAACCTTCACCGGGCCCTCCGGACACTATCTCCTTGTCGAGAAACTCCTCCTTGCCGAGAAACTCCCCATGTCCAGGACCTCGAAGCCCAGCCTCTCGAGGAAGGCCAGGTCGTGCTCGACCACGACCAGGGTGGGCAACGCGTCATCTATGAGCTCCTCCAGCTGCATCCTTGTCATGAGATCGACGTGGTCGAGAGGCTCGTCCCAGAGGTAGAGGTGCGCCTCCGAACACAGGCTCAGGCCCAGGAGCGCCTTCTTCTGCTGTCCGCGGCTCAGGTCGGCCGCGTTGGCCGAGAGCCGGTCCGCAGGGAACCCCAGATGCCTCAGCACGGCCTTGTAGCGGCCCTCGTCCGCTCCGGCGGCCTGTGCCAGGTCACGCAGGGTCTCGGAAGGGACGAAGGCCGGCTCCTGGGGCACGCAGGAGACCCTGATGCCAGGGGCCCTCCTGAAGACCCCCTCAGTCCAGAGGTTCTCCCCCGAAAGAAGCCTCAGGACGAGGGACTTCCCGGACCCGTTGGGTCCGGCCAGGGCAGTCCTCGAGCCCCGATCTATCGTGAAGGCCACGCCCTCGGCGACCGGCCTGCCCTCCAGGTACCCGCACGACAGGCCTCCGGCCTCAGCCAGCCTCCTCTGGCCGTCCCGGGCCGGAGACATGGAGAGCTCGTAGCGGATCTCCACGTTCCGGGCCATGGAGGCCTTCTCCTCCGCCGCCCTTGAGCGGCGGTCGGCCACCGCCTTGGCCCTTTTCTGCATCTTGGCGGCCTTGTGCCCGACGAAGCCCCGGTTGACTGGCCCCTGCCCGAACTTGCCCTTCTCGGTCTCCGCCGCCCAGCGGGAGCTGCGTTCGGAAGCTCCCCTGAGCCGCCCGATCTCCCGGGAGAGCCGTTCCGCCCTCGCCTCCTCCTCGGCGTCCTTCCTGCGTCTCGCCTCTTCCCACGCACCATAGCCTCCCCGAACGAGCTCCACTCCCTGGCGGTTGATGGCGAGCATGTGGTCGGCGGCGCCCGCAAGGACGGTCCTGTCGTGGGAGGCCAGGACGAAGCCGCGCTTGGCCGCGAGATAGCCCGCGACAGCCTTCCTGCCCTCCAGGTCCAGTCCTGCGGTGGGCTCGTCTATGAGCGGGAAGTCCCCCTCCTCCAGAAAGAGCATGCACAGCATCAGCTTGGTGCGCTCGCCCCCGGACAGGATCCCGGCCGGCCTCCCCAGGAGCTCGGAATCGAGCCCCATGAGGCCCGCCTCGCGCTCCAGGGTCCATGCCTCCAGACCGGGCCTCGCCCTCCGCATGAGGGCGCGGCCGTCCTCGAGAGGATCGTAACGGTAGGGGAACAGCATGAGCGGATGCGGGACCGAGACCCGGCCCCTGGGCACGAGCTCCCCCGCGAGGATCTTCAGGAGGGTGGTCTTGCCCCGCCCGTTCCGGCCCACCAGGCCCAGCTTCCAGCCGGTGTCCAGGACCAGATCCAGATTAGAAAATATGTCTTCGCCCCCGTCGTACCCGAAGGAGACGCCGTCAAGCACTATCTGCGCCATTGTGATGGCCTTCCCGGAAAATCTCGAAACGGGGCCCCACGAGCGGCCCGGCCCCCTTCTACCGCGAGACTCTCGCGGGAGCCTCCTTCCAGCCACGGGGCGGAAGGGGCTCGGAGGCAAAGCTGGCTCGGGGGACCGAACGGGGCTCGCGCCCCGGACATTCCTCCGGAAAGGTCTTGCCGACGCGTCAAGCGCCGGGAAGGTCCTCTGGAGGATCCCTACGAAATGTTCTTCAGGCCAATCACCGGAAACTCCATATGTAACATGCGACCGCGAAACGTGCGGCCCTGGCGCGAGACGGCTGGCGCCACGTGCCGGAATCCCATGCCCTTCCCCGTCTCGGCCTCAGAGCTGCAAAGGCGGAACAGACCAAAGTATTTAACACGGATTGGACAGCTCGGTCAAGAAGTACCGGGGTTCGCCGCTTTCCCTCGGCTTGGGTCGACCGAAGGCCCGCCTCCCATGTCCCGACGCCTTCACGTTGTGGAAGGGCTGTTTTGTCCGGAAGGCGTCCTGGACGAAAGCGTGCCTTCGCCGGAGAGTTCCCAGTCCGGAGGGCGGCCTGGAAGGGGGCCTTCCGTCACGGTATGGAGCCGTGAATGATCATCGGGCGGCCTGGAAGGGGGCCTGCCGTCACGGCAGGGAGCCCTGAATGACCTTCGGACAGCCTGGAAGGGAACCTGCCGTCACGGCAGGGAGCCGTGAATGACCTTCGGACGGCCTGGAAGGGGGGCTGCCGTCACGGCAGGGAGCTGTGAATGACCTTCGGACGGCCCGGAAGGGGGCCTTCCGTCACGGCAGGGAACCCTGAATGACCTTCGGACAGCCTGGAAGGGGGGCTGCCGTCACGGCATGGTGCCGTGAATCACCTTCGGACGGCCTGGAAGGGGGCCTGCCGTCACGGCAGGGAGCCGTGAATGACATTCGGACGGCCTGGAAGGGGGCCTGCCGTCACGGCAGGGAGCCCTGAATGACCATCGGGCGGCCTGGAAAGGGGCTCCTTCACGGCAGGGAGCCGTGAATGACATTCGGACGGACCGGAAGGGGCCTGCCGTCACGGCAGGGAGCCGTGAATGACATTCGGACGGCCCGGAAGGGGCCTGCCATCACGGCAGGGAGTCCTGAATGACCTCCGGACGGCCTGGAAGGGGCTCTGCGTCATGACCGGGAGCCGTAAATGACCATCGGGCAGCCTGGAAGGGGGGCCTGCCGTCATGGCAGGGAGCCGATAATGACCATCGGGCAGCCTGGAAGGGGCCTGCCGACACGGCAGGGAGCCGTGAATGACCATCGGGCGGCCTGGAAGGGGCCTGCCACGGCTGGGATCCGTGAATGACCATCGGGCGGCCTGGAACCTGACTTTCAGGGAAAGGCGGGGGGGCTCCGGAGACTTGAGGGGGGCCGAAGGCATGGACGGATGAGGAAGTCTCTGGACAGCCAGGGATCAGGGGACGGCGGGGAAGGAAGCCTTGACCCACCGCAGACCTCGGAAAGTTCAGGAAGCCCCGAATCTTCCTGGGGCCAATGGCGACCCTAAGCCTGGATTTGTAGCTTCCGGGCACCTGCGGGACGATCAGGGGCATGGAAATCAGGAGGTCCTGGGCTCAGAGGCGAACCGGGGCCGGGATCCCTTGCACGGAAACCCGGACGCGACCGCCGCTCGGGCGTGAGGGGCCGCTACTCCACACTATCGCCGCCCTGGAGCCCGAAGATGTCGTCCGGCACGGCGGCCTCGACAACCCTCTCGGCATCCAGGAGGCTGGCGGGCCTCTGTCGGTCCAGGCTCGGGACAGGCCGCTCCAGGTAGAGGGCCTGGATGTCCCTGGCGAAGGACAGGATATTCTCCCTCTCCAGGCGCTTCAGATGCCTGAAGTTCATGACGAACTGGTCGTCGATGTGGAGCTGGTCGCCGTTCAGCTCGATGTGCCTGTCGTTCATGAAGTCCCAGTAGAAGCGCTCGTTGCCCCTGCCCCTGCCGTACATGCCGTACTTGGTCACGATGATGCCATTGGAGCAGTTGCGGAAGAAGGTGTCGTCGAAGAGCATGAGGACCGAGGACTCTTCCTGGACCTCGAATGCCAGCTGGGCAACCGCGTCGAGGATCTTGAGCCGGGGGATGTTGGGCTTGACGAAGATCCTCTTCGAGCGGCACAGACCGGAATACCTGCGCAGCAGCTTTGAGAGTTTCTGCTCGTCCATTCGCTCGAGATCCCTTCCGGAGACCGGTGGCAGGGGCGGATTGCCCCGCCGATGCCACAGCCCCTAGTTTTAGTGACACACCTGTATATATTCCAGAGCCCGGCCTTGTCAAGACGAAGTCCATGGCTTCCCCCTCCAGGCCCGCTGGTTCCAATCTGTGTGGTCCGAGGTGCCGGCCCCCTCGACAGAGCCGGTCTGCAGCCTGGCGGTCGCCAGGGCCTGGACCGGGAACGGGACCTGCCATGACCGGAAAGAGTCATGCGAATCGGCCCTGAAAGAAGTTGGCCGAGGCCTGCCAGATCCGAAGCAGGCCTTGATCCTGGCAACGCCTGACGACCGGCCTCCGGTCATGCAGACAACGTCAGGAAAGACTCGAGGCAGGCAAACCAGGGATTCCCGGATGGCGGTCAAGGACCCGTGGAACCCCGGAACGGGAGTGCTCAACCCGGAACAGGCGGCCTCCCCCTGTGCCACACCTGTCATCCCTCCCTTCACAGAACGGTTCGACCGGAAGCCTTGCATCGGACAGCCTCAGCCTCTGTTATCACTTCCCAATACGTTATGCTCAGCTCTGTCTCTCAGCTCTGTCGATGAGCTACGCTCTCACCACGCCCTGTCCTTTCCCTGCCACTCTCCCTGGCCGGCGCCGCCTGACCTCTTCTCATGACCCGCCCCCGAGATTCCCTCTGCCCCTCATGCTGAAGCCATTTGTGAGAACTCACCCTGCCACCTGACCCCCTTTTGTTCCTACCCCACGACCTTCGCCGGCCTGCTCCTCCCACACGACCTCTGGCAGACCTGACCCACAGACCTCCCTCTGAACTGCCCAAACCTAATCTTCCTCTGAACTGCACTCCCATTCCTCGCTGGCCTCTCTTAAAATCTTGCTGCCCATTCATCGCTTACCGTCTTTATCCCGACCACCAGCACTGAACAGAAAGCTTTATCCGCCCTCCACAGAGAGTTTTATTAAGAGGCAAGGCCAGGCACCATCTGACAGAGAACTGAATTAAACCAAAAGCTTTAATCATCTCAGAATCGCCGGAAGCGACATGCTGACACCATGTCCTCTGATCAGCTGTACATCATACAATTCAAAGAGAGAAAATCAAGAAATCATCACATGTCCAGAAATCCAATAAACAAGTCTTTTACACGGATCTAACAAGCTGGCTAACCTAGATGAACGATTATAATTGAATATTTGTAACCATTCAGGTACCCCTCTTTTGAGGACCTTTTTCGGGGGATGAAAGCAATGATGAGGAACACTTGAAGTTAAAGAGTCAACCATTGATACTTGATGTGGGGGCAAATGGTTT
>JAISFP010000394.1 GCA_031263525.1 Deltaproteobacteria bacterium | reverse complement strand
AAGCTACACCCCCGAAATCTTTGAAGTAATGGATTCACTGTTTTACTTGGGCCGGGGTCAGGGCCGGGCAGGGGCCAGGAGTCAGGGCCGGGCAGGGGGCTTAGCCGGTCCGTGGCCGGGGTCAGGGCCGGGCAGGGGCCAGGAGTCAGGGCCGGGCAGGGGGCTTAGCCGGTCCGTGGCCGGGGTCAGGGCCGGGCAGGGGCTTGAGGTCGGGGCTGAATCCGGGCCGGGGGCTAAGCCTTTCCGTGGAGGTGCCCAGGGTAGGCCTGGGCCGGGGCCCAAGACCAGAGTCGGGGCGTGAGCAAAGCCCGGTCGGGGAGGCAGAGACCTATTGGGTGGACGGCTTGTCGGGAGTGGCACCGGCAGTGAGGATATCACGGACGGGCCTCAGGTGGAAAGAAATTCAGAGTCCGAGTCCAGACAGGCTGCATAGCCTTCCCGTCACCTGCAGGCCTCACGGGAAGGTCCGTGTCCGGCTGAGGGTACGGGCGCAGGTGCGAGGGGAGGTTGAGCGGCAGGTCCTTCCCGAAGGCGAGGAGGGCACCGCGGTCACGGGCCGGACTGTCTGAAGGCCCAGATTCTGGCCTCTCCTGGAACGGAGGCTCCGGGACCGGAGCAGTGCCTGGATATTGCGTCAGGAGAGGCCCCCGAAGATTTAGGGGGCGGCCCCTGGGCGGGCCGGTGGCAGGCCGGGGACCTGGCTGGGACTCCGACCGGGGTGACAGGTCCGGAGGCCGTGCGGGGGCGGAAGGCCGGCTCGGCCGGAACCGTCGGCAGGTTCTGCCTGCTCCAGGCCGGACGCCGTCGCCCTGGCATCCGGCAAAAAGCCTGGCGGCCATGCGTCATTTCCCGCCGGCGGCCGTGACGGGGCACCGGCCCGGGCGTTCCTGACCCTGCCGGTCCGTGCCCCAGGCACCGGCCGGGTCTTTACTTCTCGAGGCAATGACGGAGGAACAAGCCTCCGATGCTTCTCATGCTCGCGTCGTAGCTGGACTCGGTCCGGGAGGGTAAAGCGGTGGGGTGCCTCACGAACGCATCCAAGCCGGAGCGGTTGCCGCGGAGTCTCATCGCCGCCGCCTTCCCGGCAAGCGACGCGTAGAGCACGGTCGCGTCGGATGCTCTTCTCGGGTCCGGGTCTTTTCTGGGAGGGGCTCCGTCAAGGAGGCTCACGAGCGTCGAGAAGATCTCCTCGGACTCTCCATGCCTTTTTGCCCAGAACAGGGCGCAAGCGAGATGGAACGTGGTCTCCTGGGTGAGCTGGGACGTGTCTCCAAGCTCCTTGCGCAGGCGGCCGCAGGCCCGGTCCAGCAGCGGCACCGCTGCCTCCGCATGGCCCGCGGCACTGGCAGTGGAGTGGAGGTGGATGCCGATGCGGGTCTCGATGTCCGCCCTGAAGGTCTCGCAGCGCTCTCCCTGGCCCTCCAGGGCCTCCAGGGCCAGCGCCCAGTAGGCGCAGGCCTTTTCCGGACTGTCATCAGAGAACAGGGCGTCCCCCATGCGGGCGAGGGACGCGGCGGTCTCCGGGTGGTGGCAACCGAGGAGGTTCCTGCGGTAGGACAGGGAGTTCATGGCGAAACGGGTGCCATTGAGGTCGATGGCGGAGCGTCGCAGGAGTTCGGCGAGGTCGAAGTCGCGCCTGGCCATCTCCAGGCCCGGCGAGCGCTCCTCCTCCAGGAAACTGGAGGCGTAGGAGTCCAGGGCCTTCAGCATCCTCAGCTGGTCCTTCGTGCTCGGTTCCTCCCACGGGGAAATCCCGGCCGCGAAAAAGGCGGCGCGGAGGCGCAGGGATTCGCCCTTCGGGCCGGCGGGGGCGAGCTCCTCCAGACTGCGGAAGAGCTTCTCGGCCTCAATGACGTTGTTTGGGGTGGGGACTGCGGGTCTCCGGGGGATCACTGCCGCGTGGCCGTACAGGCCCCCGAGCCTCCTGGCCCGGCGTTCCCTGGCGTCGAGGGAGTCCGGGTCACTCTCGCCGGCAAGCTCGTCGAGGCCCCTGGACGCCTCCTTCAGAAGTTCCAGGGCCTCGTTCGTCCGGCTCCAGTCTCCCGTGTCCCAGATCTCGGCCCCCAGGAGAGAGCGGAGGACAAGCGCCTCCCTGGACCCGGGGCCCGGGCCTCCCGGCCCTTCCGCGGCGTCGAGCATGGCCCGGAGCTCCCCGGAGGAGGGGAGGCATCCCTTTCCCGCCTCGGGCGAGTTCCCTGGCAACATGGCTTCCGCGAACGACCGGGCAGTCGCGGGAGGGGGTCCGCCTGCGGACGGGGCCTTCGCAAGGAGCCTCCTGAGCGTCTCCTCGGCGGAGGCGAGCTCCCCGGCCCTGTCCCATTCCTGCCCGGCGGTCTCCGCAGGCATCCCGCCGTCCTCCCGGTCAGGGGACGTCCCGCCCGCCTCCCCAGCATCGCCCGCGCCGGCGGAGCTTCCGGCGGGCCGGGGCCCGGGCGCGGAGGCGGGGGGGAGCTTCAGGGAAGGATCCCTCAGCGCCTCGGCGGCCCCTGCGGCCAGGACGGCGGCGCGGGAAAAGAAATTCAGCACCTGCTCGTTCTCCGGGCTGCCGGGCCTGAACGTTTCCTGCGGGTGGCAGGCGAGCGCTCTTGCCGAGCGGGCAAGGGCGGCCCAGACTCTAGGATCCCCGGGACCCAGGAGCAGGCGGCCCAGGGCCCGCAGGCATTCCCAGGCGTCGGCCGCTGCCAGCAAGCTGTCCATCTTCGTCATCCGTTGGGCGAAGAGCAGCTCGCGCTCCAGGATCGGCATCATCTCCGGGAACTTCCACTCGGGCCAGCTCCGGGCGAGATCCGTGCTTTCGGAGAGTGCGGGGGGCCTGCGGCCGGTCTTCAGGTCACCCTCCCCCATGCCGCCGACCGGCCGCGGGATGCCGGCGCTCCCGGGTTCCCCGGAAGTTCCCTGCTGACGGTACTTCGAGGGGGCCGGGGCCGGCGGCCTCTTCGCGGAGGAGGGCTTCGCCTTGCCCCAGCCCTTGTTCTTGCCGCTTTTTCCAGGCTTCCTGGAGGCGGCCATGGCGGATCCGCACGTGATTATTGCCGAGGCGAGGGCCGCCAGGACGGTAAGGACCATGAGCGGGACGGGCTGGAGAGGCATGCGGGATCCTCCTGAAATGCGACCGCCTGGGGCCGGGAGTGGGGACTGGAGACTGGGGAACGGAGAAAGAGAGAAGGGGAGCAGAGAGCGAAAGCGGAGGCCGTGTCTGGGCTGGGTCCTCGAACTGGGATGAAGCCGGAGCGGGGCCGGGAAGGGTTCTGGACGAGGCCCTGCCTGGTTCGTGGCCAGAGCCGGTCCGTGGCCGGGGTCAGGGCCATGGCGGGGCCAAGGGCCAAGGCCGGGCCGGGTGCAGAGCAGGTCCCTGGCGGTGGTCAGAGCCAGACCGGGGCCAAGGGCCAACTCAGAGCCGGCGGCAAAGCAGCTCCCTGGCGGTGGTCAGAGCCAGACCGGGGCCTGAGGTCGGGGCAAGAGATAGGCCGGCAACAAAGCAGGGCCCTGGCGGTGGTCAGAGTCAGACCGGGGCCAAGGGCCAAATCAGAGCCGGCGGCAAAGTAGCTCCCTGGCGGTGGTCAGAGCCAGACCGGGGCCTGAGGTCGGGGCAAAAGACGGGCCGGCATCAAAGCAGGTCCGTGGCGGTGGTCAGAGCCATGCCGGGGCCCAAGGCCAAAGCCGGGGCGGGGTCAGAGCCAGACCAGGGCCAAGGGACAGAGCCGGGCTGGCGGCAGAGCAGGTCCCTGGCGCTGGTCAGAGCCAGACCGGGGCCTGAGGTCGGAGCAAAAGACGGGCCGGCATCAAAGCAGGTCCGTGGCGGTGGTCAGAGCCATGCCGGGGTCCAAGGCCAAAGCCGGGCCTGGAGCAAGGCCCAGCCGGGGAGGTGGAGACCAACTCCTTGAGTGGACGGCTTGTAGGGAGTGGCACAGGTGCCGATCGTGAGGATATCACGTAATGGCTTCAGGGTGAAGAAATCTGGGCGCTGAAAGGCGTCATGGCCTTCCCGTCACCTGCTTGCCTCACGGGAAGGGCTGAGTCAGGCTGTGAGGCACGGGCGCAGGAAAGCTGGGTCGAGGGGTGCGGGCGGCAGGCCTTTCCGGAATGCGTGGAGGGCGTCGTGGTCACGGGCCGGACTGTCTTCAGGAACAGATTCTGGCCTCATATCGCATTATGGATTTCGAGCGAAGCCGGCTGCTTTCCCTGGTTTTGAGTCTGTGCGGCAGTCCTGGTGACCTCAATAACCGAAATTGACATGGTTTTGATCCTGTGTTCTAATTTTAGAAACAGCATTTTTGCTATCCCGAGGCTGGCGCCACGTGCCGGCGGGGAAGCGCGGACGCGTGCGCAGGCTGGCCGGTCGATCGGGCCACGGCTGAGCGTGAACTGGCGGGCAGCGGCTCCGGGCCGAGGCCCGGGAAAGGACTGTGACCGTAGATGGAGGACGACAGGCTCAAGATGATCGCCGAGATCGCGCTGGAGAGGAACTTCGTGGGCGACGCCATGCTCTGCGCCGGCAGGCACGAGGAGGCGCTGAGGCATTTCTCGACGGCCCTGAAGGAGGCCGAGGGGTCGCTCGGGCCCGGCCATGTCGCGACACTGAACGCCGTCTACGGCATTGCCTGCTCCCTGCAATTCCTGGGCACCAACGAGGCACTGCCCCTGTACATGAGAGCCCACAGCGGCCTCGAGGAGGCCCTGGGCCCGGACCACAGGGACACGACCAGGGCCGAAAACGGCCTCGGGACCACCCTCCAGGACCTCGGGCGTCCCGTGGAGGCCTGCGAGCACCTGCTCAATGCCGCCGTCGCGATGCTGAAGGATCCGGGGCTGTCCTGCCACGACACCTTCCGGGTCATGGGCAACCTGGGCTACGCGCTCATGGGCACGGGCGACCACCTCGCTGCGGAGCTCGTCCTCCGCCGGTCGGTGTCGGGTCTCACCGGGCTGCTCGGGAGCGACGATATTGGCACAAAGCAGTACGAGATCGGGCAGATGATAGCGGAATCGATGATCTCGGACGGCATCAGGGCTCCTTTCCCGTCGGGCCGCGTCCTTCCCCCGGACGACCCCCGCGCGGTCCGCCTGGCGCGGAAGCTGGAGGCCGCCTTGAATGAGATGAGGAGGCTGGACCCCGAGTTCCCACTGTTATTTTACAATGATTTCTCTGGAGAATGAGAGGATGCCGCCTCGGGGCTGGGTTCCGGGGGCACGGGGTCTCCGGAGACATTGCGGCGGCGAGGGAGGTGAGGGGAGCGAGGAAACTTGGAGAAGGTGGAGGCGCGGAGGCGTGGATGACGTGGAGACGTGGAGACGGGAGAGACTGGGGGCCGTCGGTTAGGGTCTAGGGATAAAGAGGTGGATGCCAAAGTTGCGGCTGGCAAAGCTCCGGTTGGCAGGGGGCCGGGGACAGGGGACAGGGGACAGGGGACAGGGGACAGGGGACAGGGGAGGGCGGAGAGGCGCAAAAGCCGGAGACAGGGTGATGGCTTGCGGGTGAGGATCTAGGATTTGAGCGCTCCGGCGAGTGACAGGGCGTCATGGTTGGCGCAGACGGCAAGTTTCAAAAGAGTCTGTCGGCCGACGGGAGGGCATGGCCGGAAAGCTGGGGAGCGGGTGCTGTCCAAGGGGGCGCGGTCTTCCCAAGGGAGAGGGTTCGTCCAGAGCGGGGCGCGGGCTTCCCCGGGGGAGGGTTCGTCCAGAGCGGGGCGGGGGCTTCCCCGGGGGAGGGTTCGTCCAGGCGGGG
>JAISFP010000297.1 GCA_031263525.1 Deltaproteobacteria bacterium | reverse complement strand
GGCGTGAGGGGGAGGTTCACGAAGACGAGGATGTTTATCGTGCCGTGGGGCGGCAGCTCCGAGGGGTCGTCGGGACAGGGGGCGGCGTCAGCCTCAGCTCCGGCATCTCCCGCTGCCCGTCCGCCGGTCCCGGCCGGCTGGCCTCCCGTCACGGTCGGCTGGCCCACCGACCCTGCCGGCTGTCCCGCGGTCCCGGTCGGCCGGCTTCCCGTCCCGGTCGCCCGGCTTCCCGTCCCGGTCGGCTGGCCCCCGGTCCTCCGCGACTCGCCCTCGCCGCCCGAAGCCTCGCCGTCAGCGCCGGAAGCCGCGTCCACCGGAGCCTCGCCGTCAGCGGCGGAAGCCGCGTCCACCGCCGCGCCCGCCCTCGCGGAGGGCAGCCTGTGGGCGTCCTCCAGGGCCTTCTTCCAGCGGGGGATGGCCTCGTATCCGTCGCGGCCCTCGTAGCCCGAGGCCGGATCCCCAGCCCTGCCCGCGTTGCTCTCCACCCCGGCGGTGGCCGCGGCCACCACGGTGAGGTCCTTGTAGCTCAGGGACTTCACGTCGCACAGCCGCATGTTCGCGGCGGTGGAAAGCGATGCGCACCGGGACGCCGGGCCTATGCCGTAGTGGGCGCACACGTCCGCCAGGTAACGGTCGGGGTCCGTGTAGCCCAGCATGGCCTTGCCGCCCCCGTGGCCGGAAGGCTCGCAGGCCTGGTGGTTGAAGACGTACAGGAGATCCTCGCGGTAGCCGCCGTTGGCCCTGGAGGTGGACAGCACCGCATGGGGCGACGTGAGGCGGGCGCAGATGATCTTGTCGCCGCGGCTGAGCTCCAGGCCCTCGTAGAACTTCCCCAGAAGCATGTTCTTGAAACCTCCGTGGCCCCTCATGACCGGGCCTTCCGGGCTCTGGCGCATCCATCAGGACGGGCGCCGGGCTCCGGCGTGGGTGATCGGATTTAAAAAAACTGCAGTTTAGGTTGCGGCCCAGCGGGGCCACGCGGACGTCTGGAAGCGAATCGGGCTTCCCGGAGCAATTCTGGGCGTTTCGGAGTGATTCGAAGAGTTTCGGAGTGTTTAGAATATCTGGGGTGTTCGGGCGTTTCGGAATGTCCCGGACGACCTGGCAACGTCTATGACCGTTCGGGATTTAGCTGATTGCCTTGAAAATTTACAGCTTCCCGGAAAGCCATGTGCGATTGAAAAAAAAAATGTTACAATTTTTAAAAGATCTGATTATTTATTGAATCTCAATCCTGCATGACAGTTAACAATGCTTAAATAGTATTTATAAATTATAATATTATATCTCATACAGTAATCTTTAAAGCATTTTAAAAAACACATGACGAATGGGAATATTTAGAACAATGATGGTTATTGGGAATAATTACCAAATAACCAATAACAACAAACATTAATGGTTGTTGAGTTAAGAGTTTAAGAGTTTAAGAGTTAAGAGTTAAGAAATATAGTGGCATAGGGATTAATAAATAATGGAAATGGTCAAATGTTTAAAATTAATTGTTAATTTATAATATTTAAGAATTAAGGACTCATGGCTAATACTTAAAAGTAAATTGATAATATTTAAAAGATTGAGGATTTAGGGTTAGGGTTAACTTTAAACAAATAACGAAAACATTTAACAATTATGAGAAGCAATTAAAGTTTAACGATTAACGAAGAAAGAAACGCCGACACTGCAAGCCGAACGGAGTGCCGCAGGCCGCGAGTCCCCCGGAACCGGAAATGGCGCGACGCGCTGAACTTCCTCTCTCCCGGCACCGCTCCCCCCCCCGGCCTGTCCGGCTCCTGCGGCCCGCCGTCCCGAGGCTTCCGGCCCAGAGGACAGGCCCGGGCCAGCGGGATCAGGAGGCGAACAGCCTGGCCGCGGCCTCGGGGTTCGAGGGCAGGTAGAAATGGACGTAGGAGGCCGTGAGCCTGCGGACCCGGAAGATGTCCTCGCTCTCCTGGCGTCTCTGGTCCTGGCGTCTGGCCCTGCAGACCGGCTCCAGGCCGATATTGAGCGACGAGTGGTGGAACGAGTGCCCGCGGAGGGTGCCTTCCGGGAGATCCGCGCTCATGAGCCCGAGTCCCCTCAGGCCCCCCGTGAGAGCCGCCCTGCCGGGAAGGATGCCTGCCATCTCCGAATAGACGCCGTCCAGGCCGAGCTCCTCAAGAAGGTATAGCATGCCCCCGCACTCGGCCAGGATCGGGCGGTCAGCCTCGAAGTGCCGGCGGGTGCCCTCCATCACGCCGCGGTTGGCGGCCAGGGCCCCCAGGTGCAGTTCCGGGTAGCCTCCGGGCAGGTAAAGGGCGTCGCACCCGGGGAAGGGGTCGCCCGCCACGGGGGAGAAGAACCTTATGTCGGCACCCATGAGCCCCCACAGGTCCAGGTTCCCCTGGTAGATGAAGCTGAAGGCGTCGTCGCGGGCCACGGCGAGCCTCAGGCCCTTCAGGCGGCCCTTCCAGGGGGAGAAGTCCGTGCCCCGCCTGGTGAAGACCGCCTCGGGAGAAACGTCCGAGATCCCCTGGGAGGCGAGCATCCCGGCGGCGCGGTCCAGGCGGCGGTCGAGATCGTCCAGCTCGGATGCCTGGACCAGGCCGAGGTGCCTGGACGGGAGCTCCACGTCGGAGCCGCGGTACAGGGCCCCGAACCAGCGCATGCCCGGGGGGAGGGAGTCCAGGAGAATCCTGGCGTGGCTCTCCCCCGCAACCCGGTTGGCGAGCACGCCCGCCCAGGGGAGGGTCTTCCTCCAGGTGGAGAGCCCGTGGGCTATGGCCGGGAAGGTCTGGGCCATGGCCTGGGCGTTTATCACGGCCAGCACGGGTATGCCGAAGCGCTCCGCCAGCTCCGCCGCGGAGGGCGACCCGTCGAAGAGCCCCATCACCCCCTCGACGATGATGATGTCGGCCTCGCCTGCCGCCTCCCAGAGGAGCGCGTCGCAGTTGTCCTCCCCCACCATCCAGAGGTCCACCTGGTATACCGGGGCGCCCGAGGCCCTGGCCAGGATCATGGGGTCCAGGAAGTCGGGGCCGCACTTGAAGACCCTCACCTTCCTGCCCTGCCTCAGGTGGTGGCGCGCCAGCGCCGCAGTGACCGTGGTCTTGCCCTGTCCCGACGAGGGGGCGGAGATGAGCACCGCCGGGCACCTTCTGGACTCTTCGCCTGACATCTTTAACCCTTCCCGGCCCCGCGAGGCCCCTGCCGGGCCGGCACCGGCCCTCACGGACCGGCCGGCGTCCGCCCTGAAGGCCGCCTTCCCGCAGCCCCGCGAAGCCTGGCGACCGGCGAAACGGCTCGCCCGCCTTCCCGCGTAACCCTTACCCCGCCACCCTGCCTGCCCCCGCGACCTTTCGGCACCGGAGCCATTCATGTCCCGGTGCCCTGACCGGCTCCCGGCCACGGAGGCCAGGATGTCATCCGGACCTCGCCAGGCGGAATCCGGACGGGCGGGAAGGGGACACGCCCGGGGGAGGCGGCGTCCCGGACACGACCGCCCCGCCCTAGCCCCTGAGCGCCAGCTTGGCCAGGGCGTTCACCGCGGCCGCCGCCACGTTGGAGCCGCCCTTGCGGGACAGGTTGGTGATGAAGTGCCTGATCCCAGAGGCCGCCAGGTCCCTTTTTGACTCGAAGGCGTTCACGAAGCCCACCGGGAGACCTATGACCAGGGCGGGGGCCGGGAGCGACGGGTCGCCGGCGAGCCTCTCCAGCAGGCGGTACAGGGCAGTGGGGGCGTTGCCGACGGCCCAGACAGTTGGCCTCCCCGCTTTAACATGGTGGGCCAGGGCCACGTCCACGGCCGCCTGGGAGCGGGTGGAGGAGGTGTCCGCGGCGGCCTCGACGGTCCTGGGGTCGTCCACCAGGCACAGGACATCGGCACCGTAGGATGCCAGGTTCGACCTGTTTATCCCGGACAGGGCCATCTTGGTGTCGGTCAGGATCAGCGGCCCCCCCCTTATGGCCTCCACCCCGGCCTCCACGGCCCCGGGGCTTATCACCGTGTCCTTCACGTAGTCGAAGTCCGCCGAGGTGTGGACCAGGCGCCTGACCACGGTCCAGGCGGCGGGGTCCCACCCGTGGGTCCCCGCCTCCCTGTCTATGATGGCGAAGCTTCTCTCCTCTATCTCCTGCGGCGGGATTTTCCAGGCCGCTGTGTCCATATGCGTACCTTTTAGGTGGTGTGGGGTGCTGTTCATTGAGGCGCCCGGAGGCGCCGGGGGCCGGGAAGGGCCCGGAAGCCCGGAGCCGGGGCGCAAAAAAAAAGCCCGGAGCTGGCCGCGCCGGTCCCAGGCTTCCCGGATGCCGGTCCCCGGAGGAGGGCCGCCGCCCCTTTCGGGAGGCCGGCCGCCGTTCCGCGGGTCTCGGCGTCTCAGGGCTTCACAACCCACATAAGGTAGCGATTTAGCTGATTTTTGTCAAATGATGCGGGGGTCGCGAGGAGTGCGAGGAAGGCAGGGGGAAGTGAACGAGGAGCGGGGGAGATAAGGAGGGGGGGAGGAGCGCAGGGCAGGAGGCAGGAAAAAGCCGGGGAGACGGAAAGCGGGGAGTCGGTAACTTCAGTCCACGGGAAGAAGCGGATAAACAAGAGACCGGCTGTACTGGAAAGATCGAAGAAGCCGGAAGCCGGAAGCAAGCGGTACTGGGGAAGGGGCGGAGGAGGGGGGAGACGGTGGGCTCAGGCAGGGGAAAGGTCAGGGACGGGGGAGCCGAGGACAAAGAGAATGGGCGAAGAAGGTCGGGGAATTGTGACGCACGAACGGTTTTCCGGCATCCCTGCACCCCCAAAAAAACAACATGCAGCCGGGCGGCATGACAAGCATTTCATGGGCCTGGATGCCGTACGGCAACACGGGGAAATAATGCCGATCCCGCATAAGCGCCGGTTCTTCCGCGCCGAACAAGGCGGGGGGAAGACAGCCTCTTCCCCGCCGGACGGGGCGACCGGCCCAGACTTTCCAGGCCACGGAAGGGACCAAAGGACAAGGTGGAGGATTTGCCGGCCTCGCGTCTCAGGAAAACACCTTGATCAGCAAGGTGACCAAGCCTCCACCCAGTAGCGAGCCGATGCCCACGATGAAAACGGTGAACAGGGAGACGCGCTTGTCAACGCCATCCTGTGCAATCTTGACCGACTCCACCTGACCATTGACGGTGGTCAGGCCAGTCTTGATGACACCCAGTTCAGTCGAGACGCGGTTGATGTCAGCCTTCAGCTCCTTCTTGACACCGTCCAGGTCAGCCGAGACGCGGTTGATGTCAGCCTTCAGGTCCGTCTTGACACCGTTCAGGTCAGCCTTCAGGTCCGACTTGACACCGTTCAGGTCAATCGAGAAACGGTTGATGTCAGCCTTCAGGTCAGTCCTCAGGCCATCCACAACCTCCCTCACAACCTTCTCGAGGTCGCTCTTGGTCACGAACTTATCCTGGGAAGCTTCAAGACTGGCTATGCTTTTCTTGAAGTCCGCCATCGTCCGGAACAGTTCGACCGTGAGAGGCTCGGACAATCTCTGGCCGTTGGACTTCCCTTCGGAGCTTTGCTGGTCTGCTCGGTTTTCAGGGTTCTGCTCGGTCATGTGGGCCCACTTTCCTGGACTCAAAATACCGTTTCCAAGGGGAAAAATCAAGCTCAGTGGTAATGGGGCCTTGAGAAAGGCTAAACTTTTGTCCAGACTTCCGGCATAATCCTTTCAGGTATCCGTTCACGGGTAGGTCGCCCTAGCCACGGGGGTAGCCTGTCCTGGAGCTGGAGGAAGAACGCTCTGGACCTGAAGGAAGGCCGGTCTGGACCTGAAGGAAGGCCGGTCTGACTCTGGAGGAAAGCCGCCCGGGTCCCGGAGGAAAGCCGTCCTGCACCAGGAATGAGGAAGAGCTGGGTCCTGCTGTAGGTTCCCCCGCTTTTGGCCGTGAACAGATACGTTCACGGCAAGGAAGGGCGGGGCTAAGGAACCAGAGGGCGGGAGCGCCTTGAGAGGGATGACTGGAGGTCTGGAACGGGATAAGGCCCGGGGAGAGGCCAGCTCATGACGGACTTTCCTCCCTGTGAACGGATACAGACAAAGGAGTAGTTTCACACAAAAACTTCACGGGCCACACTGGTGCCCCACTCCAGATCCGTCAACCGCAACGCTGCCGTCTCCGGGAGGGGCCGACCGGAACCTTCGGACCGGGAGCGGCGGGCTCCGGGGCCGGGCGAACGGCCCCATGCCGCTAAGGCTCTTCCTCGGGGAGCCGACCGGATTCTCCGGACCGGGAACCGCAGGGCCACGGAGCACGGCCTCGGAACCTCCCAATCCTCCAGTGCGGCCCACGCCGCCAAGTTAACCGGCGCGCCGCCTTTTTCGAGGGGGATCTGATGGGGCATCCGGATCGGGAACGTCGTGGTCCGGGCCCGGGCGAGCGGCGTCCACTCCGATCACGCCTCCCGTGTGGCTCGTCCCGCCCGGACCTGTGCCGCTACGGCGCTTCCTGGGGGTGCCGGTCAGGGCCTGCGGCTCGGGAGCGACTGGCCCCGGGTCCGGGCGAACGGCGTCAGCGCCGCCCGTGTCTCCCGCGTTGCCCGGTCCCACGCAACTCCGCCGTTTCCGGGGGGAGCCGACCGGGGCCTCCGGACCGGAAGCGGAGGGGACAGTGTCCGGGCCCGGGCGCACGGCATCGGTGGCAACCGCGCCTCCCCCTCCCGATCCTCCCCGCCGTCTCCGGGGGGAGCCGACCGAAGCCTCCGGACCGGGAACGGCAGGCACAGTGTCCGGGCCAGGAAGCACGGCATCGGTGCCAATCGCGCCTCCCGTGAACCCAGCACCTCCCCGCAGTCTCCTGGTAGAGCCGGCCGGAGCCTCCGGACCGGTAGCGGCGGGCACAGTGTCCGGTCCCTGGCGCACGGCTCCGGCACCAACCGCGCCGCCCATGGGGCCTGCGCCGCCCGGCCCCGCGCCTCTCAGGCGTTTCCGGGGAGGGCCGACCGGGGCCTCCGGACCGGTAGCGGCGGGCACAGCGTCCGGGCCCGGACGCACGTCATCGTCGCCAACCGCGTCTCCCGAGCGCCCCGCGCAGCCCGGTCCCGCGCCTCTCAGGCGTTTCCGGGGAGGGCCGGCCGAGGCCTCCGGACCTGGAACGGCGGGAGCCGGGCCCTGGCGCACGGCATCGGCGCCGATCGCGTCACACGTTCGCCCCGCGCCGACCTCGCCGCCCGGGCGCCCAGTTCCGCCCGGTCCCGCGCCTCTCATGCGTTTCCGGAGGGGGACGGCCGGGGCCTCCTGACCGGGAACGACGAAGTCCGGGCCCAGAAGCGCGCCGAAAGTGCCAGTCCCGCCCCCGGGCAGGGGACCGGCACCCCCGGGCACGGGACCGGCGCCGTCGGACAGCGGATCTGCCCCGGCGAGGTCCAGCCCGGCATCCTCGGACGTCTCGGCGGAGGGCCTCCCGGCAAGGCGCAGCGGGCGCCTGGCCGGGAAGGGGCCGGCGGCCCTGGGCCGGGCAGGGTGACGCAGGGTCTGGGGCTGGCCCATGACCTCCAGGACGTGAAGAATCCTGTGATCGGTCTCGCCGAAGTACCTGGCTACCGCCGAGTGCGGCATGTAGCTGGCAAGCTCCAGGATATTGTCCTCCAGGAGCGCCGTCAGGTGGCTGTGGTCCCTCGCCCAGGGCACGGGGAAGATCTTGACCCCGCACCGCGGGCACCTCAGGCGCGGGACGGCAAGGTGCAGGTGGCACTGGTAGCGGGCGATGTCCAGGGCCCTCCAGACCCGCTCCAGCTTGGAGTGGACCTTGAGCCCCTCCTGCCCGCAGGCGCACGTGAAGAGCGCCCTCCGGTGGTAGGATATGCTGATGTCCACCCTTGCCAGCTCGTCGTCGAAGGTCATGCTGTCGATGAAGAGGGGAAACTCTATCTGATAGATCCTCTCGAAGTCAGGGAAGAGGGGGTTCAGGACCGGCTTCATGATCTGCATGGTCACGGGATCCATCTGTTTCTCCTTTTTCCGTGTTTTTAACTTAACCTTAATAATAATACTATCATATTGGCGTAAGATAGGCAAACCGTCAATAAAATACAGCTTTTTCACACTTTCCGGCAGGTTTCCGTTTGCGTTCGGAGGCCTGGCCGGCCCCCTGGCACCTGCCGGCTCTCCCCCCCCCGGTGCCGTTCGGGTCTCCTCCCGGCGATCAGGCCGACCGTCCCCCATCCGCCTACTGCTTGCCACTCCCCCGAGACATGCCGGCAATCCCGGAGTGGCAAGGCGGCTCCTCCCCGGCACCCTCCCCCCTCGCCCGCAGCCATGCCGGCTCCTTCTCGGCACCCTCCCCCCTCGCCCGCTGTCGGGCTGCAACCTTCTCGGCACCCTCCCC
>JAISFP010000253.1 GCA_031263525.1 Deltaproteobacteria bacterium | reverse complement strand
CGGCTTCCGCCCCTGGCGGCAGGCCCCGCGCTGAGCTTGGAGGACGGCCGCAAGGCCGCCTCCCCCCGTGAATTGGTTTTTATGGGTGGCGTAGTCTCGCTTAAATGCATGCCCCCCCCCTGCTTGCAGGGTGAACAGATACCTGGCTGGCAGTGTCCCGTTCTCCGGCGGATCATTTCCGGAACCTGGACCTCGAGGCCTTCATCTCGTCCAGGGAGACGGCGATGTCCAGGAAGGACTGCTCCAGCTCGGCGAGGGCGGCGCTTCCGGAGTCCTTCCGCCAGGCTTCGGCCTCCTTCCGCCAGGCTCCGGCATCTTTCCGGCTGTTGCCGTCGTCCTCCCCGGCATGGGGCCTCGGAGCCGGTGGCGCGGAGGCCGCGGGGCTTTCCGGGAGGTCCGGGCTCTTGCCCATGTCCTCCGGGTTGCAGAACATGTTCCAGATCTGGACGGCGCCGTTCATGAACACGAACGGGGCAGTCCGGGTCCGGTCCAGGCTGAGCGCCTGCCTGGTCCTGTCGCGCTGCATGGACCGGAGCCTTCCGACGCCCAGCCGGGCGGCGTCCAGGAGCTGGTGGATGGTCATGAGCCTGAAGCGCAGGGGGAAGAGGATTTTCTCCCGAGCGAATTCCGTCCCGCCCTGTCCTGCGCCGGACTTGTCTCCGGCCCCGGCCCCGGAAGCGGGCGCGCCTGACACCCCTGACTCTCCGGATTGCTCCGCCGCGAGGATCCCGGCCTCCAGGGCCTTCTCCAGGGCAATGCCGAGCTCGAAGTCGCGACCTAGGGCCTCCGCGGCCTCCCTCAGCGAGTTCTCCATGTCACGGAGCTCGCCGGAGATCGTGAGGAACATCCGGCTGCTCTCCTCCAGGGAGTCCATCACCGAGACGACGTTTTCCCTGGACTGGCGGGAATAGGTGAAGTACTGCTCGAAAGTGGCGGAGAAGAGCCGGGCGAGCATTCCCTTGCCGGGGATGTCGATGATGGTCGGGTCCAGGGTCTTGCACGCCTTCACGAGCCTGTCGACGGTGTCCGACGGGAAGCGGCTCTCCCTGTCGATCTCGCCCGAGCTGATCCGGAACAGGAGCCGGTCCATGATGACCTTGGTCCGGTCGAAGGAGTCGTTCGCGAATGCTTCCGCCCTGTCCTTCGCGCCACTGGCGGCATCGGAGGACGGGTCCCCGCAGTCCTTCAGCAGGGCTGCGGCGTCCGCCTCGGCACGGGCCGCGAGAGCCTGGGGGTCCGCGGAGGCTGGCGGATCGGGAGACCCCGTTTCCGCCCGGATGTCTTCAGGGGCGCCGGGGCAGGGGGAGGGTTTGTCCATGAGGTCTCTCCAGGTTTCGGGCGGGGGAGGGGTTCGGCAATCCGGGGTCAGATGGCCCGGACGGTCCGGGGGCAGCCCGCCGCCTGTCACGGGCGCGTCCGGGGAACCGCCCGGGATGCCGGCTCTCCGGCTTGCCCGCGGCATCGGAGGGATTTCCGGCTCGTCCGCGGAGTCGGAGGGACTTCCGGCTCGCCTGCGGCGTCGGAGGGCATCCGGCTCGCCCGCGGTGTCGGATGGACTTCCGGCTCGGCCGCGGCATCAGCGGGACTTCCGGCTCGGCCGCGACGCCAGAGGGACTTCCGGCTCGGCCCCGGCGTCAGCGGGACTTCCGGCTCGGCCGCGGCGTCAGCGAGACTTCCGGCTCGGCCGCTCAAATATCATCCAGGGCGGCCCTGAGGCCCTGGAAGGCCTTGTCAAGCGCTCGGAGGGAGGCGGCCTGCGCGGGGGAGGGAGACCCGTCCGAGGCCGTCTCCCGGTTCCTGCCGGCATGGGCGAGGCCGGACGAGTCACCGTCCCCGTCGCCGGTCTCCGGGCCGGCAAGCGCCTTAGCCGCGCCGGCCGCGGCACGTATCAGGGAGACGGCGGCATCCCCGACCCGCTCCGCGGCGAGGGCCAACCGTCCGGCGTAGCGCCCGACGGACCTCATGGTCGGCCGGACATTTCGGCCTGTCTTGCGGAGATGGGCGAGGTACGAGAGCTTCTGGCGGAGGGGGAGGAGGATCTCCTGGGTGCAGAACTCGGCCCTGGCCATGCGGGCGTCTCCGGGCACGGCTTCGGGGGATTCGGCTTTCGGATGCCCGGCTGCGGAGAGCCCGGCTTCCGGCACACCGGCTTCGGGGGGCCCAGTTTCCGCAGACCCGGCTCCGGAGGGCCCTGCTCCCTTCACGCCGGCTTCAGACGGACCTGTTTCCGCGGGCCCGGCTCCGGAGTGGGCGGCGGCGGAGTCGGGCTCCCCGATCAGGGCACCGATGGCCCTGTCCATGGCTGTCAGGAGCTCGATGTCGGGGACGAGAGCCTCGTAGGCATCACCGAAGGTCCTTTCCTCCTCGAGCAGCATCTCCTCTGTCTCTTCGAGGGTCTGGCGGAGCTCGTCAAGGCGCTCGATCATCATTATGGCGGAGTCGGCGGAAGCGCGGTAGCGGGCGAAGTACCTTTCGCAGGGGCTGGAGAAGAGCCCCAGGAATCCAGTCCCGAAAAAGTCGACGTCTTCGGGATCGAGCTTGTTCGTGAGATGTCCGAGATCAGAGAGGACTTCCGTCATCTCCATCACAGCCATGACGGAGTCCGCGGGCTGGCCCATCCTGAAGAGCCTCAGCATGGCGTCCCTGGCCCCTTCGAGGGACCCCGTCCCCAGGGAGAGAGCCCGGACCCTGGCATCTTCTGCCAGATCCGATGCCGGGTCCTCGCAGTCCGCCATCACGGCGGCGGCCAGGGCCTCGGCCTGCGCCCGGAGCCTCTTCTGCTCCTCGGTCAGGGGCGGGTCGGGCCCGCCGGCCGGGGCTGCGGGCCTGTCCTGGCCCTCTGATGCCGGGTCTGAGTTGGCCAAAGGTTCTCTCCCGTGTCAGGTGAAGATGTTGAGGGGTGCCGTTCGGGCCCTGAACCCGGCCTGGAGAGGGCCAGGCGGAAGGGCTAAGGAGTAGGGAGGCGCGCCGGCGGCCGGATGGAGGCGGAGACAGGATGGCTCGGCTCCGGTCGCCGGGTGGAGGCTGAGGCTGAGGCGGAAGGCGGACCTGCGGCCGCCCGCGGGGGTTGGAGGCGGACTGGCGCGGCTGCTGCCGCAGTGGGCTGGAGAGGCTGAGGCGGAAGGCGGACCTGCGGTCGCCCGCGGGGGTTGGAGGCGGACTGGCGCGGCTGCTGCCGCAGTGGGCTGGAGAGGCTGAGGCTGAGGCTGAGGCTGAGGCTGAGGGCGGACCTGCGGTCGCATGTGGGCTGAGGCAGACTAGTGGCTGTTGAGGGCCAGATGGTGAAGCTGCACGGGCGGCAACAGAGGAATTGAGGCAATGGGAAGGCCAATAATGCAGGAAAATGAAGGGGTTACGAGCAAAAATTGAAGCAGTAAATACGAATCGGGAAGATGGCTCAGTCAGAGGAGAAAGCCGGGAACGCACGGCGGTCTGTGTCTGCGCCGGGGAGCCTGGCAGGGTCGGTCGGCTGATGTTGACACCAGGGAAAGGAGGGCGGGTGAACAACGGCAAGAAAAAATTCAGAACTCGAAGGCAAAAGAGCACCTGGCTTGAGGTCGGGCGGCTCTCGGGGCGGGAGGCGACTGGCAAGTTGCCTGATCATGAGGGGACACGGGCAGAGCTGGACCGTATGCTTCGGGAGACATGGGAAAGGAATTCTGATTTCCCGTTCAGTTCCATCGCTCCATCAACTATTTTGGGTAACCATTCACGTGGGTGAACGAGAGCAGCCTGCGTTTAGGCTAGTCGACGCTGCTTCTCTTTAGGTGGCGACGGCCGGCCTTGGAGGCTGGCCGCCGCCCGGGGCGCTTCCCGCC
>JAISFP010000245.1 GCA_031263525.1 Deltaproteobacteria bacterium | reverse complement strand
CCGGCCGCCCCCCAGGACGCGTCGCGCCCATCCGGCCCCGCCGAGGGGTCGCGCCTGTGTCGCCCCGTGGACGGGTCGGGCCAGTGAGGCCACGAGGTCGGGTCGGGCCAGTGAGGCCCCGATGTCGGGTCGGCCCAGTGAGGCCCCGAGGTATGGAGGTGAAACGAGGCCCTGAAGTTGGGGCGGGCCTGAATTTCTCCCAGCGTGGGGCTGGCCTGGCGAGATTCTTCGGGCGGGAGCGGAGCTGTCAGTGCCCCCCGGGTGCGGGCAAGCGGCGACAGCGCGGACGGACTTGCGCGAGGGCAAGGCGGTTGCGGAGGCCCCCGACATTCGCTGGGGCCATCCCAGGCGGGAGGTGGGCGATGTAAAAAATTCTGGCTGGAGGTCTGGGGGGGGCGGGACAGGAATCCGGAGCTGATGTCCGTGAGGACGCGACCGTGGGGGGGCAGGGGAGGCCCCGTCTAGGGAGTGCCGAAGGGACCGGGCCGGAAAGGCTCCGTGCTCCCGGCAGGGGCCGGGAGGCGCGGGAAGGTCCTAGGGAGTTCTTCGGCGGTGGCGGCGTGAACTTGAACGCGCGGCGAAAGGGGTGAGGAAAGAGGGGCCCGGGCGGACACGGGCCGGATGAATGTTCGGTCAAAAGTCTGTCCGGGTTTTGGTTCCCGCTCTCGATGGCTCGGCATATCCAAGGAGCGCTTGGCAGAAACGGCGTGATTCTTTAGCAGCTGTCTGCTTGTCTTTAACGACTGTTAGCTTGCCTGGGAACGCGACCGGTATCTTCCCGACCGGGCCGCAGGATCGCGCGGGCACAGGTCTGCCGCTTCCCGCGACCGAGAGGGGCGGTAAGGCCTACTCCGTCTCCCGGGGGAAGATGTTGTGATAGACCTGGTTGAGCGAGAAGTTCAGCGGGACGCACATCTTCAGGGCGCGGCGGTTGAACCAGTTGGGCTTGTACACCTCGAAGAAGGGCAGCTTCCACTCGAGTGTGTAGTCCTTCGGGGGCGACCAGGCAGAGCTCGCGCGGCTGTAGATGGTCGGCAGGCTTATCGAGGGGCGCCCGATAGGGGAGCCGTAGATGCCTCCGCCCAGGGGCAGGTCGACCAGGTCGTTGGGCAACTGGTCCTCCGGGCTGGACTCCACGGTCGTCCAGTACTCGAAGAAGTTGTTGCCCTGGAGGTTGGTGCAGACGCCGTAGAGCTCCCTGTCGGCCAGACAGGGAATCTTGCGGATGCGGTCGATGAAGTTCAGCCACAGCTTCTCGTAGTAGTCGCCGACCGCCTTGTCGTTCAGGATGGCGCAGTAGCCGACCAGCCGCTTGCTGGGCAGGGACTCTACCGATTCGATGAGGATTTTGGGCTTCATGCCGTTCACCCGGGTCGGGGGCCAAGAAGGCCCCCTGCTTCCCGGGCCCGGATGCGGGGCGGGGCCCGGGGGGCCGTGACGGGTGCGGTGACTAATGGCCGTTAACCGTCATGCCCTTTTCACACTCCAAATAGACGGCGGCGAGCTCGCAACAGTAGGACCTATGCGGGCAAGCCTGGAGTCTCCCGACCGCGGTCGGTTTTTGTGGAGGTTCGGCATACATGCGTAATCAGGTCCCTGTCTCTGGACGGACCCGGCACGTTGCCGAAAATGCCTGATTCAGTCTTGAAAAATTGGGAGGGGGCCCGGACAGAGGGGGCCCGTGACGGGAGATCGTCACGGGCCGCAGGCGCGGGCCGTACCTGGGGAAGAAAGGAGGCAGTGAGGCTGGGGGCCGGAAGCCGAGGGAGTGCGCCCTGAGGTCCGGCCTGCCTGAGAACCGGCTCGGAAGGGGGCTGGCGGCAGGCAGAAAGCTGTGAAACGGGAGGCCCCGAGTCGCTTTCCGCATGACTCCGGACCGCACCTATCTTACTTTCGGAGGCGGGAAAACACAAGCGGTAAATTCAGGTCTGCAACGATGAGCCACTGAGGATTCAGGACGCCCGGGAGGACGGCCGGGGGGTTTGGAAGGGCCTGGGCGGCAAGAGATGAACGAATGTTCACAAAAAAGATGATAGCAGAGAGGGAGGGCGAAGGCAAGTCAAATGAACCGGAATCGGGGCAAAAAGATCTTGAAAAGCGTCGAGAATGAGATTTTCCTAATGATTTCAGCTACTTAGCCCCCATGAAAAATAGATCGGCTGGAAGGCGTCCCGGGCCTCACGGTCCAGATCGAAACCGCCTCGTTATTGAACAGTCGATCGTAACGAAGAGTCTCGGGCCCTCCCTGAGGGGTAGTAGCTGAACAATTTTCCGAGTGATATCGGCATGTTAGGGTCGGGTTCAGACGAGGGAAGCGGGAGAGGATTTTCAGTCCTGAACGTTTCGGGGGAATGAGGGGGATATCGCGCATGTGGTCGGACAGATCTTTCGTTTGCTTTGAACGCGGAACAGAAAAGAATTAATTTTAAAATTTGCAGAATGCCCACCGGATGATGGGGGCAGTAACTTACGAGGCACCCAGTGCGGAGGTGCGGCCGTACGGTGTAGGTCAGTCCGGGCTGAGTACCGCCTCCGCGGGGGTGAGGGAGAGGGAGGAGGCAAGGCTATCTGCCACCAACTTTTGACATTTTTTTCATTCCGAACAATGCTCCCCATAATCATCGTTTTTTTCTCCATTCATCATTTTTGTAACTGTTCAGGTGCCCCCCCCATGGGGAGCTCAACAAGGGGGACTTTCCAAGCAAAATGCTATCTGCTGAAACTCTTCCCCTCCACATGAAGTATCCATTGTTGACTCATCAGCTTTAAGGGTTCCTCATCTGGGTTCTCATCATTCGAAAAGGTTCTCAATAGAGGGGTACCTGAACAGTTACTTATTTTTTAACTGTTCAAGTGCCCTCCAAGAGGAGCTCAATGGGAGGAACTTCGCAAGCAAAATGCCCTTTTCAGATACTCTTCGCCCCAGCATGAAGTATCCGTCGTTGACTCTTCAACTTCTAGGGTTCCTCATTAGTGATCTCTTCCTTTGAAAAGTCCTTAATAGAGGGGCACCTGAACAGTAACATCATTTTATTCATTACCATCACCTGATTATTTAGCATAATCTTCACCTTTATCATCATCATCATCATCGTCATTGTCATCTTTTCTTCACGGTCCTCTTCGAAAGGGGGGGAAGGCTAGATTCCATTCACGGCCCTCTTCGGCCAGGGAGAGACGGTTAAAGCCAAGGTGCCCTCCTCGGGTGTGGAGTCCATGCCTCTCTTTCTCTGGAAACACTCCGCCTTCCAAGAGAGTTTTCAGTTCAGGAGGCAGCGGTAGATTTCAGGCATGCTTACGTATGCCTCCTGCTGATTCTCTGCATTTCCCTCTTCCCCCATCGCTTCTTTCGGATCTGCTTCTTCCTAATTCCGCTTCTGTCTCTCCCCCCTCCTCTCTTCGTCGGCCTCCGCTCCGGTTCTCCTCTCTTCTTGTCTTCCTCCGTCGGCCTCCGCTCCGGTTCTCCTCTCTGCTTGTCATCCCCCGTTGGCCTCACCTCCGGCCTTCCTCTCTCCTTGTCTTCCTCCGTTGGCCTCCCCTCCGGCCTTCCTCTCTCCTTGTCTTCCTCCGTTGGCCTCCCCTCCGGCCATCCTCTCTCCTTGCCTTCCTCCGTTAGCCTCCGCTACCGTCCACAGTTCACCCTTCGATTTCCCCCTCCTCTTTCGTCACCCGCTCTCCTCTCTATCCAGAGTCTTCCAGTACACGTCACTCCGTTTTCCTCTCTCTCCAGCTTGTCCCGCTCTCGTCCGCGACTCTCCTCTCTCCCTCCAGCTTCACAAAGCTCTCGTCCGCAACTCTCCTCTCTCCCTCCAGCTTCACAAAGCTCTGTCCGCAACTCTCCCTCTTCGCCCAGACTCCCTCCTTCCGTCACCGCTATCCGTAGTGTCTTCTCTAAGTTTCCTAGCTATCTCTCCCGCCGTCACCTCACGCTCCGTCCCTCGATCTCCGTCCCTCGATCTCCGTTCACCATCCCCCGATTTCTTCGTCCTCATAAATGTCCCCCCGTGAGCCCGCCGGCTGCCTTCTCCGAGCATCACTTGCTCCCTTCCGAACACCTCCGATTCCTCGTCTAACGGTCAGGCCACACGTCAGAGGTGCCGGTCAGCCCGGAGATCTGACTGGGGCCGGAAGTTAGGGGGTTGGAAGGGTGGGGCGGTGCACTCAGGCCGGCACCTGGGGCCGGAAGTTACGGAGTTGGAACGGCGGCGGGGCACTCAGGCCAGCACCTGGGGCCGTAAGTTACGGGGTTGGAAGGCCGGCGGGGCGCTCAGGCCGGCACCTGGGGCCGGGAGCTCCGGAGCAGGAAGGGCGGCGGAGCACTCAGGCCGGCACCTGTGGCCGGGAGTTCCGGAGCAGGAAGGGCGGCGGGGCACTCAGGCCGGCAACTAGGGCCGGGAGTTCCGGAGCAGGAAGGGCGGCTGGGCGCGCAGTCCGGCGTCCTGGGGAGAGCGAGGCCGGAGCTGAGGGAAAAAAAAGCCCCCGTCCCGGGGCCATGCAGGTGCCGAGGGACGGGGGCGCGGAAGCGGGACAGGCGCTACTGGATCTCGAAGTAGACCTGGCGCTTGCCGCCGCATATGGGGCAGACCTCGGGGGCCTCGCCCTCGGCCACGTGGCCGCAGACCTTGCAGACGAAGACCTTGGGCGCGTCCTGGCCGGGGTTGGCCAGGGCCTTCTTGAAGAGCTCCGCGTGGATCTTCTCGGCCTCGTTGGCCATGTGGAACCCGGAGATCGCCGCGGAGTCCCCGACCGCCTTGGCGTCCTGGAGCATCTCGGGGTACATCTTCTCGAACTCGTAGGTCTCGCCGTTGATGGCGTCCTGGAGGTTGTCGGCGGTGGACTTCACGCCCCCGAGCAGGCGGAAGTGGCTGTGGGCGTGGATGGTCTCGGCCTCGGCCGCGGCGCGGAAGATCTTGGCGGCGTAGGGGAGCTTCTCCTGCTCGGCCTTGCGGGCGTAGGCAAGGTACTTGCGGTTGGCCTGGGACTCGCCCGCGAAGGCGGCCTTCAGGTCTTCTACGACTTTGGGGTCGGTGGAACTCATCGAAAGGCACCTCTCTGGTGTATGGTTTTGGGTCTATGGCGGTTGTAACCGGCAGGCTAATGACCGGCCGGCCGGACGGGGAAACCGTCCGGAAAGGTCTGGGGTGGCCGCTTGGCGCGTGGAGGGTCAAGCCGTTTTTTGACGCAGGAGGGCCCGGGCGAGGGCCCGCCTCGGGGGTTTAGCGCCAGGCGGCGGATAAATGATATTTCTTGACTTGCCCCGGACGGGATTGTAGCACAGGTTTTTAGGCCGGAAAACACGATCTTGCCGGCCGGAAGGCGCTTTTCCCGGCACGGGGCGGGCAGTGACGCTCGCGGGGGAGGCAGGCCGGCAGTCATGGAGATTTCGGGGAAAGCATCTCCAGAAGGGCCTTACACATCTCCAGAAGGGCGCTTGCCTGGAACTTTGGGGTTCCGGTCAGACCGACAGATGGGTGAAAATTATGGTGAAATGTCAAATGCTGGGGTGAGAGGCCGGGAAAGATACGTAGAGAGCGATCAGGCGGGTGCCGGGGACGGGTGCCGCTCAGGTGGCTCGGCGGGCTGCCGGAAGGGTGTCGATTACAGTGTGCTGGCGAGTGCTGGAGTGAGGGCTCGTCGGGTGTCGTGGAGAGATGCCGGGAGGATGTCGTGGCGAGAGGCCGGTCGGTGCCGTGGAGCGTGTCGATTATTGTGAGCTGGTGAGTGCTGGAGTGAGAGGCCTGGCGGGTGTCGTTGCGAGAGGAATGTCGGGCGGCGGGGAGGGGGACCGGAAGGGTGTCGGTTGCTGTGGACGGTCGGGTGCCGGGGAGGGTTGCCGGCCGGTCGTCTGGAAAGGCAAAGACTTGTGCCAGCCTTGGCCTGGAAGAGATACGGGCAGGCCGGGGCGGCGGCACCCGGCTCGGAAGGTCGACAGGGTGCCGCAGCAGAAAGGGACGGCCGGAGCGGGAATGGATGAGGAGGGGGAAGGGGTCAGCGGTCAGGAGCGGGGGGGAGTTGATGGTGTTTCTTCGGGAAGGGGGGCAAGGGCCTGGGGATGGAGGGAAGGCGATGATGGAGGGAAGACGGTCGAGGGGCAGGGGACGGGAGCAAACGCGACGGGGACGGGGAAAGGGGGGCAGGGGCAGGAACGGGGAGGGATGCGGCTAGGCGGGATGATACGAGGACGGGGAAGGAGGTCGGGGGCTGTCAGGGACGGGGAGGCGACGGGGGAGGGAATGAAAGGCCAGGTCCGGGAGAGAGCTTTCCGGAGCAGGGCGGCCGTGCGCAGGTCTGGGGGCAGACGGGATTGAAGCGGAAGAACTTCTGGCGGGTGAGGGAACTGGAGGCGGGAGGGGGCCGGCAGTCGGACTCGTCGTCGAAGGGGCCGTGCGGCTCACGGTCCGTATCCGAGCAGCCCCATGCGGCCCCGTGAAGGCGCCCGGCACAGGCGTGGGAGGCCTGCGCGTCAGGGCCCCAGTCGGGGTCAGGCAGTCAAGTCGGACCCTTCCTGCGGAGGAGGCCCACCAGGAGGACCACGGCCACGACGACGGCGCAGGCGAGGCCTATCACGCCCAGGAGCGGGAGGCCGTGCCAGAAGGGGGGCTCGTTGTTGCTGAAGATGAAGGCGGAGCCCAGGATCAGCGCGGACAGGACCAGGGCCGTGGAGACGCGGAAGGCGGCGGCCCGGACGGCGTCCTCCAGGAAATGGAGGTTCTTTATCTTCATCTCCGAGCGGATGCGCCCGCTCCGGAGCATGTCGAGGAAGGGTGCCAAATCCTTGGGAAGCCACTTTGCGGCATCCAGCATGTCGTCCGCGCGGCCGACGAGCTCCCGGATGAACCTCTCGGGGGAGTAGCGCTCCCGGAAGATCTCCGCCACGACCGGCTTCGCCTCGTCCAGGATGTTGAAGCTGTTGTCCAGGGCCTCTCCCAGGCTCTCGAACTGGATGAGGGCCTTCACCAGGAGCAGGAGGTCCGGCGGCGTCCGGAGCCTGTGCTGGTGCATGATGTCTATGACGTCCCGCATGCAGGCGTTGAGGTCGATGTCCTTCAGGGATTTTGAGAGGTGGTTCTCGAGCAGGGCCGACAGGTCCAGCTCCAGGCGGTCCCGGTCGGTCCGGCCCGGGCTCCCGGCTATCCGGAGGACCGCCCTGGCGCAGGCGGAGGCGTCCTTCCTCACGGCGCCCTTGGCAAGGTTCAGGAGCTCGTCGCGGGTCTCCTTGGTGATCTGGCCAGTCAGACCGAAGTCCATGAACGCCACGACCGGCCCGGGCAGGGCGTAGAGGTTGCCGGGGTGGGGGTCCGCGTGGAAGAAGCCGAAGAGCATTATCTGCTCCAGGGCTATCCTCGCGGTCAGGCGGGCGAGCTCCCTAGGGTCGATGCCGGCGTCCGCCAGGGCCTGGGCGTCGTCGAAGCGGGCGCCCGCGAGCTTCTCCATGACGATGGTGTTCTCGGTGCAGAGCCTCGGCACGAGGGAGGGGATCTTCACGTCCTTGCGCGTGGCGTACAGCCTGGAGAAGCGCTGGATGTTGGCCGCCTCCCCGCGGAAGTTCAGCTCGTCCACGAGGCTCCTGCCGAACTCGGAAGCCACGTCCGTGGGCTTCACGATGCGGATGTTGGGGAGCCTCTTCTCCGCCTGCTGGGCTATCTGCATGAGGATGTTCAGGTCCGTCGCCACCTTGCGCTCCAGGCCGGGGCGGCGGACCTTCACCACCACCTCCGAGCCGTCCGGGAGGGTCGCGGCGTGGACCTGGCCCACCGAGGCGGCGGCGAGCGGCTCGTCCGAGATCTCCCTGAAGGCCCCGGCACCCAGGCTGTCCAGGAGGATCCTCCGCACCTCGTCCTGGGGGATGGGTGGGACCTTGTCCTGGAGCTTCGAGAGCTCCACTATGTAGGAGGGGGGCATGAAGTCCCGGCGGGTGGAGAGGTACTGGCCGAGCTTGATGAAGACCAGCCCGAGCTCCTCCAGGGCGAGCCGGAGCCTCCTGGGCCGGGAACTCGTGGACTCCGCCACGGGGAGCCCGGCAATCTTCCTGAACCTGCTCACCATGCCTTTCAGGCCGACGTCCACAACCAGGTCCCCGAACCCGAACTTGGCCAGGACCGAGATGACCTCGGTGATGCGGCCTATGTTCCGGTAGGCGCGGGTCATCTTGAAGATGGTCGGTTGATCCTGATTCATTCGCAGGCTCCTTTCAGGGGAGGGGAGCGGGAACGGGAAGCGCGGGTGCGGACGTGCCGGACGGCGTTCCTTAGAGAAGTTAGGCCGGGCGCCTGGCCGGCAGGTTAGGCGGTAAGGGTCGGACAGCGGTCCTGCCGGAAGCCGTGAGCTTGGGGCAGGCCGTACGATCCTGAAGGGGGGGCAGGAAGGCTGTCCTGCCTGCTGTGGTCGGAGGCCGGTCAGTTCCGGAAGGGGGTGATGGCCTGACGCCGGTAATGCCGGCAGCGGCAGGTGACCGGTCAGTTCCGGAAGGGGGTGATGGCCTGACGACGGTAATGCCGGCAGCGGCAGGTGACCGGTTCGTTCCGGAAGGGGGGGATGGCATGAAGCCGGTAATGCCGACAGCGGCAGGGGACCGGTTCGTTCCGGACGGGGGGATGGCCTGACGACGGTAATGCCGGCAGCGGCATGGGACCGGTCCGGACATTAGAAGTCTGCGAGACGGACGAGGCTCGGGGCGCCGGAACGGGGCTTGCTGAAGAGGGCCGTGGTGAGCGAACCGCGTGGCCAGAGCTGTCAGCCCGGCATTCAAAGGCCGTTTGGATTATATCACAGGGTCCTGAGGGACAAGCCGGGATTGTACATCAATCAGATGCGCTCGGGAAGACCGTCCTTCCAGCCGGATGAAACTTTCGGAAGGCTGGAGGGGACAGGAATTTTGACGAAAGCCTGAGCCGGATTCTGGCAAGCCATATATTCCAGGAAAATCTTTATCAAGGTCTGCACGGGGCACACCATGAAGGATAGAAGAGCTTGCCTTCGACAGCATATGTGAATGCGGGTTGAAATGTTCGGCAATCGATACGACAGTCTGGTCCCGTATCCATTTCGGAGTAATGTACATTAAATCAGCGACGTCAACGAAATTGTCTGATCCCGGAGAGTTGCCTGCGGCAATGCCTTAAAATGAATACGGTAAAACGATAGGTCGAAAGATAATTCGGCAGGATGGTTAATTGTCGACATCAGGTGAAGAAATTGAAGAATCTTGTCGGAACAGGGTGATGGAGGCCGGATGAAGCAGGCAAGATGTATGATACGCCTGTCCGTTCGGAAGCTGCCGTGTCTCATGAGACGAACCTTAGGTTTTTATGCTGTAAAGAGATTAGATCAAGATTTATAGAAAAGATTATTACATTTAATGATTAGGGCAAATAGCTGACAGTTTATGGATGTTTGATGATATTGAAATTGGGTAATAGAAAATTAATCAAGCCTAGTACATCGACAGCTATAGGTTACGTTTTGAGAAAATTAAAAATTTTGGAGTCATTGATAAACGGTCGGGTATTTGTCCGAAACTGGAGGCGAAGGAAGGAAAAGAAATAGGTTTTCCGGTAAGACTAAAGACTCGGAGCTTGTCTCAACAGCAGGTATTGACCCGTGACGAACTTATTGTATTTTTCTCCAGTTCTGGAGATATGAGGCAGTGGCTGTCACTCATGAATTGTAACGTGCGTCATCGTACGCGTCCGGTCGTATTGATTCAGAAACTCCAAGAGTATCAGGATTTGCTGTAGAGTGAGAATTGGCATTAAATGCTAACTGGATCTGGCATTGAGTCTTAAACGTCACAGGGTATCATGAGACGATTTATCTGCCGACATCAGCTTGCCGGACGGATGCGGTTTGGCACCGAAACGCGTAAAGCATTCAGACTTGAGTGATAAAGTGTTCCGGTCGTAACGGACGTCCGGTTGTATCCGGACTTGCGGGCGGTAAGGGGAAGGTATTTCAGGCTTGCGTTATCTGGCATTTTGATTAAGGCGTCATATGTTTTATGAGACGGGATGTCAGTCGACATCAGTTTGTCGAACTGATGAGGTCTGGCTCAGAAACAGGCAAGGCTTTCGGCCTTCCGTGATAGGGTGTAGTGCGTTAGGGACGTTCTGCCAAACCCTGCTTTCCGGCAGGGAAGTCACCGCCCCGTCGTACCCGTCCTCCCGGCAGGATGGGTGCCGGCCGGGCCGGATGCCTGAGCCGGCATTCTAATTAAGAAGGGGGTCCCGGACTTCAGGCGGAGGGACCGGACCTCAGCAGACCGTCCGCGAGGAATGAGCCCGTGTGTGCAGGACACCGGGCCGGGTGTCCAGTCGCCCGGCTGGCGTGGTGCAGCCGGGTGCGCCGAAGGGCAGTCGACGATCAGGGGCAGACAGGTTGCCGCCGGTCGGACCGGACACCTGGGCATATAGCTTCCGGCCAAAATGGTACCGCCGGTCGATCCCGACACCAGTTGCGGTATTCCTGCAGGAAGGGTGACGGCGGTCCCGAATCCGTTGGCCCGACCGCCCTGGAGGAGACGTCGTTTCGCTTGGACGGGAGGGTGTCTTCCGGGCCGAACGGCTCGGAATCTGGACTCGGAAGTCCTCTTCACCCAGTCTGAGGTTCATGTCCCCGCCCGTGGTGCCTGGGTCCGGAGTACGATCCTGAGAATCGCCGGAGGGCGGCCCTGAATTCCGTTTCGGCTCGGGCCTGCGTGAAAACAAGGTGGGCAGGCTCGGTTTCGGAGCGGTCTCGTGTGGTGCCTAGGGGGCAGGCCCGGTTTCTGTCCGTGCCCGCAGGAAGCCTAGGTAACAGGCCCGGTTTCTGTCCGTGCCCGCAGGAAGCCTAGGTAACAGGATCGGTTTCTGTCCGTGCCCGCAGGAAGCCTAGGGAACAGGCCAGGTTTCTGTCCTTGCCCGCAGGAAGCCTAGGTAACAGGCCCGGTTTCTGTCCGTGCCCGCAGGAAGCCTAGGGAACAGGCTAGGTTTCGGCCCGGCTTCGCAGGCTGCCTCGGGGGCAGGCCCGGTTTCGGCCCGGTCCCGCAGACTGCCTCGGGGGCAGGCTCGGTTTCGCCCCGTTCCCGCAGGCTGCCTCGGGGGCAGGCCAGGTTTCGGCCCGGTCCCGCAGGCTGCCTCGGGGGCAGGCCCGGTTTCGCCCCGGTCCCGCAGGAAGTTTCGGGGGCAGGCCCGGTTTCGGCTCTGTCCCGCAGGAAGTCTCGGGGGCAGGCCCGGTTTCGGCTCTGTCCCGCAGGAAGCATAGGGAACAGGCCAGGTTGCGGGCCGTGCATGGGGGAAGCCTAGGAAACAGGGCAGGTTTCGGCCCGATCCTGCGGGGTTCCTCGGGGGCAGGCCCGGTCCCGGATCGTTACCAGTGGCTGGGGCAGGGCGGACGAGCGGCGGAGTCCAGGCCGATAGCATTTACCTGGCCATGACCATGGCGGCTGGTCATGCCACATCAATCAAGTTGAGAGTTGCTGGCCCAGAGTCAAGTGCGGCGGAAGGGGGGCCCGAGTCAGGCGCGGAGGAAGGGTAAGGGCCGCCCGTGTGTTTCCCGGCACTTCGGCTTGTGGGGAAGTGAGATCCTGAGTGCCGCAGGATGCGGAAGCCGGGTGAGAGGGCGTCGGGGACGTTCCCCATTCCTTGCCGGGATTTTCAGCCGTATGGTAGAATTGTCTGAATCCGAACCTTTCAAGCAAGCGGTTTTCGCCTGCACGGGGCGGAGGGTCCAGGGACGGGAAAGGGCCGGGCGGGGCCATCCGGAAGCGGATGCCACCCGGAAGGCCCGAAGGCTAAGGCGATCCAACAGATGCGGCCCGCCGCGTGCAGTTACCCCGCTTTTTTGTGGGGAGTGCCGTCGCGGCAAAGCCTCCAGCCTAGGAAGAGACTCACCATGAGCGCAAAAGATACCGAAGACGGTGCCCTGAACAAGGCCGGTTCCGGCCCTGTGGACTCGGTTGCCGACGGCGCGGCCAGTGCCCCGGACACGGAGAAGGCTCCCGCTCCCGAGAAGCCTACGGATTCAGTTGCGGCCCCCAGCCCCGAGAAGCCCTCGGCTGCGGCTCCCGCCACCGAGAAGCCCTCGGCCCCGGCCAAGGCACCCGCCACCGAGAAGCCCTCGGTCCCGGCCAAGGCTCCAGCCACCGAGAAGCCCGCGTCGCCTGCCAAGGCTCCCGCCTCCGAGAAGGCCCAGGCCGACTCCGGGGAGGCGGATCCCGCGGCCGGCAAGGCCGGCGGCAAGCCCGTGAGCCAGGCCGTGCAGGATCTGGCTGACCTGGACGAGGGCCAGCTGAAGGAGCTTAAGGACAGCAAGTCAGTCAAGGGAGAGGCCGGGGTCTCGCTGAAGGATCACGCCTGGATGTCCCTCCTGATCCTGTGTGACGTCTTCCTCATCTTCTGGATAATCGGCACCCTCCTAGGCAACCGGCCCTACAAGGGCCTGTCCGTGGCCCTGGTGATCCTTACCCTTCTAGTGAGCTTCCCGCTCCTCAAGTGGTTCAGGGTCCCCACCAAGGCGGGCCTGGCCTTCCTGGGGGTCTCGTTCGCCTTCCTGGTGACGTCTTTCCACGACCCGGACGTGTCCCTCCTGCCGGCCCTGCCCATCTCGCTCGTCTGGGCGCTCCTTTCGGCTGCGCTGTGGGCGGCCGTGCTCGCCGCAGTCCTGAAGATCCTGTTCAGCAAGGGCAGGAAGGCCGCGGTGGTCATGCTCGTTCTCATCGCCTACCCTGCCATAGGCCTCATCGCCGCCCTGGCCGGCTATTTCGGGGGGGGAGCTCCCGAGGGGTTCACCTTCAGGTACCTGAACGACTCCCCTGCCGCCCTCACCGGCTTCCTGCCTTGGTTCATTGAGCCGGCCATCTTCTTCGACTTCCTGATCCCGCTGGCGGCGGCAGTCGTCTTCATACGTTACGAGATAAAGATCCTCTCTAACCCAGCCATCGAGGTGAAGCACCACGCCGGCGTCTTCCTGGGGGTGGGCTCCCTGGTGCTCGCCCTTGCCGGATTCATGTTCGAGGCCGCCTCGGAAGGCCATGCCCCGGGTCTCGCCGCCTCCATCAGAACTCTTGCCCCCACCGGGAACTTCCTGTGGAGGGCAGACGAGCCGTCTCCCCAGGCAACAGCCGCGCCGGCCGCACCTGCGGTTGCCCCTGCAGCTCCTGCCGCTTCAGCGGTGACCGAGGAGACCGCTCCTTCCCTGCCGGCCGCCTCCCCAGGGCAGCCCGTGACACCGCCCGACGCCGCGGCTCCGCCGGCGGCGCTCGAGGCCGCTCCTGCCGAGGCTCCCGCTCCGGGCCAAGTTCCACCCGCCGTCGGCGTCCCGTCTCCTTCGGCAGAAGTCCAGCCAGTTCCCGGGGCCCCCGTTGCCGGCGTCCCGGTTCCTCCGGCAGACGGCCAGCCAGTTCCCGTGGATCCCGCCCCCGGCGTTCCCGGTCAGGCCGAGCCCCAATCCCATGTAAATCCTGCGGCCGTCGCGGCTGGCGTGGCCGTGGGTGCCGTAGCCGGCGCTGTCGCCGGTGCCGCTATCGCTGACCATCAGAAAGAGCCCGACGTCGTGGCTGCCCCCGGAGCCGCCCCGGTTCCGGCGGCAGTGCCTCCCGTGCCCGGCGAGGTCCCGGTCGCCGGGACTGCCCCGGACCCTGCCGTGGCCGCCCCGGTTCCGGCAGAGGCCGCCCCCGGAGGCACGGTCCCCGTTCCCGCCGATGCCGGGCCTGCCGCCGCTGGCGTAGGCCCACTGCCGTCTGACGCCGAACCCGTTGCCGCCGGTGCCGCCCCTGTCACTCCAGTCGCCGGAGCCGCCCAGGCCGGTGCTGGACCAGCTGGCGAAGGCGTTGCCCCTGTCACTCCCGATGCCGGAGCCGCCCAGCCCGGAACCGGACCTGTTGCCCCCGGCACTCCCGACGCCGGAACCGTCCAGGCGGGAACCGGACCTGAAGTCGCCGGCGCTGCTCCCGGCACACCCGACGCCGGAGCCGTCCAGGCCGGAATTGGACCCGATGCCGCCCCCGTCACTCCTGACGCCGGAACCGTCCAGGCGGGAACCGGTCCTGAAATCGCCGGCGCTGCTCCCGGCACACCCGACGCCGGAGCCGTCCAGACCGGAGCCGGACCCGCACCGCCCGCTCCCGCTCCTTCCTCAGCAGGGGTCGCGCCCGCGCCCTTCGGGACACTGCCGGTCCCGGCAGTCGCGGCACCCGTTACCGCTCCTGGCGCTCCCGCACCTGCAGAAGCTCAGGGACCCGGTCCGGGCGAGGCAGCTCCTGGACCCGGTCCGGGCGAGGCAGCCCCG
>JAISFP010000233.1 GCA_031263525.1 Deltaproteobacteria bacterium | reverse complement strand
CTTTGGTTGCTGCCAACTGGTCAACCTTCCTTTCTGCCTCCACCTACCTATTTACTCATCGATATTGAAAAAAACTCTCGGCTGGGACTTAAAGGGGGGTAGGGGTCCTGAATGGTTACCCGTCTCATATCCTTCATTTCCTCCGTCTCCTCTCATCATCGTCCTCATCCCGTCATTCTCCCGTTCACCAAGGACATCCCCCGCCGTCATCATCCCTTCCCGTCTCTTCCTCCCCATTCGCGGTTCCCACTCTCAGGTTCGCCTTCCGGAGTCGGAACCATGGCGCCGGAAGGCGGCAGGCGAAGGGGACAGTCATCGTCACTTGTTAATTTCAAATCATGATTAGATTCTTTTAAGTTTGAAACAGGTGGGGAGCAAAGCAGCTGTCAAAAATGATATTTTTGATATAATGTCGAATCCGGGTCGCACGGCGGGAGAACTTCAATCCCTCCCAACCCGGCGGCTTCCCCCCGCCCTCTTCCGGTTGCACACGGACAGGTTGCCCCCCCCCGTCCCTGCCAGCTTCCCGGAGATCGTCTGCGCCTGCCTCGCGGCCGAGACTCGCCGTTCTGGCTCTGCGGGGTCCGGCAGGCTCTCGGTCGTCCGGCTCTCGCCCGTTCCGGCCCTTCCAGAGGGCCGTCCCTCCCTCCACAAGGAGTCACGCATGCTATTCACCAAGAGCCTGGAGACGGGAGTCCCCAAGATCGATGAGCAGCACAGGGAGCTATTCGCCCAGGCAGACAAGCTCAGGGACGTCACCCAGAAGGAGAGGATCCCCGAGACCCTGGAATTCCTGAAGAACTACGTGGTGAAGCACTTCTCCATGGAGGAGGCGCTCATGAAGGCGAGCGGCTACCCCAAGCACCCCTTTCACCACCAGCTCCACGTGGACTTCGTGAAGCAGTTCACGGGCTACTACGACGAGTACAAGTCCTCGGGAGGGAAGTTCTCGCTGGTCCTGTCGATCAACACCATGGTCAACAATTGGCTCCGCGACCACATCATGACCCATGACAAGGAGTTCGCGGAGTACTACATCCAGAAGACCTCCAACCGCGCCAGGCCCGGCGTGGCCGCCCAGCCTGCCGGCGCCTCCGCCGCCCCCAGGACCTCCGTCTTCGGCCAGAAGGCGGCGGACGCCCAGCCCCGCCAGTCCGTCTTCGGCCAGAAGCCGGCGGGTGCCGGCACCCCCCAGAAGACCTCCGTCTTCGGCCAGAAGCCGGCGGCCGGCGGCACCCAGAAGACCTCCCTCTTCGGCCAGAAGCCGGCGGGCACCGCCACCATCCAGAAGACCTCCGTCTTCGGCCAGAAGCCGTCGGCGGGAGTCGTTCCCAGGCAGTCCGCCTTCTCCAAGCGGCCGCCCGCGGTCCCCCGCCAGTCCATCTTCGCCAACAAGGGCGGTGCCCAGCCCGTCAAGTCCCGGCCCCCGGTCGCCGGCCCCCGGATGGCAGCCAAGCCCGCGAAGCCCTCCGGAGGCTTCTTCTCCAGGCTGTTCGGTGGCAAGTAGCGGCATCGCGGGCCGGAACCCGCCAGAGCGCTTTCACGGAAGAACCCTGCGCCGGGCTTGCCGGCGCCTCCGGAGGGCCAGGGGATGTCCGCGCCCTGGACCCGGTCGCCGGGGCCGTCCCGCTCCCGGACGTCCGGCAGCTGAAAACGCCCCCTTTCCTGGCCTGCGGCCAGCGGCTTGATTCCCCCAGCGTTCGAGCTGCGGGTCAGGGGGGCTAGCATCCCGCATCACTCCTCCCTCGGGGTGAGGGTAAGCGGGAGCCTGTAGCCAGCATCACTCATCGGGTGAGGGTCCGTGGGAGCCTGCGACCCGGATCCCTCGGGGTGAGGGTAAGGGGGGGCCTGTAGCCTGCATCACTCATCGGGTGAGGGTCAGTGGGAGCTTGCGTCCAGCATCCCTGGAGCAAAGGGTTAATGGGAGCTTGTAGCCTGCATCACTCCTTGGGGCTGAGGGTTAGCGGGAGCTTGCGTCCAGCGTCCTTCGGGGTGAGGGTTAGCGGGAGCTTGCGTTCCGCATCCCTCGGGGTGAGGGTGGGAGCTTGCGTTCCGCATCCCTCGGGGTGAGGGTGGGAGCTTGCGGCCCGCTGTAGCGAGTTGCGCGGTCATGCCCTCATCTCGAGAGGGAAGCGCGGGCGGGGAATGAAAAGACTCATGACAGCTCCGCAGTGCCATGGGTCCACGCGTGCCGTGACATGGTGATGCCGGAGTCCGGGGGCCTTTTGCCAGGATGAAGCGCTTGGAGAAGGTCGGTTGCCGTCTGGACAGGGGCTGACAGTCCGGCTACCGGACACCAGGAGGTAGGGTGGCGTGAAACCTGAAGTTCGGCGGGATGCTCAGTGGAGCACGGGCCATGTTTCAGTCATGACTTATATTTTGTATGCAATAATTTTTAACATGCTTCATGCGGCATACGTCATTATCGCGATTTCAAGAGAAACGGCTCGGACGTGCATCCATGATGGCCTTATCGCATGTCTTATTCGTTTGCATACTACATGTTGTCTGATGGATTGAAAGTTTATCCTGTGCGTTACGGGGGACTTAGGACGACAGACTGTGTCTTTGTATATGTTCACGGACGAAAGCGGGGAACCTACAGCAGGACCCAGTTCTTCCTCATTCCTGGTGCAGGACGGCCTTCCTCCGGTTCCCGGACGGCCATCCTACGGGGCCCGGACGGCCTTCTGCCGGGGCCCGGACGGCTTTCCTCAAGAGTCAGACCGGCCTTCCTTCTGGTCCAGAGCGGTCTTCCTCCAGGCCAGAACAGTCTTCCTCCAGCTCCAGGACAGGCTACCTCCGTGGCCAGGGCAACCTACCCGTGAACTGATACCAACCCTCCGTGAACAGATACGTGTCTTTCGCGGGTCCGGGTTCCGGCGGACCGGCAAAGGATTGTTTTCTGACGGATTTTGTTGTATGAAAGTGTAAGCAATGCACCCCATGTTGAATCTGTCATGGGACGGGGTGCCGACGGGCCTGGAGGACGTGTCGCGCGGGCAGGCTGGGAGGCATGCCTCCAGGCCGGAGGAAGAACTGCCTGAAGCCTTCGCGCTGGCACGAGCCCGAGCCGGCGGGCCTGGCCCTATGCCAGACCGGCGAATCTGGCCCGCTTCTTCGCCAGGGCATCATGACTGTCGGACGGGTCTGTCCGGAACATAATCTTTGCCGTCTATCCTGTGCTGGGAGGCGCAATTCATCCTCACGCCAAGCCGTGGGTTCTTCCTTCCGGAAAACTGAGTGACATCATCCATGGCGTCTGCCGAAGCCTGCGGAGGTCCCGGCAGTGTTTTTTTCTTGGCGGCGGGGTGGGCCCGCGCTCCGTCCCCACGTCCGCCGCCCGGTCCGAAGCGGGGCATGAGGCTCCGCTGGCGGACGGATCTGCTGACGGCCCGCTGGGCTGGCAGCTGCCCGGCTCGGTTCCCGGGCCCGGGGGCGTAATGGAGTCAGGCCATGACCTGCATCCACGGGACAGGTCCCTCACCGGATCTTGAGCCTGTCAGGATCCGGACCCCGGTGGACGATCCCAGGATCCTCCTCGATCTCCGGGCAGGGCAGTGGGTCGTCCTGGACGGGGCGCTCATTGCTGGCAGGGACCAGGCCCACAAGCGGCTCTGCCGGCTCATTGAGGAGGGGAAGGAGCTGCCATTCGACCCGGTGGGGGCAGCCGTCTACTACATGGGTCCCAGCCCGTCCCCGCCGGGACGTCCCGAGAGGCCCCTCGGCGCCGCGGGCCCAACCACGGCGGGAAGGATGGATCTCCTGACGCCCCCCATCCTGGACATGGGGGTGAAGCTTCTCATAGGCAAGGGCCGCCGTTCCGGCGAGGTGCGGGATTCCCTCGCCTCGAACGGGGCCGTCTACTGTGCCGCCGTGGGCGGCGCGGGGGCCTTTTATGGGAACCTGATTTCCGAGGCCAGGCTCCTGGCCTGGCCCGAGCTGGGACCGGAGGCACTCCTGGCCTTGACCGTGAAGGGATTCCCGGCTATGGTAGCTTTGGATCTACATGGGAGAGATCAGTACGAACTGGGCCCCGAGTCCTGGCGCCTTCCGCGGCCATGAGGTCACAGGGCAGCCGGTCAGGCCGACAGGACGGCCTGAAAGGCCGTAAAGCCGCCAGGCTGGCCGTGTTGCGATGCCGGAAGCCAGGTAGCGTGGCGGTCTTCCCCGCCGGGCGGAAAGCCGGAATTCTGTTCGGCATGCGGTGCTCGTCGCTGTAGCCCTGGCTCCTTCTGGCAGGCAGGGTGGGTTCCATCGTAGTTGCCTTGGGTCCGGTCGGCAGGCAGCAAGCCCGCCTGGCTCAGCGCCTCATGGCAGACCGGCTGACCCCAGTCCGTCCGGGCCGCGCGGTCTTTAGGCTGGCCAGGGATTTGGCTGGGATTTATGCCGGCTAGGCGTCCCGGACAGAAAGCCGCCGGGACCCGTCGCGTCATGCAAGGCCGTTAATCCGGCCCCGTGGCGGGGCCAGAGACTATTTTGATACGGAAGGACGGTGAGTGGTGGCAAAGACTGAGGCCGCAAGGTCAGGCGCGGGCGTAGCGGGCGATCTGAAGCGGGGCTCCGGGGCAAGGCCCCAGGCACGGGCTCAGGGCAGGGCGTCGGCCAGAGCTTCCGCCAGATCCGGCGCGAGGCCGGCTTCCGGAGCCAGGAAGGCGGCGGAGGCCAAGCAGAGGGAGTGCCTCTCGGTCCTGGAGAAGTTCGCCAAAGGTTTCGGCCTTAAGGTGTCCTCCGGAAAGCTCTTCTTTGCCGGGCTGAGGCTCAAGAGCGGCCAGTGCGTCTACCGCGACGAGCCCTGGCTGGTTCTGGACCGGGCCCAGCCCTTCGAGGACCAGCTGGAGCTGTTCCGCAAGGCCTTCGAGGGCTTGCGGGTTACCAGCTTCACGGACGAGGTGAAGAGCCTCCTGTACCCCGACGGCCTGGGCATCCTGGAGCACGCCCACGACATGGCGGCGTCCGGCCTGGAGATTCCGGTCGGTCGGGAGTCGGGCGCGGACGGCGAGGTCGCGGACGCGGGCGGGGATGCCTAGGAGGTAAGGAACGAGGGCCGGGATGCCGAGGATAGAGCGAACGCGGGCCGGGATTCCTGAGAGGGTGCCGGCCTTGACAGGGACGCCGGCTAGGACGTGAGCGTTGGCAGGGTAGCGGAAAAGGGAGCGGGCATTGGCAGGTTCCGCCGAGGACGCGGGCATTGGTATGGACTCGGAAGAGGGAGCGGGCGTTGGCAGGGATTCCCGCTAGGACGTGGTCGTCGGCAGGGACTCGGAAGAGGGAGCAGGCCTTGGCTGGCTGGCTCGCGGGCGGGCTCGGCCCCGGAACCTTCGAGAGTTCCGCGCCTTTCGGGGAGTCCTGGGTGTCCGGGCCGGACGAGTCTGATTCCGGGCAGTCCGGCTCCCAAGATTTGGAGAGCCAACTTGCGGTTACGGCGTCCGCGACAGGACGTGTGCCTCCCTGGGGACTGTCTGACCACGGCAGACGAGGCCGGCCAGTTCGGGAAGGAACCGTTCTGACAAGCCCGTGCCAGACAAGCAAGGCACTGCTGCCGGGGTTGACGTTGCCGTAGGCGTGATGGACCGGCGAGCCGTCAGGGCCTGTGAGGCGGGCTTGTCGCCAGACAGTTCAGTGTTATTACCCGTTTAATCAAATGTTGGAATCTTCTGTCATACTTTAGTAGCGAATCATAGCGAGCAGATACCAGGACTGGAGGTTTGCCCGACATTTCCACCCCTGGCTGATAGCCAAATTCCGACATTTGATTAAACGGGTAATAGTTTAAAAATAAAACTATTCCTATAATTCATGTCATTAAAAGATAAAAGGATAGTTGGGACAATGTTTGTCTATTTGGCTCCAGTTATTTAAGCGTCTTTTAAGAATACGGCACGGTGTTTGAGTTTTCGGTGTTTCTAGCAATAGAAAATTTTACGATATAAAGCAATTCGGCATCCGCAACGTCCTGCAGAAAGAGACGTTATCACCAGAGAATGGATCCTGCCTTCTGTTATTGTTCGTCTGGTGTAAATGTTCAGGCGCCTCTCTATTGAGGAGCTTTTCGGCGGAAGAGAGAACTAATGAGGAAACCTAAAAGTTGAAGAGTCAACAATGGCTACTTCATGTGGAGGGGAAGAGTCTCTGAAGAGGGTGTTTTAGTTGGGAAGATCCTCCTGTTGAGTTCCTAATGGGGGGCAACTGAACAGTTACCGTCTGGTTATGTTTTCTGCGGAAG
>JAISFP010000169.1 GCA_031263525.1 Deltaproteobacteria bacterium | reverse complement strand
GTCAGGGAGGCCCCCGTTCCATCCATGGCGCTCCGGAGGACCCTACTCCCGAGCCGGCCCTCGGTTCTGACGGCTTCCGCCCCTGGCGGCAGGTCCCTCGTTGAGCTTGGAGGACGGCTGCAAGGCCGCCTCCCCCCGTGAATTGGTTTTTTTGGGTGGCGTAGTCTCGCTTAAATGCATGCCCCCCCCTGCTTGCAGGGTGAACAGATACAGCCTTGAGTCCATTCCTTCTCCAGTCCCTCCGTCTCCCGGCCTGCCGTCTTCCCTTCTCCCGGCCCTCAGGTGCTGGCCGCCGGCCTTCAGTTCTCGCGGGCCCGAGGCCTCTTTTCGTCCGGACCCGGACGGTCAGGACCCGGGCGCCTGGCCAGGCCTGGTCACGGGTCCAGGCTTCCCTGGCATCTGCCTGCGGTGTCTTTTGGGCGGTCGTAACCGTCCTTTCCGGGCCTCCTGCCGGGCACCGTCTCACGGGGCCTCCGGCAGAGGGCCCTCCAGGCGCCCTTGCGGGCGCTTCGCCTCATAATAATAACGTGCAGGCCGCCGCCAGCCTCGCGGCGGCCGGAGCTGCCGAGGCCCCGGGACGCAGGTTCCGGGTCCTTTCCGGAAAGGGGGCGCCATGGCCGCCAAGAAGAACGTGAATACCTTCTCGCAGGCGAAGAAGTCCGGCGAGAAGCTCACCATGATCACCGCCTACGACTACTCCATCGCCAGGCTGGTGGACCAGTGCGGGGTTGACGCGGTGCTGGTGGGGGATTCCCTGGGGAACGTCATCCTGGGCCAGCCGGACACCATGTCAGTCACCATGGAGCAGATGATCCACCACACGCGGGCGGTCGCCGAGGGGACCGAGAACGCCATGGTGGTGGGGGACATGCCGTTTCTGTCCTATCAGGTGTCGGTGCCGGACGCGGTCCTGAACGCGGGCAGGCTCCTGAAGGAGGGCCGCGCCCAGGCGGTGAAGCTCGAGGGCGGCGTGAACGTTGAAGCGCAGATACGCGCCATGGTGAACGCCTCGATACCCGTCCTTGCGCACATAGGCCTCACCCCCCAGTCCATAAACACCATGGGCGGGCTGAAGGTCCAGGGCAAGGGCGAGGACGCCGAGAGGCTCATGAGGGACGCCCTGGCCGTCCAGGATGCCGGCGCCTTCGCGGTGGTGGTGGAGTGCGTGCCGGTCGAGACGGCGGACGCGCTGACCAAGGCCCTCACCATCCCGACCATAGGCATTGGGGCCGGCCCCAACTGCGACGGCCAGATCCTCGTCTACCAGGACATGCTCGCCCTCGGCGGCGAGGGGAGCTTCCGGCCCAAGTTCGTGAAGAAATACGCCGACGTGGGGGAGACCATCAAGAGCGCCTTCGGGCAGTTCGTCTCCGAGGTGAAGTCCGGCGCCTTCCCCTCCCCCGAGTACTGCTTCCGGAACTCCCCGAAGTAGGACAGCGCCTGACGGGGAAGGGCCGTCCAGGACCTGAGTTCGGCCGTGAGGGAAAGCGCTTCCGGCCCGTGGGCGGTCGTGAGTGGCAGCGCATCCTGCCCGGAGCCTCCGCCTGACCGGGCGAGGCGCCGGCCCTGTCCCGGTCCCGCCTCGCTTCGCCTCCTGCCTTGCGCCAGTCCGGACCGCTCCGGCTCTCTTCCCCCGTCTCCGGTCGACCACGGTCGCGGGTTTCCGGCTCCGGAAGGGGCCGGATGCCCGGAAGTGGGTGCCTTGTCCCTTGAGATCCCGGCCCGGCCCGGCTATGCTTCGTCAAGATCGTCTGGGTTGAGCACCTGGGTTCCCTTCCGGCCCTTCCTCCGTCTTCCTCTTCCGGCACTCAGGCCGGCTCGCCAGGGGCTTCCGAGCCCGGGCCCCCCGCGCTCCGCCCCTGATCCGCCAGGCCGTCGCCCTCGGTTCCCGCCTTTCGGCTTCGCGGCCTGAAGCCTCGGCCCCTGCCCCCTCCGCCCCATCGGATGCCCGCCCTCCGGCGGGCACTCCGCCCCGTGTCTTGTCCCGCCTCCCCCTGGCACGGATGGCTGCCTGGCCTTCGCCTGCCCCGGCCTGGTCACCCGGCTTCCGCCAGCCCTGGCCTCTAGCCCGGCCTCCGCATGGCCTGGCACGGTCTTCCACTATCCCGGCCTTTGCCGGACACCCGTCCCGCCCTTCCAGACGGGATTCCTGAGGCGAGCTTTCAGGCCCCATGAGACCCCGAGTGCCGGCAGAGGGCCATGCCGGCCTGGAGGCCTACATCCCCACCGAACGGCAAGTGCCGCGGGAGGCCAAATGGAGATCGTGACCTCGGTCAGGGATATGAAGGCCCGTTCCAGGGCCTGGCGCAAGCAGGGGCTTTCAGTGGGGCTCGTGCCCACCATGGGATTCCTGCATCCTGGTCACGGGAGCCTGGTGGAGAGGAGCGTCCTGGAGAACTCCAGGACGGTCGTGTCCATATTCGTGAACCCGACCCAGTTCGGGCCGGGGGAGGACCTGGAGAGCTATCCCAGGGACCGGGACAGGGACGCCGCGTACATGAAGTCCCTGTGCGCGAACGTCCTCTTCATGCCGGAGCCCGGCGAGATGTACCCGCCAGGCTTCGCCACATACGTGGAGGCCCCCGAGCTGGGCCTCCGGCTGTGCGGGGCCTCGAGGCCGGGCCACTTCCGGGGCGTCTGCACGGTGGTCCTTAAGCTTCTGAACGCCGCCTCCCCGGACCGCGCCTACTTCGGGCTCAAGGACGCCCAGCAGTTCTTCATCCTCAGGCGCATGGCCAGGGACCTGGACCTGGACACCTCCATGGTCCCCTGCGAGACCGTCCGCGAGGAGGACGGCCTCGCCATGAGCTCCCGGAACTCGTACCTGACCCCCGAGGAGAGGGCGGTGGCGCCCCTCCTCAGGAAGGGCCTGCTCGCGGCCGAGGCCTATTTCAGGGATGGCGGGCGGGAAGCCCTGAAGGCATGCGCCGTCGTGAGCGAGACCCTCGCCGCGGAGCCGCGCTTCTCCCTGGACTACGCCGAGGCTGTGGCGGCCTGCGATCTCAGGCCCGTGTCCCGGGTGTCTTCCGAGACCCTCCTCGCCTGCGCCGCACGCCTGGGCAGGGCGAGGCTGATAGACAACATCATCTTCGACCCTTCCGGACCCTCACGGAAGGGGCGGGGGGGCCGCCCGTGCTGATAGAGCTCCTGAAAGCCAAGATCCACCGGGCGACCGTCACCGCGACCGAGCTGGACTACGTGGGCAGCGTCACCATCGACTCCGATCTCCTGGACGCTGCCGGCATGCTCGAGTACGAGAAGATCCTGGCCGTAAACGTAACCTCAGGCACCCGCTTCGAGTCCTACTGCATCAGGGGAACCGCAGGATCCGGGATCGTGTGCGTGAACGGCGCCGCGGCCAGGCTGGCCGCCCCCGGCGACAGGCTCATCGTCATGGCCTTCTGCTCGCTCACCCCGGAGGAGGCCAGCGGCTGGAAGCCCAGGGTGGTCTTCGTGGACGCCGGCAACGCGCCGGTCCGAGTGGACTCGGAGGAGAGCCACGGCGACCGCTTCGTGGACGGCAGGCTGGTCCGTCGCGAAGACGGCGGGGGAGGGGCCTGAGCCAGGAAGCCCCGGACGCTGGGCCCGGATGCCCCGGCCCGGAACCAGGAAGCCCAGGCTCTTGGCCTGAAAGCCCCGGACGCCTGAGCCAGGAAGCCCCGGACGCTGGGCCCGGATGCCCCCGGCCCTGAACCTGGAAGCCCTGGCTCTTGGCCAGAAAGCCCCGGACGCTGGGCCCGGATGCCCCCGGCCCTGAACCTGGAAGCCCTTGCTCTTGGCCAGAAAGCCCAGGACGCCTGAGCCGGGAAGCCCCGGACGCTGGGCCGGATGCCCCGGCCATGAGCCCGGATGCCTTGGCAGATTGACCCCGGAACCTTGAGGCTGAGGCCTTGCGGGGTCGGGGAAGTCAGGTTTCTGACCGCAGGTCAGCAGAGAACAGGGCGGCTCGTCAGGGACATGGGGGCCTGGTCAGAACGGCCCAGCGGCGGGATGAACGCCAAACTCTTGATATGATTAGGTGGCTCGGATATACTTTGGCTGGCCTGTAGCAATTTTTGGGCCAGACAGCAAGTCGCGGTGGGGACTTCCGGGCGAGGCTCATGACTGGACGCCAGGACTCATGAGGCCGGCGCGGTGCCAGGGCTCCGCTTTCTCGCATTCTTCGTACTTGCCTGCGGCTAGCGAGAGGTCTTTGGCCCGAGGCTAGCGGTCTTTGGCCCGAGGCCAGCGGGCTTTGGCCCGAGTCCTTTGGCCTCAGGCCAGCTGGGAAGGGGGACGTTAAAGTCATGGACCTTGTCAAGATTGAAGGCGTCATCGGCGTCGCGAAGGACCCGTCGGGGCGGGGAAACGGTCGCGGCGCGTCAGCTGACGGGGGCGGCCCCCTGGCCGGGCTCGATCTCTCGCGGTTCAGCTTCACCGTGTTCGTGCCGGAGGAGCCGGACCCTGACCGCCAGGGCCAGCCCCTCTTCTTCGTGCCCATTTCGGCGGGCTTCCCGTCCCCTGCTGAGGATTACGTCCAGGAGCAGCTGGACCTCCACAAGCTGGTGGTCAGGAACCCTCCTGCCACCTTCTTCCTGCGGGTCAAGGGCGACTCCATGAGGGGGGCGGGCATCAACGACGGGGATCTCCTGGTGGTGGACCGCTCCCAGAGTCCGGCTTCCGGTCGGATAGTCGTGGCCGCCTGGGAGGGGGAGCTTATCGTCAAGCGGCTGAAGCTCAAGGCCGGGAGGGTGTTCCTCGCCCCGGACAACCCAAACTACCCTGAGTTTGACATCACGGAGAGCGAGGACGCCGTGGTCTGGGGCGTGGTAACATACGTGGTGCATAAGGTCTAGGACTGGCATGTCTTCCAGACATCTATCCGTCCGGACAGGCAAACATTCTGTAGCTGACCGCTCCTTCTTTCCACGCAGAGGTTCCTCTCTCCCCCCGGAGGTTCCTCCTCCAGTCGGTGCGGGTCCGGAGGCTGGTTGCAGCCAGCATCACCCCAGATGCCTGGTCGGCCCGGGGGAGACCCTGCAGCTGGCAGGCGCTGCCGAAGAGCTGCCCCGATCTGGAGTCCTGTGGTCCGGATTCGAATCAGCTTTCAGGGGCCAGATGTCCAGTCGCAGGAGTTGCCTTCACGCCATGACGTATGATGGCTGGCGAGGTCAGTTGAGTGAGACAGTTTCCCGCCTCTATGCTTTGGGTTGCCTTTGCCTTCCTCGCGGCGCTTGCCGCGGCGTTGCCTGCGTTCGGCCAGGAATCTCAGGACCCGTGGCCGACTTTCGGCAATGCTGATGCCAAGGAGCCTATTCCGGGCCTCGAGTTTTCCGTGAGCTATCCGCCCTGGTTCAGCAGGGACGGCGATGTCTCATGCGCGGGGTTAACGGACGAGCCTGACTTGAGGTATTGCACGGCATGGGTAGCTGCTGGGCATGACGACGAGACCGACACCAATTCCCCTCGATTCTCGCTTTCCATACAACAGGTCAAGCTCACTCGTAAAGACATGCGAGAGATAAGGAAATCCGGCATTGACAGCTTCGGATACGGCTTCATGCGCGAGCGCTCAGACGCGATATCGGGCAGGTCGGCTACGGGAAAGGCATTGACTTTCAAGGGACGCCCTGCGGCAGACGTAGATTACATCGACCGGGAAGATTTCGATAACGACGCTGTATTTTTCACCTATCTTTTCCGGCGTCTGGTCCAGCATGACGACATCCTGTTCGTCATGGAATGCTGGTCCATGTCTGAAAATATTTCGACCGAACACGATTTCCCCACTCGTTCCGACCCGGCAGTTGCCAGGAATTGCGTTCCGTTCCTTGACTCGCTCAGGATTAGCGAATAGCGATTGGCGATCTGCACGGCTGCATCTTCGTTCTCCCGAGACTTCGGTTCTGACTTCTGCCGTAAAACTCCCGAATGGCAGAGTCATGATTCAGTTTTCGCGGAAATTCGCTGGGAGGCAAATGGACGATGTTGTCCGCCGTATGGCTCAGTGACCCGCCAGTCTCGCCTGCGCCAGCGCGGAACACGTTCTCCGCGAGTGTCCGGCAGAGTCATGGAGGAGCTCCTCTGGGGCCGGGATATCCCGGCGGGACCGGGATGCGCCGGGTTTATCGGCATGCGGGAATCTCGCCATTCTGAATCAAGGGAGCCTGGGTTCATGGCCAGGCGAGTCCGGTAATTTTCTCTTGCAAGAAGGGGTGTCAGAGCATGGTGACATGCTGGGTGAAAGGGATGAAAAATTTAAAGTGGATTCTGGTTCTTGTCTTTGCCGCTGCCGTCGCTTTAGCTGCAGGGATGGCTGGGGCGGATACCGGGTCCGGCACGGGGGAGTGGGTTGATTTCAGCAAGGCCGATGCCGAGGAATCCCTTCCGGGGCTGGGGTTTACTGTGAGCCATCCGTCCTGGTTCACCCGGAACGGAACCCTTTACGGGCAGAATCTCGTGGAGGGTCAAGATTTCAGGTATTACAAAATTTTTGTCGCGTCAGGTACTGACAGAGAGACGGGTGACAATTTTGCTGACATCGACTTGTCCATAGGCATGTTCTGGCTCGGACAGGACCAGGTTCGCAAGATCAGGAGCAGTGGAATTGACTGTTTCGGTTACGGATTTTTCAGGGGAAGACTCTCTTTCACGTTGAGCGTGTCCACCGCCGTTAGGACATTGACTTTCAAGGGGCGCCAGGCGGCCGATGTCGACTTCATTGAACGGAGCGTGCGGGATGACGGTGTTGTGGTGGCAACTTTTCATTTCCGGCGGCTGGTCCTGCATGACGACATGCTGTTCCTTCTGGAATGCGCTTCAGGCTACATGCCTGCTCGGTCGGAACAGCAGTTTCCCAGCCGGTCTCAGCCTGAAATTGCCAGGAACTGTGTCCCTTTCCTGGACTCGCTTAAGATTAGCGATTAGCTCTGGCCACATGATTAGGCCTCCTTTATGGCCAGCCGGATCTCGATCGGCCTGGCCAGATCGCCTCGGCGGCATGTGCAAGCTCAACCTTAATTTATCGTAACTGTTCAGGTGCCCCCCAAGCGGAGCTCAACAGGAGGAGCTTCACAGCCAAAATACCTTTTCAGAAATTCTTCCCCACGGCATGAAGTATCCACTGTTGACTCTTGAACTTCTGGGGGTCCCCATTAGGGCTCTCTTCCTCCGAAAATATCCTCAATAGAGGGGCACCTGGACAGTTACAATTTATCATGAAAGAGTTTCCGAGGCCCCAGCACCGGGGACGCCTCGTCATGCAGTCATGCTGCATGACGCGGCTTTCATGGGCCGGGGCGCCACCGGTCCGCATGAGGGTGTAGGCCAGGAATGGCTCCCGTGACCTGGCCAGTCCGCCCGGGCTGCCAGACGAGGCTCTTTCATATGACCAGAACTCGATTGAACTGTCGCCCGCCCCAGCGACCTGAGCAGCCCAATGGCATGGACATGGTGGCCAGCGAACTGATGCCAGATACATACAGTGTGTGATAAGGAAAAGTGGAGCAGTCACCATGCTTGGCATCTGTCTTGAAACTCCGTGGCAAGCGGTTGTCATTTTCCGTTGCATGGATTCGGGCTGTCAGAATTCACGATTTCATTTCCCCTTGACATGGAAAACATTCCTGTCTAGAATCGGTTTCGGACTGAAATCTCAGTCTGCTCCGCCTGTTTTCGGAAGGAACGGCACGGCAACGAAACAACCGCCGCTCCGTGCATTGCGGGAGCGTTGTTTCGCAGGGGCTTTCGGCTCCGAACTTTTCTGTCCAGTCAATCCGCATTAACACTTGGGAGGCTGACATGATAGGAAACGTCAGGCAGAACGGGTCCTTCGTCGAAATTTACGACGGGAACAACAGAATGATTCACTGTTTCGGGCCGAGTGAGCAGCTGGCCGGTTTCAATTCCACCTGTATCGTCTGCAAAACGATATCGTTTTTCTGCCTGTACGACGAGCGTGGCGTTTCCATTGCCTACGTGCCTGTCGGGACCCCCAATTTCGACATTGTGAGCGTCACCTCCAGCGAGATAAGGATCAGGCAGGAGGGCTCCTCCATGATCAGCGTCTACGGAAACGACGGTCGCTTCGTCCGGACAGAGTAAACTACCCTCCGGCTAGCCGGTAGGGCTTTGTTAAGAGGTGACTGCTCATGATTTGTCTTTGAAGCCCAGTTACCCAGAGGGCCCGGAGCCCCGACCCGGACAGCAGTCTCTGCCAGAGCCAGAGAACCGACTCCGGGGTGCTTCTCCAGCTCCGGACTCCCGAAGCCTGGCTGTCAGCAGCCTTGGGCAAGGGGACTGTTCAGGCGGAGGGCTGGGCAGAGACAGTCTCGAGGAGACATGAAACAGGCCAGCATGGGCATTTTTTCGAGCGAGTAAAGAATCGGCATTGGCAGTCGATCGTGACAAGATGCCTCTCTCGCCCTGCACTCCCAAGAGGGCAAGGCTTCTTATGGACCGGAAGAGGGCCAGGTGCGTCAGCGTGAAGCCGTTCACGATCATGCTCCTGGACAGACTGGCGGAAGACTGCGCTCCTGACCCGTTGACCTTGAAGATAGACCGGGGGATCGGGACCTCCGGGATATCCCTGGTCAGGGAGAGCACGGCTTGCGGCGTGCTTGTCTTGACCGTGCTGTGCATGTTCGAGCTCTCCCGCAGGGGTTTTCTGGTTCACGGGGACATGGTGCAGCGGGCTGGGCACAGAAGCAGGAGGAGATCCCGGCTGTGGTACAGGTCCGGGAGGTTTGACAACCGGGCCAGGCCGGAAGGCTGGCTTGCCCCTTCCGTCCGGCACGTGGTCGACTCGATCTTCAGTTTCTCGGAGAAACTGTGCAGGCTTGCTCCCGTCCACCATGTCATTGTGGATGACGCGAAGTTTGACACGCAGAAGATGCAGGATCCCGAGATATCCGGGGCACAGTTCCAGCGCGGAACTCTTTTCGGCTACGAGATCATGGAGTGCCTGCTTCTGAAATACAGTCACAGGCGCGTGTGCTGCGGTGCCGGGAAGGTCCCGCTCCAGAAGGACCATGTCGTTCCGTGAGCCAAGGGAGGAACTGACAGGGTGTCCAACCTGGCGCTGGCATGTCAGAAGTGCAACCAGAAGAAGGCCGACATGGATCTGGACGTCTTTCTGAAGAAGGACCCGGATTTGGCGAAGATGATCCAGGCCCGGCTGTTGGCACCGCTCACGGGCGCGGCGGTGATGAACGCCACCCGGAACGTCCTGGCGAGAAGTCTGAAGACCTTGCCCGTGACCGCGGCAGAATCGACGGGAGGACAGACCAGATTCAACAGGACGCGTCTGGGAATTCCCAAGACCCACGCCCTGGACAGAGTGTTTGCCGGGCCCGAGACAGGGGTGGCTCGGGGCTGGGAGACGCCCACGGTGCTGGTCAGGCGTGCGGGCAGGTGACACGTCAGCGGGCGAATCCTGACCGGCACGGCTTTCCCCGCGGGCACAGGACCAGGGTGAAGGCTCAGTTCGGGTTCAGGACAGGGGATCTGGTGAAGGCCGCCGTTCACAAGGGCAAGAACACGGGAGTGTTCACGGGCAGGGTCTCGGCGAGGTCCAGCCGGAAGATTCGAGGTATCTGGTCCGGACGGGATAAGGGACGGTGTATCCTGGAAGAACTGCCGTCTTTTGCAGAGGGATGACGGCCATGAGTGCGGTTTCAGAACGTGCAAGGAGGTTTCATGACGATATCAGGGAGGGCGCGATTCATCCCCGCAGCAAGCTGCAGGGGCTTCCTCGAGCAAGACAGGTGACGCCAGGATCCTCTCGCAAGCCGCAGGGGATTCTATTCGCTGGCGGGGCAAATTGACAGATGGCTCTCTGTGCGCGATGGACTTGTCTCCGTCCCTGCGGCATCCGCGAAATCTGGGCAGTCTTCATCGGGAGCTTAGGGAACGGGCCGCGCCCGCTTCTCCGTGTGTCAATGCAGACATGTCTTCGTTCCGGCGCGTTGAACCCAGGCATCTGGCAACGGGCATTCTCCCTGCCCGGGAAGGTCTGGAGCTGCAATTCTGAGCTGCCTTTGCCACTGGCACAGGTTTCCGCGAGACCGCACGGTGTTGCCGCATTACCGAGAGTTCCTGAGCATTTCCCCTGTTGCCTGCCGTCACTGGCCCGTCGGGTTCCGGGCCGGGATGCCTCCAGCAGGGTTGCGGGACGCATCTCCTTTCCCTGCGAGATTCGTCCCGGCCCAATGTTCCCCGGGCCGCCGGGCACGGGCCAGCCGTGGCGTTACCCCTTTTTGGTCCCGCAGGCGTGGCCGCCTCCGCAAGTCATTGCCATGCCGGGACCGGCCCGCGCCCGGTTCTTATCGACGGACAGGCCGTTTCCTGCTATGAGGGCGGTCCTGCTTCTTGTCCCGGCTCTGGACCGGTTTCCCGACGTGCCGCGCCATCTTCGGCGGACCCTGATCGTCCGCCCTTCTTTTGCTGTCCTGGGTAACCATTCAGGTACCTTCCTAATGGGGACCCAACAGGGGGATCTTGACCAACCGAAACACCCTCGATTGATCCTATTTGCCCCCACATGAAGTATTAATAGTTGACTCTTCAACTTCAAAGGTTCCTCATCATGGCTCTCTTCCCCCGAAAAGTGTCTTCAATAGAGGGGTACCTGAATGGTTACTGTCCTGGACTTAATGCCTGTTTCCCGGTTCCCTCGCTAATCGGCACTCTTGAGGATTGGCCCGGTCCGGACGGATATCCCTACGTCCAGTCTCGGACGTACCGGCCCGGAAGTCTCGTCCCTACAGTCTCGGAAATCACCCCGTCCCGCCTCGGACGGCCCGCAGTCCCGTCTGCGCCGTCCCTTCTCAGGGGACGGGCGGTCGGGTGAGGTGCTCGCTGAAGCCCAGTGTGCGGCCTATCTCGGCCAGCATGTCACCCTCGGACTGGGCGAGCGAGCGGAAGAGGTCAGCCTCGTGGCGCATCAGGTGATGGTAGAGGTTCTGGAACTCCCATAAGTCAAGGTCCGGCATGTTGGACTTCACGAAGTTCAGGAATCCCAGGAGCTCCTCGGGGAGCGTGGGTCGCCTGGGCCCGCGTTCCAGCTGGGAGAAGAGGCTCCTTATGTAGAGCCCGGCCGACTCGCGGACGACGGGCATGTTCCGGGACGAAGCGCCGGTATCCTGGTCCAGGAGGATGGTAAGGCGGTCGAGATCCACCGGCCTCCCGTCCCGCATGGGCTTCAGGACGTTCTCCAGGTCCACCTCGGCCATGAGCCTGAACACGAACTTGTCCATCCAGTCCCAGGCGCTGCCCTTGCGGCTGTACTTGAGAAGGGCGTCCCGGTGGTTGTGGAACGCCCTGACCGTGTTGTGGCGGATCTCGTCGAAGAACTCCTTGAGCTGCCCCGCGAGTATCCTGTCGCGGACCTGCGGCCACAGGCTCTCGAGTGTGAACTGCGCCTCGCCGGGGAACAGCGCAGCGAAGGAGGACCTGAGATACTGGGCGCCCTTGTCGATGAAGACGGACTTCGCCCTCTCGAAGTCCGGTGCCTGGTTGGGGCCCGTCTCGAACACCAGGATGTCGAGGCGCGGGCCGTCGTCGGCCAGGACCATAGCCAGGCGCTCGGCCCGGGCGTCGAGCCGCGTCTCGCGGAGCGAGGCGCGGGCCAGGTACAGCACCGGCAGGGGATCGGCGGGGTCCCGGACGACCCGCTCGGACTCCAGGGCGGACACCTCCACCCACCTCTGCCCGTGGAAGGCCGCGGGCTCGTTCATGGCGGCGGACGCCGCCCACTGGGCGCAGGCCGTCGCGGCTGTGAGGTAGCTCCCGGCTATCTCCTGGTTCCACAGCTCGGCCCCGTCCGCGTAGGCCGTGTTGTTGGGCACGGCCCTGGCCAGGTGGCCGAGGAGGCCCGCGGTAAGGTCGACGGGCGTCCAGTTCTGCGCGAGCTCGATGGCCCGGGCGGCGTAGCGCAGGTTCTGGACCGGCTCCAGGCCCGCGATGTCGTCGAAGAACCAGGCGCAGGACGTGAACATGTACAGGCACATGAGCTGGCATTCCATGAGCGCCAGCGCCGTGGTCGCGCCCTCCGGGGCGCCCGCCGCGGCGGTCCCGTGCTCGTAGAGGAAGGCCCGGCGGACGGAGGGGTCGTAGTTTGATGCCACCACGTCGCCGTAGCCGTCACGGGCGGCCCACGGATCCTTTAGGTACTCCGGGGCGGTCCGGTCGAAGGCCTCGGCTATCCTGTCCCTGAGCCAGTCGAGGCCCTCCCTGAGGGGCGCCCTCCACTTCTGGTTCCACTGGGGGTCGCCTCCCGTGCGGCAGCCGCAGTCGGCCCTCCAGCGTTCCACCCCGTGGGTGCAGCTCCAGCTGGAGTTCTCCACCAGCCTCGCCTCCTTGCGGGGGGGATGGGACGCCAGGTACTCCCCGTAGTTGGTCAGCTTGACCTGATCCTCCTCGGTGCCGGACCGGCCCAGGAGCTCGTCGAAGAGCCAGGCCAGCGCCATCTCCCCGAAATGGAAGTGATGGCCGTAGCTCTCGCCGTCGGTCGCGAGGTTCACCAGGAGCGGCCTGTCCCCGTCCGGGGTCCCGAAGGCTGACATCACCCGGTCCAGGAAGGCCCTGCCGTCGCGGAGCAGGTTCTCGAAGGCCACGGCCCGGCTCACCGGGCCGTCGTAGACGAAGACGTCCAGCCAGTCCCGCGGCCCGTCCCCCCAGAAGACGCGGTAGGGCTCCCTGGGGTCCGGGGGCCCGGCGCAGGGGATCCAGGGCCCGGCCCCGCGGCCCCCGCCGGCCGAGAGCTGCCTCAGGGCGTCCACCTGGTTCTGGGCGAGGATGGTGAACAGGATGCCGTTCTGGGCGAGAAGGCCCAGGGTCTCCGAGTCGGCCGCGGTCTCGGCGAGCCACATGCCCTCCGGCTCCCTCCCGTAGACCCTCCGGAAGTATTTCTTCCCCCACAGTATCTGGGTGTTCTTGTCCCGGCGGTTCGCGAGGGGCATGATCACGTGGTTGAAGACCTGGGCCACGGCCGGGCCGTGCCCCCCGTGGTCCTCGGCCCCCATGCGGTCGGCCTCGCGTATGAGCTCGAAGGTCTCCGGGGCGTGGTTCTCCATCCAGCTCATGAGCGTTGGCCCCGTGTTGAAGGACATGTGCCGGAAGTTGTTGATTACCCTGTCTATCGCCGCCTTGCCGTCCAGGACCCTGGCAAGGGTGTTGGGGGCGTAGCACTCCCGGTTGATCCGCGCGTTCCAGTTGGGGTAGGGAGCGGCGGAAGGCTGGTCGGGCATCATGCCCGTCCAGGGGTTCTCCCTGGGTGGCTGGTAGAAGTGGCCGTGGATGATTAGGTGCCGTTCGGGGCTCAATTAGGGTCCTCCGTCCTCCGGTGGCCGGCGACGATCAGGGGGGCAGGGTCAGGTGCCCGTCCGGGCAGGACGGTTCCTGGGGCGGTCCGGCTCGGTGGGTCAGCCGGAAAGGGCGGTCAGGGGCCCGTCCAGGCCGGACGGCAACGGGGACTGTCCGGCACGGGGGGCAGCCAGGAAAGGGCGGTCAGGGGCCCGTCCGGGCCGGACGGCAACGGGGACTGTCCGGCACGGGGGGCAGCCAGGGAAGGGCGGCCAGGGGCTCGTCCGGGCCGGACTGCTCCGGGGAGAACCTGGAGGGGGTATGCCGTGAGGGCGGGCCGCAGGCCGGTCGGGCAGGCCGTCCTCTTGTCGCTGGCCTGGTCAAGGACGGGTGAGCGGCCTCCCTTCTTGGGCCAGGGGCAACGCGCCAGGGGTCCGTGAACAGGGGCCGGGAGGCCGGGCTCCGGGTTAAGCGGTCATTCTCAAGGACACTGGCGGCGCCTGGCACGTGGTGCCTGGCGTCGGGGCGCTTCGGGGGTTCAGGGCTGAGGGATCAGGGAGCTGGGGCGCTTATCATGAAAGAGTTTTCCGGGGCCTCGGCACCGGGGACAGTGCGACATGCAGCTGTGTTGCATGACGCGGCTTTCATGGACCTGGGTGCCGCCGTGTCGCATGAAGGTGTAGGTGATTCAGGGCAGAGGGCTCAGGGTGCCGGGGCGCTTCGGTGATTCAGGGCTGAGGGCTCAGGGCGTCGGGGCGTCTTTCGCTGATTCGGGGCTGAGGGCTCAGGGCGTCGGGGCGCCTTTGGGGAGCCCTGACGGGGGGCTGGTCAGGCGGGGCATTTCGGGGGTCCCGGGCGGGCTGTTCCGGGCCGGGCAGGGCTCCGGAAGGAGGCTCAGGCGCTCTTCACGATGTTCAGGAAGAGGGAGTAGTACGACAGGGCCGAGGTCTTCCAGGAGAAGTCCTCCCGCATGTTGTTAGCGCACATCTGGCTGAAGACCTCCCCCCCGTTCTGGCGGTACATCTCCGTGGCCCTCCGGACGGCTCGGAAGAAGGCGTTGCGGTTGAAGGCCCCGAACTTGAAGCCCGTGTCCCACCGCCCGTCGGGGCTTCGGCCGGCGAAGTCCCGGACGGTGTCGTTCAGGCCCCCTATGGAGCGGACCACGGGCACGGCCCCGTAGCGGAGGGCGTAGAGCTGGGCCAGGCCGCAGGGCTCGTAGGTGGAGGGGACCATCACGAAGTCGGCCGCGGCCATCATGAGATGCGAGAGGCTCGTGCTGTAGTCGAGCTTCAGCCACATCCTCCCGGGGTTCGCGTCCGCCAGCTCCTTGAGCTGAGTCTGGAACCATGCGTCCCCGGTGCCGAGGATCGCTATGCGGGCGTTGAGACCGTCCAGCATGTCCTGGGCGGCCTCCACGACGACCGAGATGCCCTTCTGGGCGGTGAGCCTGCTCACCATGACGAAGAGCGGGCTCTCCGGGGCGTCCGCGAGGCCCGCCATGTTCATGAAGGCCTCGCGGCAGCGGAGCTTTCCTTCCAGGTTCCGGGAGGAGTATGTGCAGGGGATGTAGGGGTCGCTCTCCGGATTCCAGATGTTGTAGTCAACGCCGTTCAGGATCCCGTGGAGCGTGAAGGAGTGCTCGCGCAGGAGCCCGTCCAGGCCGTGCCCGAACTCCGGGGTCTGGATCTCCTTGGCGTACGTGGGCGACACCGTGACCAGGGTCCGGCTGTAGACTATCCCGGCCTTCAGGAAGCTCAGGAGCCCGAAGTACTCCAGGCCCTCAGTCCCGTAGAACTTTTCCGGGAGGCCTATGGCCGCCTTCTTCTCCAGGGGGGCCAGCCCAAGGAAGCCCTGGTTGTGGATGACGAAGACCCCCTTGGGCGCGTCGGGGCCCAGCTGGAGCAGGTGCGGCATGATGAGCCCGGTCTGCCAGTCGTTAGCGAGCACTATGTCCGGCGGCCCCCCCTCAAGGAGCCCCAGCGCCTTGACTGCCGCCCTGGAGAAGAAGGCGAAGCGCTCCGCGTTGTCCGGGTAGGCCTCCCCCCCCGCCTCGTAGAGCCCGTCCCTCGCGAAGTACCTGTCGCAGCGGACCATCCACACCGGCACCCTGCCCGCGAGGCTCCCGCGGTACAGCCTGCCCGCGACGGCGTCCTCCCCCTCGCCCACGACGATGTCCACCCCGGCGTCCTCGACGCCCGGGCGGGCCAGCGCCTCGGAGTACCCGGGCATGATGACGGCGGCGTCCACGCCCAGCTCCGAGAAGGCCAGGGGCAGGCTCCCCGCGACCTCGGCGAGGCCCCCGGTCTGCGCCAGCGGGGTGACTTCCGAGGCGGCTATAAGTACCTTCAGTCTGTGCGGCATGTGTTCCCCCTGGGGTTTAGGGCCTGATGCGTGGAGCCGGGCGGCGTGGCGGCAGGGGGCCCCGTTTTCGGGCGGCGTCCCCGGCAGACGGCGGCGGACCCGCCGGGCAGGTCGGGAAGGCGAACCAGAGTCGAAAGGCAGGATTCGAAACACCTGAGTCGAAAGATCTGAGTCGGAAGATTCGGAGTCGAAAGGCCTGAGAAAGATTCGCGTGGCGCTGGGCGGTCGCGGTCGCGGACCGGGGGCGACCGCCGGGCATGGGAGCCGTCCCCATGAGCGGGACCTCACCAGGCAGCGCGGGCATCCCCAGCGGCCCGCCGGGAGGAGTTCCCCGGACGGGAGAGGACCGGGGCCGGGACGGCGTTACACGTCAATGTTCAGAAAGGAAGTGGAGGGGACCGTCCCCACGGATCGACGTACCGCCAGGCCCGGTGGGGGGAAAGCCGTCCACCGGACAGGGTCCAGGGCGGTTGGCGGGGGAGGCTGTCCCCGTGTCCCGGGGGCCAGTCTGGGCCGCTCGCTAAACGGAGAAATTCTATTTTAAAAAACATGGCCTTGCAACTGCCGAGCCGAAATTTCCCGTGTTCGGAATCCTCGCGGACGGCCCGGGCCCCCGACACGGGAGCCCCAGCCGTCGCTCAAGCCTGCCGGCCCCCCCCCGGCCTGCGGATCGAGGTCCCGTCCCGGGGCTCCGGCGTCCCGCAGGAAGACTCAGCTCGGCTCACCCTGCGCACAGGCCGGACTCCGCTCGTCTCGCCCTGTCAACTGGCCAGGTACCGCTCGTCTCCCCGGTCAGCAGGCCGGGTTCTGAAGTTCTCGCCCTGTCCGGAGGCCAGGTTCCGCTCGTCTTGCCCGGTCATCTGGCCGGGTTCCGAAGTTCTCGCCCAGTCAGCTGGCCAGGTTCCGCTCGTCTCGCCCGGTCAGCAGGCCGGATTCCGCAGTTCTCGCCCTGTCCGAAGGCCAGGTTCCGCTCGTCTTGCCCGGTCAGCAGGCCGGGTTCCGAAGTTCTCGCCCTGTCAGCTGGCCAGGTTCCGCTCGTCTCGCCCGGTCAGCAGGCCGGGTTCCGCAGTTCTCGCCTTGTCCGAAAGCCAGGTTCCGCTCGACTCGTCTTGACCGCAGGCCGGGTTCAGCAGGTCTCGTCCTGTTCACAGGCCGGGTTCCGCAGGTCTCGCCCTGCCAGCAGGCAATGGTCCGTGAGTCACGCCCTGTCCGAAGGCCGCGCCCGGGGTTTCGCAAGGTCCCCATGTCCCGGGCCATGGGCTTGCCGGGCCCGTTAGTATCTTCTCCGTGTCCACTGGCCGGCATGTCCCCGCCACGTGGCTTGCCGGGCCCTCATTCGGGATTGCCGACGGTAGGCCGAGCTGCCGCAGGTATCGCGCTCCTGGGACGATACTTCCCGCCTCGGTGCAGGCAGGCGGGATTCAGGACGGCTGCACGGCAACTTGCGGCCTCAGCCGACCGTGACCGGGTCTTGCGGACGGATGCGGCGGCAGGGCTCTCGCAGGTCCGGCGGTGGCTGTCCGGAGCCCGGAGCACGGACATCCGGGCCGTCAATCGAGGGAAATTCCCCGCTTTCCGGACTGGCATGTGTACCGGCGCGGGTCCCGGAGGGGGACAGAGCGGCGGGGCAGGGGGCCGTTGCCCCGTGCGGCCAGGCCCATGCTGGCGGCAAACGCCTCTCTGACCGGGAGGGCAGGGTTCACGGCGGGCCAGAGGATCGCTGCACTCCTTGCATTACAACTTCAGATCCCTTAAAATTATATACTGTCATAATTGATAGAAACCTCAACTTTAGCGTTTAGGGGGCCCGGCGGAGTCTTGACGACCCGTCCGGGCCCCCTTTTTTCTGGGGTTTTCCGTCCAGCAGATCTTTCAGGACTCGTTCGTGGTGAAGCGCGGGAGCGGACCAGACGCTACCCCGTGCCTTGCCCTGCCGGAGGTCGGGGTCGGCGGGCGGACTGTCGCAGGTTCTGCGGCGGCTGTCCGGACCCCGGTGTCGGCCTGCCAGGGCGTTTCCCGCTTTCCGGACTGGCCGCTGTCCCTTCGCGGGTCCTGGAGGGGGACAGTGCGGAGGGTACCGGGCCGCTGCCCAGTGCGGCACCTGGCACATCCGGCCAGGAAAAGGCTCTTGGACCGTGAGGGAAGGGTTCAAGGCGGGCCTGAGGTTCGCGGGCCTCCCCCTTGCATATCAGCTCAAGATCCCTTAGTATGGTGAAGTTCATTTTTATGAATCCTATTTTTAGCGTTTAGGGGGCCCGGCGGTGTCTTAGTCGACCTGTCCGGGCCCTCTTTTTCTGCGTTGCGACGTCCCCAGGATCATCCGGGGCCCCTTCGCGGGGAGGCGCTGGAGCGGACCTGACGTTGCCCCGTGCCTTGCCCTGTCGGCGGTCTGGGGCGGCGGGCGGACTGTAGCAGGCCCGGCGGCGGCTGTCCGGACCACCGATCCCGGACTTACGGGGCCGTCTCACGCGGGGCGATCCCCGCTTTCCGGGCTGGCAGGTCCCTGCGCAGGTCACGGAGGGGGACTGAGGGGCGGGACACTGGGCCGATGCTTCGTGCGGCCTGGCTCAAGCCGGCAGGAAACGCACCTCGGGCTGGGAGGGAATGGTTCTCGGCGGGTCGTAGGCTCACGGCCTTGGACTTTGTCGTTAGCGTTTATCATGAAAGAGTCTTTTGGGGCCTCGGAACGGGTGACGCTACTGTATGCAGCTGCGCAGTATGACGCGGCTTTCATGGACCGGGGTGCCGCCGTGCCGCATGAAGGTGTAGGGGGGCCTGACGGAGCAATAATCAGCCCGTACGGGCCCTCTTTTTTGACGTATGACGACGTCCCGCAGATCTTTCTGGGCCGTTCCGGGGAAGCTTGGGGGCGGACGCGGCTACGGAACCCTGGACCCCGGCCTGCCGGCGGCCGGCGGCCGGAGGAGGAGGCTCTGTTCCAGCCTCGGAGGCACCAGGCATGTCCGGACCGGAGGAGCCCCTGGCGGGACAGGACTCTCGCGGGCCTGCGAGGCCTCTGGCCGGGACAGGCCAGACGGGGCGTGTCCAGGGCCTGCCTGCGCATCGGAGTCTTTCCGCAGGAATTTCAACACTTAGCAGGCCGGTTGATTTTTAGCTTGAAGGTGCCCTGCGTCTGATCTTCGCCTGGCTCAAATTTTGTTTGCGGCGCGGAGGCCGCCTGCATGGCTCTTGAGGGGTGCCTCCGTGTCCGCTCGATGTCAGTCCGCCGTCCAGGCGCTGGTCCCGGGGGACGGGCGCGGACCGGCGACCGGGAAGAGGATAGGATAGGACAGGCGAGGACGGGTTGCGGAGCTTGTGGATTCCCGGAGGGTTCCGTAGGCCGCCGTCCCTGGCCCTGGCCGGAACTGCGGGGGGGACTAATGTTAGCGTTTAGGGTTTCCTGCGGTGTCTGAAGGGTCTGCCGGGCGCCTTTTTAAGTGTTTTGCTGTCCTCGTCCCTCCGTGGCTTTGGCGTGTACCACCGGGATTGCCCGTGCCGCCGGTCCTGCCAGTCGCCACGCGGCTGCCGAACCGGCAAGGGTCAGGACCCGGACTGGACCCCGGAGGCAAGGCGATGCCGTGCGATTGTGGTTCCGTTAGACTTACGTGAGAGTCGGAAGGGGCTGGCGGCCTGTGCAGGAAGGTTCCGCCCTGCCCCTGCACCGGGCCTCTCAGGGCCGGCTGGGTGCGGGTGCCGTCTTGCCTCCGGGGAGAGGACGGGGCTGGAACCGGGGCCGGTGGCCTGTGAATTCCCTGAAGGTTCAGAAGGCAGCCGTTGTCGCCCAGGCCCGGGACGCGCGATGCGCTGCGGGCGGGGGGGCTCCGGGGGGCGCGGGGGGCTAACCCTCTTGTTTTATCCCTCCATTTCAGGTAATATCAATTGTCCATTTTTAGATCTCCTATTTTTAGCGTTTAGGGTGTCCTGCGGAGCCTGAAAGGTCTGCCGGGCACCCTTTTTGTTTGCGGCGGTCGCCGTCCCCCAGGTCCGTGGGTCGCAGTCTTCCTGGCCCGTCCTCTGCCTCGCGCCGGACGTTCAATTGGGCAAGAGATGGACTGGAGAGGGGCCAGGTGACGGGAGGGGCATAGGATGCCGGCCGGGGCCTAGGATGCCGGCCGGGGCCGGCGGTCTCAGGTACTTCCGGCTCAAGAGAGAGCCGGAGGTGGCCGGCTGCATGTCCTGCCGCCTCTTTCCCTGCCCCCGAGCCTGCCCGTGTGTGGAGGGCATGGCTCGGCCTCCACAGGGAGCGGGACGGCAAGGCCGGGCCCGTGACAGACTGATCATACCGGATAATTCGGAAGTATTCGGAAATATTTTGTTAGATTTTGGAGTATTCAGGAGGATTCTGAAGGCTCCTTGAGGCTGCCGTCTCCGTTCCGGGCCTGGAAGCGCGGGGGCCCGCAGGGCGAGAATGGCTCAGAATCGCGCGTTGGCCCGCAGGGGGAGAATGGTGCAGAATCGCTTGCATTTCCTGCCCGTTTCAGGTAACTTGTCAGAGTTAAATCCATATC
>JAISFP010000154.1 GCA_031263525.1 Deltaproteobacteria bacterium | reverse complement strand
GTCCTGGAGCCGGAGGAAGGCCGCCCTGGCCGCGGAGGCAGCCTGTCCTGGAGCCGGAGGAAGGCCGCCCTGGCCGCGGAGGCAGCCTGTCCTGGAGCCGGAGGAAGGCCGCCCTGGCCGCAGAGGCAGCCTGTCCTGGAGCCGGAGGAAGGCCGCCCTGGCCATGGAGGCAGCCTGTCCTGGAACTGGAGGAAGGCCGCTCTGACTCGGGAGGACAGCCGACCAGGCCCCGAAGGAAGGCCGTCCGCGCCACGGAGGAAGGCCGTCCAGGCCCCGGAGGAAAGCCTTCCTGCACCAGGAATGATGAAGATCTAGGTCCTGCTGAAGGTTCCCCCGCTTTCATCTGTGAACAGATACTCAAGGCTAAAAGGCCGACCCGGGCACTCAATACAGCCGTTTCCGGAAGCCCGTGACACGGAGGCGGCCGGGGCGGGGCAGCGGCCGGGGCGGGGCAGCGGGAGGGCCGAGGCCAGGAGAAAGCTGGTCAGGGCCCGGTCGGAAGGAGAGGAGACAGCGACGCAGGGCGCTGGGAGACCGATGCAGAGGGACGGCGGTCCGGGGCCCCGGCACCAGAGGACAGAGGCTCGGAGAAAGGGGGCCTTGGCTCCGGAGGACCGGGGACAGAAGCAAGGAGACCTCGGATCCGGAGAACCAGGAATCGGGGCAAGGGGGCCTTGGTACCGCAGGAGCGAGAAACGAGGGACTTGGATCCAGAGGGTTCGGGGAACTGAGCAAGGGAGCCTTGGAGCCTGACAGTCAAGATTCGGAGTACGGGGGCCTTGGCTTCAGAGGAGCGGGAATCTGAGCAAGAGGGCCTTGGAGCCGGGGGGCTAAGGCAAGTAGGACACAGACCTGGGCTCTGGGGAGGCGGACGGCTTCGGACAGGACAGGAGCCTGGCGAGTGCCCAGCCCCATGGTCTCAGGCCGTCCCTGGAGCGAAGGACTCCAGGACAGCCACGAGCGCTCCGTAGTCCCTCTCGGGATGCTTCAGTGTCGAGAGCTCCACGAGCTTCAGGCACAGCCTGCGGTAGAGCTCCCTGTCGTCACCGCCAAGGGCTGCCAGGTGGGCCTTCACAGTGCCCGCGTCCGCCCTCTCCACGGGGCCGGTCAGCGCCGCGGCAGGACCGCGGGCGGCGACGGAGCCGGCGTTCCTGACCATGAGGCCCCAGAGACCGGGGACGGAATCCCCGAGGCCCAGGTAGGCGAACGCGCTCTCCCCCATGAAGGCCAGCGCCACGGCGCAGTTGCTGACAAGCGACGCCGCGCAGTGGTAGAGGGCCTTTCCCTCCTTGCCGACCACCCCGTACTTCACGCCCAGGGTGTCGCAGAGGGGTCCGAGGACCGCGATGGCCCCGGGATCCCCCTCGGCGGCGTAAAGGGCCTCGGCGAGCAGGCCCCAGGACTCCAGGCGGTCCGGGACGGCCATGAGCGGGTGCAGAGAGGCGGCGAGGCATCCCAGTTCGCGGGCGCCGGAGAACACCTCGGAGGACAGGAAGCCGCTGGTATGGCACACCACCTTGCCGGAGAGGGCTTCTCCGGAGGCAGGGGCGGCGATCTCCAGCCAGACTGCGCCTATGGCGTCGTCCGGGACGGTCACGAAGACCACGTCAGAGGACGCGACAAGCGAGATGGCGTTAACGAAAGCCCTGGACTTGGTGAAAGTGGCGGCCTCCCCTGCGGAGGCGAAGGTCCGGGACGCGTAGCCGGAAAGCTCCACGCCCCTGGCGGCCATGAGCCTGCCCAGGGAGAAGCCCACCTTGCCGGCGCCGATGAAGCCTATCCTGGTCAAAAGGGTGCCTCCCGGGCCCGCGGGAACGGGCCTCCCCGGCCGGACGGTGCGGGGTGATATTGCCGCAATGATACCCGTGAGGGCTGATTTTGGCAAGACGGAACGGGTCCCGGCGAGGCGCGGGGCCGGCCCCGTGAATCCGGTGCCGAGCCCGTTTCAGGACGGCGCAGGTCCTGCGGAGGATGAGACCGGCCGATAGAGGGGAAGACGGTGCCGTGCCTGCGGAGGCACCTTGGCAAGACACCGGAGGACTGTGCCTGGCCCGCGGATACTCCGCGGCGTGCTGGGAGGACAGTGCCTGGCCAGCGGATACTCCGTAGCGAGCGGGGAGGACGTTGAATGGCCTCTGGAGACACCGGGGCGAGCGGGGAGGACGTCGACTGGCCTCTGGAGACACCGGGACGAGCGGGGAGGACGTTGCCTGTCCTGCGGATACTCCGTGGCGAGCGGGGGAGGACGTTGCCTGGCCTGCGGGACACCGGGGCGAGCGGGGAAATAGGTCATGGCGAACCACATGATGACTTGAAGGCCATCCGGCACCCTGGCCAATGAAGCTTTACAAGTTGCTGGAGTTCCTGCAATTCCGCTTAAAAGTGTATCATCCATCTTCCATGCGGCCCATCCGGCGCTACTACAGATGAAAGGTACCGCATGCCGCCAATGCAAGCTACGGATTCCCCGGAGCCGATCCTCCGGAAATCATTACATGTCAACTGCTATCGGATCAAAAAGCGAATATTGTTGAAATTATTAAAATTCAAATTTTAGACTACAATTTTGACAAAAGATTAAGGTGTCGGAACAAAATATAAATTAAAATTTAAAAATTTCAAATAATCAAAATGAAGCTAACTGCTTACGCACTACGAACTGCACAGTTGCATGTTGAAATGCCAACCACTTAGAAAAATTTAAGTTATTGAGCACGTGGCTCATAGCCGCTATTCACCTGCACTGGCCACGGACTCTCCGGCTATGGCCCCGGAATCACCTCCTCTGGGCCCGGACCCACCAGTCCTGGACACGGTCTCTTCATGGACATTGGGAAAGTGCTTCCTTATGGCCTCACCGTCGAGCTTGTCGATCATCTCGGGAATGTTGTCCCACATCACATGAAAGCAGAAGCCGCCGTCAATCATCTCGTCTTTGGCCTCTTCACCGCTCCAGCCCCAATACCGTTGACTTAGCCCTTTCTTTGCCGAAACCAATATGGAATGCAGTCCCGAGCCTTTCTATTGTTACCAGATGAAGCCGAGTTGCCCCGCCCCCATCCTGCCGACATGCCCCGCCGCCTTCCTGTCGAGTTGCCCCGCCTCCTTCCTGCCGAACTGCCCCGCCTCCTGGTCTTAACAGCCATGCTCAGTTATTCCTTTACTTCTCAGATGGAAATTAAGTCTTCCTTATAGAATTACTGAAATTATTTAAGAATAAGTTGTCTATATTACAAAAGCTTAGACTGAAAAGAGTGTTAGAGAAACAGAATTATTTAAATATGCAAATAAATTAATTAACAAACACGTCATCAAGAGGCAGAAGTAAATACATAAAATATAGTTATGAATGTTAAATTTTCAATATTAATGTTGAATTATTTAAAACATGAATGTCGAATCGGAAATAACCCCTAGAACACAAGAGATGGGGGGTTGACCAAGTTGGCAGCTGACGGGCGAAGGGGGCATCGCAGGGTACGGCAGAGGGGGCAGAACGCCTGGGGCTGGACGTTCAGGCATGGGGAGGGAGGGCCGAAGCCGGGGGGGCCATCCTCCTGGCTCGGGGCGACCTTCCTCCGGGTCCTGGGCGGCCATCCTCCGGGCTCGGGGCGGCCATCCTCCGGGCTCGGGGCGGCCATCCTCCGGGTCCTGGGCGGCCTTCCTCCGGGTCCTGGGCGGCCTTCCTCCGGGTCCTGGGCGGCCT
>JAISFP010000128.1 GCA_031263525.1 Deltaproteobacteria bacterium | reverse complement strand
ACTCCGGTGACGGGCAGGGGTGCCCCGTCGCTCTCAGGTGACGGGGCAGGGTACTCCGCCGCATTCTGGTGACGGGGAAGGGTTGCCTCCGCCGCCCTCCGGTGACGGGCAGGGGTGCCCCGTCTCTCTCAGGTAACGGGGCAGGGTACATCGCCGCATTCTGGTGACGGGGAAGGGTTGCCCCGCCGCCCTCCGGTGACGGGAGGGTTCCTCCGACGCCCTCCGGTGACGGGCTGGGGTCCTCCGTCGCTTTCAGGTGACGGGGCTGTGTTACTCCGGCGCACTCCGGTGACGGGCAGGGTTGGCCCGGCGCTCTCAGTTGACGGGGAGGGTTCCCCCGGCGCTTTTCTGTTACGGGGCGGGTTCCTCCTGGGCTCTCCAGGGGAGGGCAGAGGAACTCCGGCTCTCTGGCTCGGACTGGGGGGCAGGTGCAGGCATGGAGCTCTTCAGAGACGGCCAGGAGCCTGGGCCTACCGCTGCCGGAGCTGGAGCGGCGGGAGCCGGGCTCGAAGACCTGCTGTCTTGGCGCAGCGGCGGGCCCCCCACGCGGGCGGAAGCGAGGGGGGAGCCGGGTCCTCTCTCGAAGGCCAGCGGGAGGGGCGCGGTGGCGGGCCCCCCGACACGGGAAGATGGGAAGATGGGAAGACGGGAAGATGTGAAGATGGGAAGCGGCGGGCGGGGACGGGCGGGCGCCGCCCGGGCCCGACGGGTTCCAGGGGCATTTTGGCCCGCGTCTGCCCGCGTCTAACGCTTTCTCCCCTCGATTCGCCTGATCTCCTTCCGTGACTGCCGCGTCTCCTGGGCCATGGGGCCCAGGAGCCGCTTCCTCGCGGCAAGGACTCTCCGGTGGAGCCCGAGCGCCGCGTCCGCGTCGCCCGATCGCTCGTGGAGACGCGCGGCCAGGAGGATGGCCTCGATGACGGAGGGCGAGTCAGGGCCTTCCGTGCTTAAAAGGAGCACGGCCTCCAACTCCGACAGCTGCGCCGCCTCGCGGAGTGCTTCCCCGTCCCCGCGGCTCTCGAGGATTGACCTGAGCGTTCTCACCGTCGGCATCAGGATGGCGGGGCCTGCCTGGCCACGATGCAGGACGTCCAGGGAACGGCGGAGGAACGCCTCGGCGCGCGCGCCGTCCCCGAGCCGCAGCTCCGTCTCGCCCGCGACAAGCAGGGCGCTTCCGGCCAGACATGGGGGCCATGTCCACCTGCCCGTGCCGCCGTCCTCCAGATGACGCGTGAGGGAGTCCAGGAGGGGGGCGAGGACGTTCGCGGCGGAACGGTGGTCGTCCAGCAGGTAGAGCACTTCGGCCAGCCAGTGTCTTGCCAGCAGCCGGTCGCGTCCGGCCCGGGCAGGCGGGAGGGCGCGGGATGGGGCGGCCCCCGGGGCCCCGGCGACGCCGGGTTCCGTCTCCTCCACGGCATCCAGGGCCCCGACGCAGTCGGCCAGTGCGGACGTGCCGTCTTCCGCGATGTTCCTGCTCCGCATCAGGGAGATCGAGGCCGTGACAAGCTCGGCAGCCGGGGCACCGGGCATCCTTGCCAGCGCGTCGGCCGCCTGCTGAAAGAATCGGCGGGACTGTCCTTTTTCGTCTCTGAAATACGTGATATGGCCAAGACAATTCAGGAACTTGACTGAGGTCGGATGGCCCGGGCCCAGGACGTCCGCGGCCGCCTTCCCCGCCTCCGTGAAGAAGGACGCCTCGTCCCGGGTGACGTGCCGGAAGACGGCGCACCCTGCGGCGGCCGCCGTTGCCGCGAGGGCCTTCCCGTCCCCCGAGCTGCGGAGGAGTGCCAGGCGCCTGACGAAGTCCTGGGGGAGTTCGGGGGGCGCCCATCCCCGCAGGCGGGCGGAGGCCGCCCCTTCCCCCGCGCCGGCCCCTGCCTCGGCCCAGGCATCCGCCGCCGACATGAACTTCTGCTCAGCCTCGTACCTGCTGGCAGCCGGGGGGAACTCGTGCTGGAACGGCAGGGGGGGCGTCCCGGGACCGGAGCCGCCGGCGAGGTGGCGCGCGAGCCGCTCGAGGGCGTACAGGGTTTCGGGGTGCGTCCGGCCCAGGAGGGCTTCCAGGCCCTCGTGCGCAGAACGCAGGAGCTCCTCCGCGGACTCCTCCCCCCGGGCCCCGGCCGCGCGGGCCCCCGGCCCGGTGCCGTAATTCCCTGAATTCCCGGAATCCCCGGAATCACCGGAATGCCGCGAGTCCCGGACCGGGCCGGAAGGATCGTGGACAAGTGTCGTGACGGAGGCCATGGCCCACGCCTCCGCGTCCGCGACGGCCTCTCCCAGGCGCGACCGGATTTCCAGCGCCTCGCGGGACCCGGCGCCGTCCCGGACGGCAGCGGCAAGGGCTCTCCTGAGCTCGTCAGGACCGGGCCCGGCCCCGGGCGGGGGCTGGGTGTCGGGGAACAGCGCGGTCCTGAGGCGGTACGCGGGGGCGGGGAAAGGGCTGTCCGGATTCCTGCCCGGCAGCCGCGCGAGAGCCCCGCGCGAGGCTGCCAGCACCTTCAGGGCGAATTCCTTTTCCCGGAGGAGCGCCCGCCTGTCCGCGCCCGCGTCCGCAGTCATGCACCCCGCCCCGCCGTCGTTCCCGTCCGCCGGGGAGCCGCCAGCCGGCGGGACGACGCCCGTGTCCCCCTCTCCGCCGCCCGCCGGCGGGCCGGCGTCCGTGTTCCCCTCTCCGCCGCCCGCCGGCGGGCCGGCGTCCGTGTTCCCCTCCCCGCCGCCGGCCCGGTCCTCCGGCATGCGGCGCATGATTTCGCAGGCCCCCGCCGCGAGGGCCGCCGCGGCCTCGAGGCAGCCGGGCTTGCCCGAGATCGAGAGGGCGGCCCGGGTCATGCAGGCCCAGACGCGGGGGTCGTCAGGTCCGCGTGAGGCGCGGAACAGGCCGCGGAGGAGATCCCAGTCTCCGGCAGCGGCTCGGCGGTCGGCGGCCTTGCCCCGTATCTTCTTCTCCGCCGCGGCCCAGATCGAGTCCAGGAGCCAGCTGTCGGAGGGGAAGCCCCAGACGGGGGATTCGGGGAACTCCGGAGGCCCGCCATCATCCCCGGCCTCGCCTGCGGAACATTTGCGTCCGCCTTCTCCGCCTTCTCCGACGGCACTGCCCGCGCGCCCGCCGTCCCGGTCCCCGGTCCGGGTCTCGCCCGCGTTGCCGCAGTCACTGCGGCCCCCGGCAGCGTCGGTGCCTTCGGGCTCTTGCGTGCCGTCCGCAGTCGTCAGGCCGTCCGCGGGCTCTGCGGCGGCGGGCTTCCCTTCCGGAAGCGTCCCTGCCGCAGCCCTGCCGGGAAGGTGCGGGGCGCCTTTCTCGGAACCTGCACGTCCCGGGCGCCTGCCGCTGCGGCCCGGCTTCCCGGCGGAGGCAAGAAGATCGCCCGCCGCCGTGAGGACGGCCGAGAAAATTGCAAGTCCGACAATTGTCGGCAAGGTCAGCGTCATATTGGTAGTAGCTCAATAAAATGTGTTAAATGGAGGTCCTGGATGGCAGGAGCTGGTTAGGACGGCAACTGCGGGCGCCCGGGACCCCGTGACGGGCGGGCTGGCGGCCGGGTCGGGAATTCCGGCACCTGCCGCAGGCGGGAGGACCGGTGGTCGGCAGAGATGGCCGGGAAACGGCTTCCCTGACGCTGCCGGACGGGAGCGGGGCAGGCGGTCTGGAACCGGCCCCCCGGCACCGGCGGACGGGAGGGGGCGCGTAACGGACCGGACGGATGCCCTTCCGGAGAATTCTAGTCCATGTCTGGCCCCTTTTGCATCTCGATGCGCCTGATCTCCTCCCGTGACTGCCGGGTCTCCCGGGCCATGGGTCCCAGGAGGCGCTTCCTCTCGGCCAGGACTCTCCGGTGGAGCTCCAGGGCTGCTGCCGTGTCGCCCGAGCGCTCGTGGAGACGCGCGGCCAGGAGGAGGGCCTCGATGGCACAGGGCGAGTCCGGGCCTTCCGTGCTGAAGATTAGCTCGGCCTCCCTCTACGACAGCCGCGCCGCCTCCCGAAGTTGTTCCCCGTCCCCGCACCTCTCGAGGACTGAGCTGAGCGCCTTCACCGTTCGCTTCAGGAATGTGGGGTCTGCCCAACCACGTTCCAGGGAGTCCAGGGAACTGCGGAGGAGCGCCTCGGCGCGGGCGTCGTCCCCGAGCCGCATCTCCGACATGCCCGCGACATACAGGACGTTTCCGGTCAAGCCAGGGGGCAATGTCCACCTGCCAGCGCCGTCGCCGTCCGCCGGGAGACGCGGGAGGGAGTCCAGGAAGGGGGCGAGGACGCCCGAGGAGGAACGGTGGTCCTCCAGCTGGCAGAGCAGTTCGGCCAGGCAGTATCTCGCCAGCAGCCGGTCGCGTCCAGCTCTGCCGGGCGGGAGGGCGCGGGAAGGGGCGGCCCCCGGGGCCCCGGCGCCGCCGGGGTCAGTCTCCTCGAGTGTATCCAGGGCCTCGACGATGTCGGCCAGGGCGGACGGGAAGTCCTGGGCGATTGCCTTGTTCTGCCCGAGGCAGATCGTGGCGGTGACAATCCGGGGAACCGGGGTGCCGGGCGCCTTTGACATCGCGTCGACCGCCTTCTGAAGAAATTGGCGGGACTGTCCGTCTTCTTTCAGGGCTTTCATGAACAGGCCCAGGGCCGTCAGGAATCTGATCGCGGTCGGATGGCCCGGGCCAAGGACGTCCCCGGCCGCCTTCCCTGCCTCAGCGAAGAAGGACGCCTCGTCCCGGCTGAAGGACAGGAAGGCGACGCATTCGGCGGCGGACGCCACGGCGGCCAGGACTTTCTCGTCTTCCGAGTTGCGGAGGAGCGCCAGGAGCCTGGCGAAGTCACGGGGGTGCTCGGGGGGCGCCCCTCCCTGCGGGCGGGCGGCAGCCGCCCCTTCCCCCGCTCTGGCACCCGCTTTGGCCCTGAGCTCCGCCGTCATCATGAACATTCGCGCCGCCTCGAGTATCCTGTCGATCGGCGGGAGCTCGCAGGCGAAATGCAGGGGGGGGATCCCGGGGCCAGAGCCGCCGGCGAGGTAGCGGGCCAGCCGCTCGAGGGCGTCCAGGGATTCGGGGTGAGTCCGGCCCAGGAGGGCTCCCAGGCCCTCGGACGCAGAACGCAGGAGCTCCTCCGCGGACTCCTCGTCCCGGGTGCCGGTCGAGCGGGCCCCCGGCCCGGTGCCGGCATCCCCGTAAACCCTGGCATCCCCAGAATCCCCTGCATCCCCTGCATCCCCGGAATGCCACGAGTCCCGGACCGGGCCGGAAGGCTCGCGGACAAGTGTCGAGACGGAGGCCATGGCCCACGCCTCCGCGTCCGCGACGGCCTCTCCCAGGCGCGACCGGATTGCCAGCGCCTCGCGGGACCCGGTGCCGTCCCGGACGGCCGCGGCAAGGGCTCTCCTGAGCTCGTCAGGACCGGGCCCGGCCCCGGGCGGGGGCTGGGTGTCGGGGAACAGCGCGGTCCTGAGGCGGTACGCGGGGGCGGGGAAAGGGCTGTCCGGACTCCTGCCCGGCAGCCGCGCGAGAGCCCCGCGCGAGGCTGCAAGCACCTTCAGGGCGAATTCCTTTTCCCGGAGGAGCGCCCGCCTGTCCGCGCCCGCGTCCGCGGTCATGCTCCCCGCCCCGCCGTCGTTCCCGTCCGCCGAGGAGCCGCCAGCCGGCGGGACGACGCCCTTGCCCCCCTCTCCGCCGCCCGCCGGCGGGCCGGCGGGCCGGCGTCCGTGTTCCCCTCCCCGCCGCCGGCCCGGTCCTCCGGCATGCGGCGCATGATTTCGCAGGCCCCCGACGCGAGGGCCGCCGCGGCCTCGAGGCAGCCGGGCTTGCCCGAGATCGAGAGGGCGGCCCGGGTCATGCAGGCCCAGACGCTGGGATCGTCAGGCCCGCGTGAGGCGCGGATCAGGCCGCGGAGGAGATCCCAGCCTCTGGCCGCGGCTGGGCGGTCGACGGCCTTCCCCCGTATCCTCTTCTCCGCCACGGCCCAGATCGAGTCCAGGAGCCAGCTGTCGGAGGGGAAGCCCCAGACGGGGGCTTCGGGGAACTCCGGAGGCCCGCCACCATCCCCGGCCTCGCCCGCGGAGCATTTGCGTCCGTCTTCTCCGCCTTCTCCGTCTTCTCCGTCTTCTCCGTCTTCTCCGCCTTCTCCGCCGGCCCTGCCCGCGCGCCCGCCTTCGCCGTCCCGGTCCCCTGTCCGGGTCTCGCCCGCGTTGTCGCGGTCGCCGCGGCCCCCGGCTGCGTCATTGCCTTCGGGCGCCTGCGTGCCGTCCTCGGACGTCAGTCCGTCCGGGGGCGCCCCGGCGGCGGGCTTCCCTTCCGGAGGTTTCCCGGCCGCGGCACTGCCGGGAAGGTGCGGGGCGCCTTTCCCGGAACCTGCACGTCCCGTGCGCCTGCCGCTGCGGCGGCCCGGCTTCCCGGCGGAGGCAAGAAGATCGCCCGCCGCCATGAGGACGGCCGAGAAAATTACAAGTCCGATAATTGTCGGCAAGGTCAGCGTCATATAGGTAGCAGCACAATAAAATGTGCTAAATGGAGGTCCTGGATGTCAGGAGCTGGTTAGGACGGCAACTGCGGGTGCCCGGGACCCCGTGACGGACGGGCTGGCAGCCGGGTCGGGAATACCGGCGCCTGCCGCAGGCGGGAGGGCCGGTGGCCGGCAGAGACGGCCGGGAACCGGCTTCCCTGACGCTGCCGGACGGGAGCGGGGCAGGCGTCCTGGAACCGGCCCCCCGGCACCGGCGGACGGGAGGGGGCGCGTAACGGGCCGGGCGGATGCCCTTCCGGAGAATTCTAGTCCATGTCTGGCCCCTTTTGCATCTCGATGCGCCTGATCTCATCACGGGAACGGCGCGTCTCCTCGGCCATGGGTCCCAGGCGGCGCTTTCTCGCGGCCAGGACTTTCCGGTGGTGCGCGAGCGCCGCGTCCGCGTCGCCGGCGCTCTCGCGGTGGCGCGCCGCGAGGAGCAGGGCCCTGAGGGCTCCGGGCGAGTCCGGGCCGTCCATGCTCGCCAGGTGCTCGGCCTCACGCTCAGAGAGGAGCGCGGCCTCGCGGAGGGAGCCCGCGTCCCCGCGCCTCTCGAGGAGCGTCCGGAGCTCCCCCAGCACGTCCTTGGGGCAGCCGGGGAAATTCTGGGACAGGCCCAGGTTGTCCAGGGCGCGGCGGAGGAGCTCCGCGGCGCCGTCGTCGTCCCCGTTCTCCCTGGCCGCCATGCCCGCGAAGTACAGGGCCGTTCCGGACAGGGCCGCCGGCCAGGGACGGATTCCCGGGCCCTCGCAGGCGGGCGGGAGACGCGTGAGCGAGTCCAGGCATGGGGCGAGCACGCCTGCGGCGGTAAGCGGGCCTTTCATCTGGAGAAGCAGTTCAGCGATATGACATCTCGTCAGCAGCAGGTCGCGTCCCAGGCGGCCGGGGGGAAGACCGGGCCGGGCCCGGGCAGCGTCCGGGACCGGGACGCCGCAGGAGTCCGCCTCCTCCAGGACCTCCAGGGCCTCGGCGTAGCTGCCCAGGGCGGCCAGGCGTTCTTTGCAGGCGTGCCTGCCCCTCCCGTTGCCGAGATATGCCGAGGCCTGCTCGCGGGACGAGAGGCAGGGCCTGTCCTCAAACTTGCTGATCACCAGACTCAGGTGGAGGTAGGCTTCTTCCCCCCTGTTGGCGGAGAGCATGGTCTCCCCCGCGATCGTCAGGAACCTGAGAGTGACAGGATGGGCCTCCCCCAGGACGTCCCAGGCCGCCTTCGCCGCCTTCACGAAGAAGGACGGCAGCTCCTGGCCGGTTCCGCAGAAACGGGAGCACCCGGCGGAGGCCGCCGCGGCCGCGAAGGCCTTCACGTCTCCCGAGCGCCGGAGCCGTTCCCCGAGCCCGGCGAGGTCCGGGGGGAGCCCCGTGGCCTTCCCGCTCTGCAGGTCCTCAACCAGTGCGCCTTCCGCGGCGCGGGCGCCCGCCTCGGCCCTGGCCGCCGCCGTCTCGGTGAACATCTCCGCGGCCTCGCGTATCCGGTCAGGCGGCGGGAGCTCTTCCTCGAAAGGGCTGGGAGGTATCCCGGGACCCGAGCCGCCCGAGAGGTAGCGGGCGAGGCGCTCGCGGGCGTCCAGGGAACAGGGGTGCGTCCTGCCCAGGAGGGCGTCCAGGCCCGCGGACGACGAGCGTAGCAACGCCTCCGCAGACTCTTCCCCCGGGGGGCAGGGCGGGCTGGCACCGGGGGCGGCGCCTGAATTCCGCAATGTGTCAGGAGCACTTGAATCCCCCGATTCCCTGGACTCCCAGGAAGTCCCGGATTTCCCGGATTCCCCGGACGGGAGGGAAGTCTCGAGGAACAGTGAGGAGGAGGAAGCCCTGGCCCATGCCTCCGCGTCGGCGAGGGCCTCCCCCAGGCGTGACCTGATTGCCAGCGTCTCCGGTGACCTGGCTCCGTCCCGCTCTGCCGCTGCAAGGGCAGACCGGAGCTGGTCCGGTCCGGGCTCTGGCTCGGACGCGGGCGACGGCGCGATGCCGGGGTTCATCGCCGTCCTCAGGCTGTACGCTTGGGCCGGGAAAGGAATGCCAGAATCCCTGCCGTGTTGCCGCTCGATGGCCGCGCGCGAGGCGGCAAGCACCCCCAGGGCGAATACATGTTCCAGGAGGAGCGTCCGTCCGTCCCCGTCCGCGACCGAGTCCCCCGCCGCGCCGGCGTTCCCGTTCCGGTCCGCGGCCGATCCTTCCGCCCTGCCGGCGTTTCCGTCCCGGTCCGCGGCCGATCCTTCCGCCCTGCCGGCGTTCCCGTCCCGGTCCGCGGCCGATCCTTCCGCCCTGCCGGCGTACCCGTCCCGGTCCGCGGCCGGGCTTTCCGTCCTGCCGGCGTTCGCGTCCCGGTCCGCGGCCGGGCTCCCCTCCATGCCGGCGTTCCCGTCTCGGTCCGCGGCCGGGCTCCCCTTCATGCCGGCGTCACCGTCCGCATCCGAGCCGCCGCCCTCCGGCGGGCCGCCGCCCGTGTCCCTCTCCCCGCCCCCTGCCTCGCAGGACTGCGCACGGCACAGAACCTCGCAGGCCCCTGCCGCGAGGGCGGCCGCGGCAGCGAGGCAGCCGGGTTTCCGCGAGATCGCGAGGGCGGCCCTGCTCATGCAGGCACAGACTCGGGGATCGGCCGGGCCGTGGGAGGCACGGTACAGGCTGCGCAGGAGCTCCCACGTGAAGGCATGGGTCCAGGAGGTGGCGTCGTCCTCGCCCGGTCTCTTTTTCTCCGCCAGGAGCCGGATCAAGTCCAGGGCCTGGCCGTCGGGGGGGAAGCCCCATGCGGGGGCTTCGGGGAACACCGGAGGCCCGTCGTCGGCCCCGCCCGCAGGCCCTTCATTCCTGCCCCCTCCGCCGGATCTGCCAGTGCTCGCGCCGACCCCGTCAGCTGCTCCGGCCCCGTGCCCGCCAGCTCCGACGTCCCCGCCGACGTTCGCTCCGACGTCCCCGCAGTCACCTCGGCCCCGGGCGTCTACCCCGTCTCCGGGCCCCGGTCGAGCGTCCTCGGCCGCCCCGCCGTCCTGGGGGGCATCGGCGGCGGGCTTCCATTCCGGAGGAGTCCCGGACGGTGCCCCGGCAGGACGGTTCGGGGCACGTTTCCGGGAACCTGGCCGTCCCGCGCGCCAGCCGCTGCGGCGGCCCGGCTTCTTCGCGGCGGCAAGGAGATCGCCTGCCGCCGCGAGGACGGCGGAGAAAACTGCAAACCCGAGAATTGTCGGCAAGGTCAGCATCATGTTGGCTGTCACTCGAAAAAGTTCGCGAGATGGCTGTCCGCCATGGCCGGGGCCCGGGGCGGGCGGGAACTGCGGGCGGCCGGGCCCGCCGTGGCGGGCGGCTGGGCAGCGTGGGCCGTTGACTCCGCTGCCCCGCCGCGGACGGACGGCAAGGCAGGGGCGGGAACTCCGGCGGCCCCTGTCACGGGCGGACGGGAGGGCAGGGGTCCGGTCGCGGGGGCCGGCAGAGGATGCCGGGTACCGGCCCCCCTGACGCTGTCGGACGGGACAGGGGCAGGCGGCAGGCAGCGGAGGGCCATGCTCCCGGATCATTTTATGCCAAGTCTACCGCCTTTTTCCGTTGATCCGCCTGATTTCCGCCCGGGACTGCCGCGTCTCCTCGGCCATGGGTCCCAGGAGGCGCTTTCTCGCGGCCAGGACTTTCCGGTGGAGCGCGAGAGCGGCCTCCGCGTCGCCGGCGCCCTCGTGGTGGCGGGCCGCGAGGAAGAGCGCCTTGAGGACGCCGGGCGAGTCCGGCCCGTCCAGGCCCGCCAGGCGCTCGGCCTCCCGCTCGGAGAGGAGCGCGGCCTCGCGCAGGGAGCCAGCGTCCCCGCGCCTCTCGAGGAGCGTCCGCAGCTCCCCGAGCACGTCCTTCGGGCAGCCGGGGAATCTGGGGGACGGGCCCAGGTTGTCCAGGGCCAGGCGGAGGAGCGTGACGGCGCCGTCGTCGTCCCCGTTCCCCTCGGCGGCCATGCCCGCGACGTACAGGGCCATTCCGGACAGGGCAGCCGGCCATGGCAGGATTCCCGTGCCGTCGGGGGCAGGAGGGAGACGCGTGAGCGAGTCCAGGCAGGGGGCGAGCACGCCCGCGGCGGCGCGGGGATCATTCAGCTGGAGGAGCAGTTCAGCGAGGAGGTATCTCGCCAGCAGCCGGTCGCGTCCGGGGCGGCCGGGGGGGAGCCCGGGCCGGGCCTCGCCCGGGCACGGGGCGCCGCGGGAGTCCGTGTCCTCGAAGACCTCCAGGGCCTCGGCGTAGTAGCACAGGGCGGGCACGTGTTCTCCGAGGGCGAGCCTGCACCTCGCGAGGTCCAGACACGCCTCGGCCAGCTCGCGGGACGTGGCGCCGGGCTTCTCCGTCACACTGTCGGCCCCCTCCGCCAGGCGGCGGTAGCCCTCGTCGTCCCTGTTGACGGAGAGCAGGGCCTCCCCCGAGACAGCCAGGAGCCAGAGCGTGACCGGATGGGCCGGGCCCAGGACGTCCCCTGCCGCGTCCGCCGCCTTCGCGACCAGGGGCGGCAGCTCCGGGCCGGCGTCGCAGAAAAGGGAGCACAGGGCCGCGGCCGCGGCGGCCGAGAAGGCCGCCTCGTCCCCCGAGCGCCGGAGCCGTGCCACGAGCCCGGCCATGTCCGCGCAGAGCCCCGGGTCCGTCCCGCCCCGCGGGCCGGCCGCCCGGGCGTCTTCCTCGGCGCGTGCCCCCGCCCCGGCCCTGGTTGCCGCCGTCTCCATGAACATCTTCGCGGCCTCGCGCATCCGGGCAGGCGGCGGGAGCTCCTCCTCGAAGGCTCTGGGGGGGATCCCGGGACCCGAGCCGCCCGAGAGGTAGTAGGCGAGGCCCTCGCGGGCGGCCAGGGAGTCAGGGTGCGTCCTGCCCAGGAGGGCGTCCAGGCCCGCAGACGACGAGCGCAGGAGCGCCTCCGCCGACTCCTCGCCCGGGGGGGCGGGGCAGGCGCCGGAGGCGGCGCCTGAACCCGTCAGATGACCGGGATCGCCTGACTCCCCCGATTGCCCGGAATCCCCGGACTCCCCGAAACGCCCGTTGCCCCCGGACTCCCCCGGTTCCCCGGCCGGGAAGGAAGTCTCGCAGTACAGGGTGGTGACGGAAGATCTGGCCCATGCCTCCGCCTCGGCGACGACCGCCCCCAGGCGCAACCGGATTGCCAGCGTCTCCAGTGACCCGGCACCGTCGCGGACGGCTGCGGCAAGGGCCGACCGGAGCTCGTCCGGTTCGGGCCAGGCTTCGCGCGGGGGCCCGGTGCCGGGGCCGGGGCCGGCCGCCGCCCTGAAGCTGTACGCGGGGGCCGGGAAAGGAACGGACGGATCCCGACCGGGCTGCCGCGCGAGGGCCCCGCGCGAGGCGGCAAGCAGCTCCCGGGCGAATTCCTTTTCCCGGAGGAGCGTGCTCCCGTCCACGTCTGGCGTCAGCCGCCCTGACGCGCCTGCGTCCCCGTCCGACTCCGCGCGGCCGCCTGCCGACGGGCAGGAGGAAGCGCGGCCCTCCCCGCCGCCGGATCCGTCCGCCGGGACGCGGCGCAGGCCCTCGCAGGCCCCCGCCGCGAGTGCCGCCGTTGTCTCGAGGCTGCCGGGGATCGCGGATACAGCGAGGGCGCCCCGGCTCAGGCAGGCCCAGACGCGGGGGTCGTCAGGGCCCCTGGAGGCAAGGTACAGGCTGCGCAGGAGCTCCCACATGCTTGCCAGGCCCCTGGGTTCGGCGGCCTCGACCGGTTCGGCGGCCTCGACCGGTTCGGCGCTCTCCGCCATGGTCCTGAGGAAGCCCAGGAGCTCGCCGTCGGCTGGGAAGCCCCAGGGTGGGGCTGCGGGGAACTCCGGAGGCCCGCCGGCGGCCCCGCCGGCTTCCGAGCCGGCATCTCCGCCGACGTCCGTTCCGACGTCCCCGCGGTCGCCGCGGCCCACGGCGGCGTCCACGGCTCCGGGCCCCGGCCCGGCGTTCTCGGTCGTCCCGCGGTCCTGGCCGGGAGCGGAGGCCGGCTTCCCTTCCTGATGCGCCCCGGCCGCGGTGCCGGCAGGACGGTGCGGGGCGCCTTTCCCGGAACCTGCCCGTCCCGCGCGCCTGCCGCCGCCGCGGCGGCCCGGCTTCCTGGCGGCGGCAAGGAGATCGCCCTCCGCCAGAAGGACGGACGAGAAAATTGTGACTCCGAGAATTGTCGGCAAGGTCAGCAGCATGTCGGGCGTCTCTCAAAAAAGTGCTGGGAATGACGGTCCTGGCCGGCAGTGCATGATTCTTACGGGAACTGCGGGCGGCCGGGACCCCGTGACGGGCTGCCGGCCGCCCGGGGCGGGACCTCCGGCGCCCTGCCCCTGGCGGACGGTAGGGCAGGGGGCAGGCCGCGGAGGCCGGCGGAAGAGGCCCGGTACCGGGGCCGCCGACGCTGTCGGACGGGAGGGGGCGGGAGTGCGACCGTGATGGTAGCGCCCCGGAACATTTTACAACACCTCTACTGAAATCTCCCGTCCATGCGCCTTATCTCCGCACGGGACTGCCGCGTCTCCTCGGCCATGGGACCCAGAACGCGTTTCCGGGCGGCCAGGACTTCACGGTGGAGCGCGAACGCCGCGTCCGCGTCGCCCGAGCGCTCGAGAAGGCGCGCCGCGAGAAAGAGCGCCTCGAGGGCTGCGGGCGAGTCCGGGCCGCCCAGGATGGTCAGGAGCTCGGCCTCCCTTCTCGACAAAGACGCGGCCTCGCGGAGTGAGGCCGCGTCCCCGCGCGTCTCGAGGATTGTCCTGAGCTCCCCCGGCACGGCCCTCGGGTAGAGGGGGGTTCTAGGGGACAGGGCCAGGGCGTCCATGGCGCGCCGGAAAAGCGCCTCGGCGCCGTCGACGTCCCCTGCCCTCATGGCGGCCGTGCCCGCGACGTACAGGGCCTTTCCGGAGATGGCCGGGGGCCACGGCAAGGTTCCCGTGCCGTCGGCGGCGGGCGGGAGACGCGTGATCGTGTACAGGCATGGGGCGAGCACGTCCGAGGCGGTCCGGAGGTCCCCGAGCCGGACGAGCTGTTCGGCCAGGAAGGCTCTCGCCATCAGCTGGTCGCGTCCCGGGCGGCCGGCAGGGAGGCCGGGCCGGGTCCGGGCGCCGCAGGAGCCGGGGGCCTCCATGTCCTCCAGTGCCGCCTGGGCCAAGGCGTAGTGGGCCAGGACGAGCCCGTGTTCCCCGGAGTGCAAATTGCCCGTCCCGGTGCGGAAAAGGGCTGCGGCCCGCACGCGGGCCGGGAAGCCGGGCGTCATCGCTTTCATGGAGGTCAGCGTCTTCACCAGGAGGCGGGCCTCTTCATCTCTGCCGGCACGGAGAAGGAGAGCCCACGAGAACGACATGAACCTGACCGACACCGGATGGGCAGGGCCCAGGACGTCCCAGGCCGCCTTGGCAGCCTCGGCGAAGAAGTGCGCGCGCTCCGGGCCGGTCCCGGCGAAAAGGGCGCACGCGGCGGCGTCCGCCGTGGCGGCGATGGCCCGCTCGTCCCCCGATCGCCTTATTTGTCCCACGAAGCTGGCCAGGTCCGGGGGGAGCCGCTGGTCCGTCCAGTGCTGCGGGGGGGCCGCCGGCGCGCCTTTCGCGGCACTGGCCGCCGTCCCGGCCCTGACCGCCGCCGTCTCCATGAACATCTCCATCGCCTCTCTCATGCGGGCAGACGGCGGGTGCTCGCCCTCCAAAGCGAGGGGGGGAGCCCCGGGCCCGAGCCGCCGGAGAGGCAGCGGGCGAGGCGCTCCCGGGCGTCCATGGAGTCGGGATGCGCCCGGCCCAGGAGGGAGTCCAGGCCAACTGATGCCGAGCGCAGCAGCGCCTCCGCCGGCTCCTTTCCCGCGGCGCCGGGCGGGCAGGCGCGGGGGGCGGCGCCTGAATCCCTCAGGTTGCCGGAACCCCCCGAATCCCCGGAAGCCGCCGAACGGCCGGACCCCCCCGAATCCACGGACTGCAGGAAATTCCCGCCGATCAGGGTGGTGACGGAGGCCCGCGCCCGCGCTTCCGCGTCGGCGAGGGCCTCTCCCAGGCGCGACCGGATTACCAGCGTCTCCCGTGACCCGGCTCCGTCCCGCTCTGCCGCGGCAAGGTCTGACCGGAGCTCGTCCGGTCCGGGTCCGGTCGCGGGCTGCGGCACGACGCCGCGGTCCCGAACCCTCCTGAGCTGGCGCACGGGGGCAGGGAAAGGAATGTCAGGATTCCTGCCGGGTTGCCGCGCGAGGGCCCCGCGCGAGGCGGCCAGCACCTTCAGGGCGAATTCCTTCTCGCGAAGGAGCGCCCTCCCGGCATCGTCCCCAGCCGCGTCGCCGTCCCCGTCCGCCAGAGAGCCGCAGCCAGGCGCCGGGCCGACATCCGCGTCCCCCTCCCCGCCTCCGGCCTCGGCCTCCGGCTCACGGCAAAGAGCCTCGCAGGCTCCCGCCGCGAGGGCCGCAGCGTCCTCGAGGCAGTCGGGTCTCCTCGAGATCGCTAGGGCGGCCCGGCTCATGCAGGCACCGAGACGGGGGTCGTCCGGGCCGCGGGAGGCGCGGTACAGTCCGCGCAGAATTTCCCAGCCTGCCGCCGCGCCGCTGGGGTCTACGTCCCCTGACAGTCCCATGCTCTCCGCCACGGACCTGAACTGGCCCAGGAGCTTGCCGTCGGGTGGGAAGCTCCAGGCGGGGGCTTCGGGGAACTCCGGCGGCACGTCGGCGGCCCCGCCCGCAGGCCCGTCATTCACGTCTCCTTCGCAGGATCTGCCTGTGCGTCCGCAGTCCCCGCTCGCTGTTCCGGCCCCGCGCCCGTCTGCCCCTCCGACTTCCGTCCCGACGTCCGTTCCGACGCCCACGCCGACGTCCGTTCCGACGGCCGCGCCGACGTCCGTTCCGACGGACCTGCTGTCGCCGCGGCCCAAGGCGGCGTCCCCGCCTCCGTCCACCGGCCCGCCGTCCGTCGGCGCCGGGGTTGCCGGCATCCCTTCCGTCGGCGCCGCAGACGGGGCCGCGGGAGGCCGGCGCGGGGCTCCTTTCCCGGCTCCTGGCCGTCCCCTCCGCCTGCCGGCGCGGCGTCCCGGCTTCTTGGCGGCGGCAAGAAGATCGCCAGCCGCCATGAGGACGGTCGAGAAAAATGTCAATCCGAGAATTGTCGACAAGCTCGACATCATGTTGAGTGTCTTTCTAGAAAGCGCACAGGATGGGTGTTCTCCATGGCCGGGGCCTTGGTCGGACGGAACTTCGTGCGGGCGGGGCTCCCGTGTCGGGTTGCCGGGCGGCCGGGGCCGGGAACTCCGGTACCCAGCCTCTGACGTACGGGATGGCCGGGGGCGGGAACTCCGGAGTACCTGTCGCGGACGTACGGGATGGCCAGGGGGGACTCCGGCGTACCTGTCGCGGACCGACGGGAGGGCCGGGGGCGGGAACTCATGAGCACCTGTCGCGGACGGACGGGAAGGCCGGGGAGGGGAGCGCCGGTGCCCAGCCGCTGACGGGCGGAAAGGCGGGGGGGCGGGAACACCGGCTCCCTGCCCCGGGCGGACGGAGGGCCGGGGGCGGTCGCGGAGGTCGGCGGAAGAGGCCCGGAACCGGGACCCCTGACGCTTCCGGAAGCGGGGGGGAAGGGTCAGGGAGCGATGGCCCGGGGAAGGTGCCGGACCCCTTAGTCCCCCGGAGCGGCCGGACGTGACTAAGGCGTGCCGGGGGTGCCAGGGTCCGGCGCCGGCTGAGCTCCGGGGTCATTGTAGACCATGCCTGTCGGTTTTGCTCCTCGAGGCGCCTGTTCTCCTCCGGGAACTGCCTCGTCTCCACGTTCTCGGGGCCTGGAAGGCGTGTCCTCACGGCCAGGACTTCACTGCGGAGCCCGAGCGGCGAGCTGGTGTCGCCCAGGCTCTGGTGGCGGCATGTGGCGAGGAGGAGGGCTTCCGGTCCCGAAGGCGGCGCTCGGGTCCCGAAGGCGGCTATCCGGTCCCGAAGGCGTTCTGCCTGGAAGGCGGCGCTCGGGTCCCGAAGGCTGCGTTCCGGGGGCGTAAGTGAGCGGAAGCTACCGTGCCGCGCCCTCCTCGACGCGCCTTATCTCCGTCCGGGACTCGCGCGTCTCCTTGGCCATGGGGCCCAGCAGGAGCTTCCTCTCGGCCAGGACACTCCGGTGGAGCTCGAGCGCCGCGTCCGTGTCGCCCGCGCGCCCCCGGCGGCGCGCAGCGAGGAACAGGGCCGCGAGGGCGCGGCAGAGTCCGGGCCTTCATGGTCGAACAGGATCCCGGCCTCCCTCTCCGCCAGCCCCGCCGCCTCACGGGGGGATTCTCCGTCCCCGAGCCTTTCGAGCTCCGCCTGCAGAAGGCCAGGGCGTCCGACAGGTAGCGGGGGCGTCGGGTTCCGGGCCCAGGGTGTCCAGGGCGAGGCGGAGAAGGGCGGCCGCGCGGGGGCCCGGCCCGAGCCTTGATGCGGCCTTGCCCGCGACGCACAGGGCCCTGCCGGCCAGCTCGGAGGGCCAGGGCCAGGTCCCGGGGCCGTCGCAGGAGGGCGTGAGATCCGGGAGTGCGTCCGTGAGCGGCGCGAGGACCCGCGACGCGGTCAGGGGGCCGTTCGCCGCCAGGAGGCACTCGGCCATGAGGATCCTCGCCGCCAGGCGGTCCCTGCCGGGGCGGCCAGGGGGGAGTCCCGGCACGGCACCGGCGTCCCACGGAGAGGGGACCGAGCCCTTCGCCGGGGCCGCCCCGCTCTCCCCGTTTTTCGGGGCTGGCATTCTCCTCCCGGCTCACGGGACAGGGCTTCTCGCCCCGGCTCTCGGGGCCGGGTTTCTCGGCCCGTACTTCGGGGCCGGGCTTCGGGCTGGCTCCCATCTCGCCCAGGCTCTCGGCCCCGCCCTTCTCGCCCTTGGTCTCGGGGCCGGGCTTCGGGCTGGCTCCCTTCTCACCCTGGGTCTCGGCCCCGCCCTTCTCGCCCTTGCTCTCGGGGCCGGGCTTCCCGGCCTGGACTTCGGGGCCGGGCTTCGGGCTGGCGCCCTTCGCGCCCCGGCTCTCGGGGCTGACCTTCTCGGCCCGGCTCTCGGGGCTGACCTTCTCGGCCTGGCTCTCGGAGTCGGGTTTCGGGCTGGCTCCCTTCTCACCCAGGCTCTCGGGCCGGCCCTTCCCGCCCCGGCTCTCGGGGCTGACCATCTCGGCCTGGCTCTCGGAGTCGGGCTTTGCCGGACCCTCCTTCCCGTCCTGGTCCTCGGGGGCGAGCGTCGCCGGCCCCTCCTTCACGGCCTGAGCCTCGGGGCTGGGCTTCGCCGGGTCGTCCTCCGGGAACATCTCCCTGGCCTGGCACTTCGGGCACGTCATGGCCGGCGGGAGGATGGGCTTCTGCTTCTTGCGCCCGACCTTCGGCCTCATCAGGAGGGCCGCGCGATCCTACTTGTGACCGGCCTCCTCCCCGGCCATCTCGAAGTACTTCTGGGCCACCGGCCTGTTCAGATTCAGGGGCGAGCGAAGGGGCTCCTTTTTCATAAAGGCGTACAGTGACATCCTCATGAAATCGAGGACGTCAATTTTTCGGCGGGGCAGGGTCTCGGAGAGAGTCCAGAGGATCTCTCTCATCATTTCCCCGTCCACGCTCTTCAGCCAGCAGCTGTTCTTCCGGAAGATGACAACCCCCCACCTGAGGCAGCGCTCGGCGTCTAATGCGAAGTTTCGCATTCGCCGCATTGTGCGAAATGGTATTTGATGCGAAATTTTGGCCGAAAAGCCGGATTATCAAGGAATTTTCATTATTACCTGTCCATTCAAAAGTCGGAAATATCTTCCCGTATTGCAGTGGCGAATCATAGCGGCGAGATACAACCTCTGGGGTCTTGCCCGCCATTTCCACCCCTGGACTGATAGCCCGATTCCGACATTTAAATGGACGGGTAGTAAGGCGGCGTGAGGCTCAGGGGGGCGTAGATCCGGAGGATCCGGACCTGCCGCCACCGCCGTTAACTTGACAGCAAGGAGGCAGACGAAAACTAGACTAAAAGCGTAGAATTCGGGCGGAGGCAGAGCTGAGGAGTCAGCAACAGGAGAACTGTGCCCTGGCCATGGCCTCAACAGATTCATCCGCTCTCCCTCTGCCAGAGCAATGGACTTCGCCTTTTGAGAGGGCTCTCGAGTTTTTACAGCCAAATGGAATTTTGTTTTATTAAAAATAAGTGAACTTGACATAATAAAAACCGTTTTGTATCTTCAGCCTTGCCGCAGGACTTGCGGATCTAGCCCGGACGTTGACCTGGCGGTTCGGGACGCCTTGGCCGGGTTGTTCCCGTACCCTCCGGGGCTGAGAAAATTCCGTATGGGTACCCCTGGTACCGGGTCAACGTTATGGTCGCAAAATCCGTCCCCATACCGGCAAAGATGGCAGTCGCCGTAATTTGCCTCATAATCTTAACCTTCTTATCGGTTGCCGGTCACGCGGTTACGCCGGATGCCGGACCGCTTGGCGCCTCCATGCCCGGCGGACCGGACGGCCCGCCCTTGCCTGCCCCGGTAACTGCCGAAGAAGGCTATGCCCTGGCGGCCGACGTGAAGCGGTCCAACCGGGGCGGCTATGACATATCATTCCAGATTCTGGAAAACGGGGCCCCGGCGCCCGGGGGGACCGCGATCAGGTTCCTCAAAAATTAGAATTACCCCAATCTGTTGGCTATAGACCACAGGACCGACTCGGAAGGAAGGATAACCCTGCGGGGGGTGCTGGCGGCGCACGGGACCGAGGTGCCGATCACCGCCGAAATAGGCGGTACGGACGCGTCCGAATACGTCATGCGGCCGCTGCGGACTGAGGGCGGGGAAGCGGCGTCAGCCCCCGGCAACCCGTATTTCACGCCGGACAGGCCCGGCAGGGCCCCCGGCGCCGGGGACAGGGGCAAATCGCGCGGTTCGGCCGCGGCGGCCGGGCTCCGGTTCCTGGGGTTCCCGCAGATGTCCGACGACTACCGGCCGACGGCGGCCCAGCGCCGCCAAAGGGAACTGGACGCCCGCCAGGGCCGCAGGGGAAACCGGGAGCTCACCGCCAGGCTGGTTTCCGACCGCGCCATATCGAATGCGGCGAACGCCATGATCGCCCCCTTTACCGGCTGGTTCAATTCACATGGCAAGGCCAGGGTGTCACTGAACGCCGGTTCCGAAAACTTCTCCGGCTCCGCCGATTTCTTCTTCCCTTTTTATGATTCCGAAAAACACGTGTTCTTCGGCCAGATCGGGGCCAGGACCATGGCAGGGGACAGGATCATAGGCCACCTCGGGCTCGGGTACCGGGTATTCCCCTTCGAAGGGGGCAATACCGCCTTCGGGATCAATGCCTTCGTGGACCAGGATATCACAAGGAACCATACCAGGGGATCCGTCGGGGGCGAGTTCTGGCACGACTGGATCCGCCTGTCGGGCAACTATTATTTCCCTCTTAGCGGCTGGAAAAGATCTGCTGAAGATTACCCCCAGTGGCCGGTGATGGAAAGGCCGGCCGGGGGCTATGATTTCAGGCTCTCGGCCATCATGCCTTTCTACCCGGCCTTGAGCATAGAGACCGCCTATGAGAAATGGAAAGGGGAGCATGTCGGGACTTTCGACAGGCACTCGCCCAACTCCAACCCTGCCGTCTACAGCGTGGGGCTCAAATGGCAGCCGGTCCCGCTCATAAGCCTGTCAGGCGAGTACAGGAAAAATTCGACAGGCAGGGACGAAGCCAGGTTCATGCTGGCTTTCAATTACGATTTCGACAAGCCGGCCTCCGTCCAGCTTGATCCGGATGCCGTGGCGGGTTTGAGGAGCATTGCCGGGTCCAGGCACGATTTCGTGAACCGCCAGTACGAGATGCCCCTGGAATACAAATCCTTTAACGTGCTTAAAGCCCAGGTGACGGCATTCGCCAGCGGTATCGCCACGATAAGGATCACGGACGGGTTCGGCGATCCCCTGAAACACCGGACGGTGAAACTCAGTGCCCCGCGCGGCGGGGTCGTGATAACCGATCCGGCCAGCGGGCAGCCGATATCGTCCGCCGTGACCGACGGAAGGGGCGAGATACGCATCAGGATCGTCCCGGACGGGACAGGCCAGCTTGCGGAAAACGCGGTCATACTGATAGACGCGGGCGACGCCGGGTCCGCGACCGTTACGGTGCCGGTGAACCTTAACGCTTTCGCGCTGTCGGCCGCGCCTACCCTGCTGTATTTCCTGGTCGGGGTCCCGGTAGAATTCACGCTTGTTTTGAACGGGGAACCCGCGCCAGCCGGTATGCCGGTAACCCTGTTTTCGGAAAGGATAATGATATCGCCTCCCGGCGGGGGGCCGGGCCAGCCCGTCGGGACCGATGTAGGGCCTTTCAGCGTCGGCGCGGGCGGCAGGTTTTACGTGAACGCCTTGACCGCCGTTTCGATGTCCGGCCTCTCCGTTACAGGAAAGCTTTCCGGAGGCGTGAAAACGGACGATGTGCAGTTCATGGCGAGTTCAGACGGATTGCCGCTGGCATTGTCTTCCGCGCAAAACGAGCTCTTGTATTTTGAAGACAACGTTATCTCCATACATCTGCTTTACGGCGGCAACGACGTGCCGGCAGGGACGAAAATACATCTGGTCTCGGACGGTTCGGAATGGGAAAATGCACCGGACGGGATTTACGAGACGGATTCCTCCGGGAATATTACGGTGCACGGCGCCAGGCCCAGGGTAATGGGCCCCGTGACGCTTCAGCTGGTCCTGGCGGAAACCGGGCAAACCGGGACCATAACGTTCCCTATAGTTTTCGGATCTGCCAGCCTGGCGTTGGCGGCCGACAAGGTTTTCCTGTACAGCGAGGGAACGGTCGCTGTAACGTTCAAGGTGCTGTACCATGGCCAGGAAATACCTGCGGGAACGTTATTGAAATTCCTGCCGGAAGGCGGGTTCCTGCAGAATCCGCCTCCTGATGTCGCCGTGGAGGCCGGAAGCACGTTTACGGTCGATCTGAGGTCGACCGGCAGTGTCAGCGGCGGGCCTTGGCCGCTCCGTATAGGATACCTGGACGAGACGTCCAACGCCGTGCTGTTCAGGCCCTTTTTCGATAACGGGAACGGGGACCTGGTCATAACGCCTGACAGGGATACCCTTTCTTTCGGGAATATCGGCACCGGCGTGTCTTTCGATATAATGTTCGCCGGGAGGCCGGTTCCCGCTGGGATATCGCTGGATCTTGTCGCGTCTGGTTCAGATTATTCGATCCAATCCCACTTGGTCAATACGTCGGCGGAGGGCAAATTCGGTGCCGAGCTCGCTTTGGCCGATCCTTTCGCGACGCACGTGCCTTTCCAGGTGACGGTTTCAGGAGCGCTGGAGTCCAATACGGTTTATTTCGATTCCACGCTCGCGGCCGGCGGGGGGACTTTGGAGCTTACGGCTGATCCGTCCAGCCTGGAGATTTTCCGGGACTCCCAGGTGGAATTCACCTTGCTCGTAAACGGCCAGGCTCTGCCGGCAAACACCGTCGTAACCGTCAACCGGGAAACCGGGAATTTCCGGGGCCTAGGCGAAACTTACCAGCTCGGGTCCGGAAGCAGATTCACGGTTCCCGCTATGGCCATCCTCGTGCCCGACGGGAACGCGGCCCCGGTTTCGGCAAGCGTCACCGTAAATTCAAATACGATGACCAGCGCGGACATGGCATTTGCCGTGACGGCGAACGGGTCATTCAGTGCGGCGGTCGTCGGAAGCAATGAAATCGAATACATGGAACCGGCCGAAATCACGCTGGCCTTGACATATGACGGGGAGGCGCTGCCTGAACTGTTCGGGGTAGAAATCGGTAGCAACGGGACGGATTTCGCAAACCAGCTGACTGGGACTTATATGACGGACGCGAACGGGCATATAACCGTTTCGGGAATCGTTCCGAAAGTGTTCCCGGGTCCCGCCAGAATCAAAGCAAAGCTGCTCGGAACATCTTTGGAATATACGACGCCCCTTAACGTCGTCATTGCCGGGGCAGGACTGAAACTGACGGCCGACAAGGTTTGGCTTAACGCCCTCGCAAGCGTCACGACGGAATTTTCCGTAGTTTACGGCGGGAATCTTCTGCCGACAGGGACAGAACTGGATCTGGTCCAGGAAACCCCATTCCTTCAATCGGCCCCTGCCAAGGTCACGCTGAACGCGGACGGCAAATTCTCCCTTGATCTGATGTCCGTAAACAGCTTTGCCGGAGGGCCTTGGCTGTTGCATGTCGCCGAAGGCGTCGAATCCTCAAATTCCGTCGAGTTCAGGCCGCTGTTCAACAACGGGGACGGGGATCTTGCAATAAGCGCTTCGACCTCTGTTTTGGGTTATCTGACGCCGACGGATAACGTCTGGTTCCAAGCTACGTTTAATGAGATGGATATACCTGCCGGGATAACGTTCGACGTGGCCGTAACGGCTTCCGATTACGCCGTTTCGCCCGCGACGGTACAGGTCACGCCAGGGAGCTTGTTCTCCGCCCACATGGCGCTAACGCGGCCTTTCGCTACTGACGTGTCTTTCAAGGTCACGGCCATGAACGGTCAGATCGAGTCCAATGAGGTACTGTTCGAATCAAATCTGGTTTCAGACGGCGGCATAACTTTAACCCTGATCCCTGAAAGGCAGGCTCTCGAATTCCTGGAATCTTCCGATATCGAATTCACGGTGCTCATAAACGGCCAAAAACTGCCAGAAGGTACACCGGTTAGCGTGTATAGGGATACCGAAAAATTTTCGGGTCTGGACGGAAGTTATTCTTTGGATGCAGGAAGCAAGTTCAAGGCTTCCGGTCTGGTCATAAAAACGCTTGACGGCGATACGGCGCCCGTAAGCGTGGGCATCGCGGGGCCCGACGGTGAAATCCGCAGCGACGATTTCAGATTCATTGTCACGACTGACGGTACGCTTGGAATCGTGGCCGTCGGGGACGGCGATCTGGTCTATATGGAAACCGCCGGAACGGAACTCGCGATAACCTATTCCGGCGCGGCGTTGCCGGGAGGGTTGTATTTGACCATGTCAGGCGACGGCGACGACTGGAAAGACCTGCCGTCGGGGCCGTTCGTTACCGGATCGGACGGGCATATAACCGTTTCCGGGCTTATTCCCAAAAATTATCCGGGAGAGTTCGGCCTGCAATTCAAAATCCAAGGGACATCGATTTCCGGCACGGTAAATTTCAACGTTGTCCTGAACGGGTCGATGCTGACGCTTACGGCCAATAAGGAGTATTTGAACCACCTGGCTGCCGAAGAGGTGGAATTCACCGTCCTGCATAACGAAAATTTGCTTCCAGCGGGAACCGTCGTGATTTTCAAGCCTGACACGGGATTCCTGAAAAATGATAATTTTTCCCCTCCCGCGTTGGACGCCGGTGGGAAATTCACAAAGGACCTGCAGTCCTTTAGCAGTTTTGTCGGAAACAATTGGTATATACATGTGGAAATCGGCGAAGTATGGTCGAATAATGTCGGTTTCAGCCCGTTCTTCAACAACGGGGACGGGGATCTTGAAATCAGCACGTCGACTGCGGCTGTAAATTACGGAACGCCGGCAAGTACGGTGAGTTTCCACGCCAAGTTCGGCGGGAGGGAGATACCCGCCGGGTTCACGTTCGACGTAATCGTGACGGGTTCGGATTATAAGGAGGTCCCCTCGACCGTGCAGGTGACGTCAGGGGGCACGTTCACAGCCGATCTGGCGCTGGCGTTGCCGTTCGCTACGGACATCGAGTTCCAAGTAGCTGAACCGACGGTATCCGTAACGTCCAATGCCGTGAAGTTCGATTCGGTCCTGGCGGACGGGAGCGGGACCCTGGACTTGTCGGCTGATTCGATGAACCTTGAATTCCTGAAACCTACGGAAGTGGAATTCACCGTCCTGCTTGACGGCCTGCCGCTGCCGACAGGCACTTTAGTTACCGTTGACTTCGATCCGGCCAAGTACGAGGGTTTGTCCGGAAGTTACACGTTAGGGGCTGGAAGCAAATTCACCGTTCCCGATTTGGCGATAGAAACTTTAGACGGCTCAAGTGCGCCGATTTCAGTGAAAATATCAGGCAATGGGCATGAAATGTATTCAAACCAGTTTAATTTCGGGGTTACCGTCAATGGTAATATTGGCGTTTATCCGATCGGAACCAATAGCATGACTTACATGGAAACCTCAAATTTCGTTTGGGGTTTTGAATGTAACGGAAATCAATTTCCGCCGGGGATAAGCATAACCGTCAGCGGGAATAACGTAGATTACGTTGATTCATTTTCCTTAAGCCTGACTACCGACGACGACGGGCATATCACCGTCCCTGATCTTACGCCGAAAAAATATCCCGGACCTTTGCAAATGGAGATTTCCATTCCAGGTGCCGGATTTACGGAAACGATTTATACCAATGTCGTGCTGGACGAAACGATGCTGACGCTGGAAGCAAATAAAACCTATCTGAACGCTCTGAATTTGGAGGAAGTTGAATTCACCGTCAAGCATAACGGGAATTATTTGCCTTCAGGCACGGTTTTGAATTTCAAGCCTGATCCGGGGTTCCTGCAGAATTCCCCCCCTTCAACGTCCACGCTGGACGCAGGGGGGATATTCACTGTGGACCTGCAGTCCATTGACAGCTTTGACGGAGGGCCGTGGCATATCCATGTGGAAAGGGACGGAGTATCTTCTGATAATGCGGAATTCCTGCCGTTCTTCTCCGGCGGCGGGGAACTTGTAATAACGCCTGATTTCTACGAACTCGATTATGTTGTTCCCAGTCAACTGTCTTTCACCGCGTTGTACGGCGAGAGGAAACTGCCTCCCGGATTCCGGTTGGACGTTACGGCCGACCCTGCCGATTTCCTTGACGCGGCTCCTTCTTTGACAGTCTCCCCCGAAGGCGAATTCCAGGCTGTCCTGTCCCTGTCGCAGCCGTTTTCCGAAAACGTACCGTACAAGGTTAAAGTCGATGGGTCATCCATAGAGTCAAATACGGTACGATTCAGATCGAAACTTATAGACGGAAGCTACAGTTTCTCGGTCGATACCCAGTCAACGTTAATATTCCTTCAAGAAACTTCCGTGGATTTCACGTTGTACATGAACGGGTATCAGTTGCCGGACGGGACGGAGGTGACCATCGGCCAGACGCCCGGATCTTTTGCCGGTCTCGATCCGGCATATACGATAGAATCTTCGGGAAAGTTCACAGTAAACAATTTGGCCATACAGCTGATCGACGCTTCCGCCGAGCCTGTGACCGTATCCATATCCGGCCCGAACGGGTCTCCTGTCAGCAAGGATGTTACCTTCGTTACGGCTGTTCCCGGCGATTTCACGCTTACTCCTGATGTAACGTCCATCGGGTACCGGACGGATACGCCTGTGAAACTCTATTTGACATACGAAGGCAAACCTGTGCCTGCCGGCACGGCTGTAACTTTTGACGTAGACGGCTCCGCTATATCCGGGATCCCGTCCTCCGCCCTAACCGGGGCCGGTGGCCAGGTCACGGCTACTTTACAGGCGCTCCTTTTCGATATTTCCGGGTATCCTGTAAAAGCGACGATCGCCGGGAAAGACACCGATCCGATATCTTTCAATGTCGATGCCGGGGCGGATGAATTGTCGCTTTCGACGCCCTTGTCAAATTTGGCGTATCTGGAAAGCATATCGCTTCAGGTTGAAGTCCTTTACAACGGGAAACCTTTGCCTGAAGGCACGGTCGTACATGTCATCCAGGTTCCCGGCGCTTTTTCCGGGCTTCTGGACAGTTATGTTGCCGGCAGCGATAATGAGTTAAATTTCCAAAGTATAAGTCTCCGGATATTGGACGGAACCCTGGCCCCGATAAGTGTCTGGATAGACGGTCCTGCTGGCCCGGTCACGAGCAACGAGATAAAATTGCCTACGAAATTCTATGAGGACGCATTTAATTTGGAAGCCGATGGATCTTCCATAGCTTTCCTTGAAAATTCCAATATAACGTTCGCGATAGATTATGACGGCACCCCTTTGCCGGTTGGCACGGAGGTGACGATTTCCGGGGATCCTGCTACTTTCGCAGGTCTGCCGGCCACGGTGCAGGTCGGACCCGTGCCTGGCAACGTGATTCTTACGCTCCAGGCGTTGCTGTCGGATGTGTCCCCGTATCCGGTCAGAGCGATCGTGGCTGGACAGGAATCGAACGGATTGGAATTCAGCGTCATAGGAGGCGACAAAACTATTTACTACACCTTGAATCCATACGAATTTGAATTTATGGTCCCGCAGCCAGCTACGTTCACGGTTTATTATAACGCTGTGGCTGTCCCTGCCGGGACAGTCGTGACGGTCAACCCGGAGGACCAGAGCGCGTTCGGGGGATTGGCACCTAGCTATACGGCAGGCGAGGGAGGGCAATTCACGGTAGACGGATTGTTGATCCGGAAATACGACATGGACCGTACCAAGCGGATTTCCCTCAGCGTAGACGGACCGATCGGAATTATTCAGAGCTTTTTTTCAGATTTCAGAGTTAATAACGATGCTTTAAAATTCCAATTCGAGATTGACGAAATCAAGGTTAACGGGACAATTGTCGACGATTTCATCAACGGTCAGCCTGCCGACGTGGTTTTCCGGTTCACATATAACGGATATACTCTGCCGGACGGTTATGAGTTTAGGATAGCCACCCCGCATACGTCGAAGTGGGATGATTTTCCGAGCGGAAATTATACTACCGATGTCGACGGGCATATTACCGTCAGCGGACTGAAGCCTAAAGTGACGCTGCCGGATACTGTTTCCATATATTGTCTAATGCAATTCCCGCCAGATTTTCAATTGTATATAACTGCTGACGTCGTGGAGGAATAGCCGTTACGCGTGTCCTCCGCCTGAAGAGGTGGGCCGGAAATATCGGAAAGTCCCGTCTTGAAGGTACCGGGCGGGAGAAGGCCCCGTGAACGGAGATTCCGCAGGTTCAGGTAAAGGAGGATTTTATGTAAAATACCGATTCAGTACTCGATATGGCGGTATTCTGGACTTTCCCGACAAACTTCGACGACTGGTCGCTAATCGAAAATACAGAGAATTCCGTCGGCCATATTGCCGTATTCCACAATACGCTGGTATCCGTTCACGGGCAGGACGACCTGGCCACGGAGATAGCCTGTCCTGGAGCTGGAGGGATGCCGTCCAGGCCCCGGAGGAATGCCGTCCAGGCCCCGGAGGAATGCCGTCCAGGCCCGGAGGAATGCCGTCCAGGCCCCGGAGGAATGCCGTCCAGGCCCCGGAGGAATGCCGTCCAGGCCCCGGAGGAAAGCCGTCCTGCTCCAGGTATGAGGATGCTCTGGGCTCTGCTGCAGGTTCCCCCGCTTTCGTCTGTGAACAAATACCCAGTCTCCATCTTTCTCCCCGTCTAACAACCCTTTCCCAGACATCGTGGGCACCCGAAGCCTGTGCGAAGACGCCTCTCTCAAACGCCGTTCCGGGAGTCTCGGCACAGGAAGGCAACAGCAGCCCGCATTACCCGTCCGGCGACTGCCGTCCAGGCGAGAGCCAGGCGGTTGTTTTGCCCATTTTTTTCCTGTTCGGACCTAAGGGGCAGGGCTCCGGGTCAGCCTGGGCCCGATGAGGCGCGGCCTGTGGCCCGGCGGCGCCGGACAGGCCGTTCAAGACTTGTCTGAGGCATGATCGCCACGGGGCTTCCGGTCATGCCGCAGCCCAACCGGACCTTTCATCTCTCTCTGAATCTGAATCCTGGAGTAAGGACCGCTCGGCCAGAGTCATCTCCACCGGTGCTGTTACGGTCTAAATCCAAGATGCGGCACAGGCCAGCGCAGAGCTGATCGTGCGCGGAAAAGCGACCGCCGGTGACGGGGAAAACGGCGGCACTGCCACTGTTGACGCCGCAGGCCAGACGGTGACGGTAAATGGGGAGCCGAAACCGGTTCTTACGGCAGCTGCATGGCCATGACTGATGTCAAGGCCGGAGATACCTCTGATAATTGCACTGACGGAACAGGCGGCACGGCCACCGAAACTTCCGGCGCCGTCTCAGTCGATGCAGCAAATGCCGCGGCACAGTACAATGTCACGGGCGGCAGCGGGGGAACCGCTTCAGGAAACGCCGGTCATGCCAGGGCAACTGCAACATGCAATGTCGAGGTCCTGGGCGGTGACGCTGACGGCGGCTTCTCGATTAGGGCCGGAACTCCCGGCGGCACCGGGACTGACGGTATCGGAGCGTAAGCTACCCTTGAAGCCGCAGGACAGGCCGTTTCGGTTTCCAGCCCAGGCTCCGGCAGCTCCATCCTGGACATTCAGGCTTCGTATTCTGTAACGGGTGAAGACACTGCGGGAAAGACAGCAAAGTTGACGGCGCAAAATCTTGTCATACGTGGTGGCGACGATGCTGCCGGAACGGCCGAGTTCAAACTGGTATCCGGTGCCTGAGACGCGACAGCGGCCGGCGGAGATGTCGTTGTCGCTCAGACCGGGGATCTCGAAATCACCGGCGGTAACGGCACAGGCGCCGATGCTGAACTTTCCGCGTCTGCGAATCCTGGCGGAGCCGGTGCCGGGAACAGGACCCTGAATTTCGACGGAAACGCCGCCGTGGCCGGCGGAGCCGGTGACTGGACTGATGACGGAGGCGAGGCAAGCGCTCTTTTCGACGACGTCACGGTTAAGAAAGCTCTTGAGGTCGCCACAGGCGTTAAAGGGACGGGAACCTGCGGTGGCGGCAACGTGTCGTTCGAGGTCCGTAAAACTCTCGCGGCTCCGGAAATCATTCTCAGGAGGGCCGACGCGACCGGCACGTTCAATTTCGGCGTGGACACGCTGGCCATGACCGCAGCCGGTGCGGACGCAACAATCGGCCTCGAAGGCATACTCTCCGCTGACATCTCCGATATCGACGTCGTGAATATCGGCTACGGCAGCACGCTGACGGTCACGAAGGACACGGTCGCTGCAAGCGGCAGCGGCGTCCTCGCGACAGGCGCCTTGAACGTCGGCGCCGGTCAAAAGGCCGGACTCCGGATATCCGAATTCAGAACAGTAACGGTAGACGGTATCGGCGCGCCGAATGCGGAATTCACGATTTACGTCCCGACCGGTTACACCGGCGCCGTTCCTGTGGCAAACGTGATCAACACGGCTGACTTCGACAACGGCACTGTCATTCTCGACTGCGACATCGACTGTTTTGCCAAGGCGTCACAGAACGCCTCGACGCCTCCGGAGCCAGTCCGTGCCGCCACTCTTTACGCCGCATGCACAGAATTCCTCATCAGAGACGATGAGGACTATCCGCTCAGGCGGGACGTCACTTTTATACTGGACGTCGGCAGCAGTCTCGTCCCCTCCAGCCCGTTATTTCGCAGTGTGAAAGCACGGCTGAAGGCCCTTTCGGAAGGACACGCGGCGTCCGCCGCCTTCCTCAGCAACGCTTCAGGTCTCGTGGCGGGCGACGGAATAACCCAGGCCATCTCCGCCGCGTCGGACGCGGGCCCCTCGTTCTTCACTTTCATAAGCTACGACAAGTCCCGTTACTGCACCGGTTTGAGCTCGGACGTGAAGGGCCTCTCCCTTCTGTTCGGGGCCTCCTGCGGCGCCGACGTCTCCGCGGGACGCTTGACCGTAGCAGCGTTCTTCGAGTCAGGCGACGTCGACCACGACCCGTTCAACGACTTCGCCGGGCCAGGTTCCGTCCGCGGGACATGCAACGCCGAGCATGTCGGCGGCCTCCTTCTCGTCAGGCTCGACTTAGCGAAGTCGGATGCCGGGTTCACATGCGCCGACGCGTCGTTCCGCGCCGGCCGCGCCTCGGTCGCCTTCAGGAACGTCGAGTTCGGGTCCGAGTACAGTTACGACTTGAAGTCAAACTATTCCGGGTTCCACGTTGGCGTCGGCCACGTCTTCAACGTAACCGACTCCACGTCGATTGATTTCTGCGGCAATTGGCTCTTCACCCGCCAGGGCGGCAACGAGCACGTCGCCTGCGGCGAGCGGATCCGCTTCGACGACGTAAGCTCCCGCAGGCTCCGCGCGGGAATCAGGCTCACGGCGGCGATTCCCGGCACGGTGAAGCCCTTCTTCGGCGTGGGCTGCGAGCACGAGCTCGACGGCAGGGCCAGGGCCAGGATCCGCGACCTGCCCGCGGACGTTCCAGAACTCAAGGGCGGGAGCGGCATCGGCGAGATCGGGCTCTCCGTCGCCGCCACCGATAGCCTGACTCTGGACATCGGGGTCCTCGGCTCCGCCGGCACCCGCCCGGCATCAGCGGGACAATGAACCTCACCTACAACTTCTAGCCATTTTTCGTCCGCATCGACCGGACCCGCCTTCAGGCTGGCCCGGCCCCCCCAGCGCCTGCTGGCCTGTCCGGCAGGTGCTTTTTCGTCTCGACCCCCTTCAATGGAGGAGCCGCGCTTGACTTTCTTGCCGAGACAGCCTCAACTTAAAATTCTATATTTTCGGAAAGCTTGTCTTTCATACATCTGTCTGCCCTTCCGTGTCATAATTTCAGTTCGAGAATTCAAATTTGAATTTTGACATTTGAATTCACCATTTCAATTTTTCCTATGAATTCCCCATTGCCAGAAACAGTTTCAAATTTTTTTTTAATTGATTATTTTACATTACATCTACAATCTCTACCATCTAATATATCAAATTAAAAATTTCAAATATTGCCCTTTCATTAAAATATTAACGAATAAAGCGGCGAGCAGGCCTCCCTCGTCTGCCCATATGGTTCCATGTTCTCTCTCATCCGTTCATATTTAGGTGAAACCGTATTACCCGTTTAATCAAATGTCGGAATTTTGGCTGTCAGCCTATGGGTGGAAAACTGGGAAACACCCCAGCCCTGGCACCTCCTCGCCATGATTTGCTTTAAAACATGGAAGAAGATT
>JAISFP010000026.1 GCA_031263525.1 Deltaproteobacteria bacterium | reverse complement strand
TTTCCTTGCCATCCGGGGGCCAGGCGGGCCGGGGCAGGGGCCCGGCGGAGGCCCGAGAAAAAATTGACAACGGAGGCATTTCTACGGTACATGATAAAGTGGAAGATCCGGGATCGGTCAGGATTCAGGGACTGAGCCGGAACCGGCGGGACGGGTCCGCCGGCCCCCTCTCCCGCGGCCTTCCGCCCCCCTCCCGCGCGTCCCCCCGGACCTAGACGGTGGGTTCCGGACCTCCCCGGACGGCACCCGTCCGGGCGCCTCGCCCGCTTCTCCGCCCTCAAGCCTCTTTCACGCCCAGCCCGCCTCAGGCCCCGCGCGTCTGCCGGGCCGCCGCCCCCCTCCGAGAGCCTCCGGCCGACGCCGGCCCGCGAGGAGCCTTGCACCCCCATGTGCGTTCAGGACGTCCTCTCCAACACGGTCACCGAGCCGTCCGCGGTCTCGGCCCTGGCGGACATCTACGCCGCGGCCGCACCCGGCGCCCTGCGGTGGGACATGTCCGTCCCCTTCCAGGTCTCCCTGGCCGACGAGGACGGGCTGGTGGAGGACTGTGGCCTGGCGGGGCTGTACCTGGACGGGTGCCGCTTCGAGAGGCCCCTGAGGATTGCCTCCTGCCCGGAGCTCCGGGAGCTCTCCCTGTCGGGCTGCGGCCTGGAGGAGGTCGTCCTGGAGGATCTCCCGGAACTGAGGGAGCTCTTCCTCAACAACAACCGGCTGAGGGAGCTGGGGTTCCTGGCTGGCCTCCCGAGGCTCAGGAAGCTCGGGCTCAACTACAACGCCGGGGCCGAGCTCTCGCCCGTGTCGCTCCTTTCCGAGCTGGAGGACCTGAGGCTCGCGAACCTCGGCCTGGACAGGCTGGACCTCCTCGCCCCGCTCTCGAACCTGAGGGAGCTGCAGCTGGCCTTCAACTCGGTCTCCGACCTGGGGCCGCTCGCAGGGCTCGCGAATCTGACCTCGCTCCAGCTCTTCAACAACCGCATATCTGACCTGGGGCCTCTCGCGGGACTCACGGGGCTCAGGTTTCTGAACCTCATGAACAACCAGGTCTCGGACCTCTCCCCCCTCTCGGGCCTCCTGGCCCTGGCGGAGCTGATGCTGGCCGGGAACTCCCTCTTCCCCGGCACTCTCGCGGCCGTCAGGCCGCTCGCGAACCTGAGGAAGCTCGATCTCCAGAACAGCCGCGCCAAGGTCTTCCCCGGCGCCGAGGGCTTCGGCGGGCCCGCCGCCCACCAGGCGGAACGCGGGCCGGACCTGACGCCGCTCGCCTCGCTCGCGCGGCTGGAGTACCTGAACCTCACGGAGTGCCAGGCGGAGGACATAGCCCCCCTGGCCGGCCTGGAGTGCCTGACGGAACTCCGGCTGGACCGGAACTGCATAACCGACATCTCGCCGCTCAGGAACCTCCGCAGGCTCAGGATCCTGAGCCTGAAGAGCAACTCCGTGGACGACGGCGCCGAGGCCCTCTCCGGGATGAGGGAACTGAGGGAGCTCTGCCTGGACGGGAACTCCATCAGCTCGCTCGAGGGCCTCGAGGGCCTGGTCTCCCTGGAGCGGCTCTCCCTCATGCACAACAGGGTCTCGGACATAGGCCCCGTGAGCTCCCTCAGGAACCTTAAGCGCCTGGAGCTGAGGGCCAACGAGATAAGCGATCTGAGCCCCCTGGAGGGGCTGACCCTCATCCGCCACCTGGACCTGGAGGACAACCGCGCGTCCGACGCCGGGCCGCTCGCGGGATTTCTGGTCCTCCTGGAGCTGAACCTCGCCCACAACAGCGTGGCCGACCTCGCCCCGCTCGCCGGGCTCACCAGGCTCAGGGGCCTGAACCTCGCCGGCAACGGGGCCTCGGACCTGTCGCCCCTGGGCGGCATGAGGATGCTGGAGCGCCTGAACCTCGACCAGAACCGCGCGACGAGCCTGGAGCCGCTCCGGGGCCTGGGGAGTCTGTCGTTGCTCTCCCTGGACTCCAACGGGTTCTCCGACCTGTCGCCCCTGTCGGGGCTCTCGGCCCTGACGCAGCTCTTCATCCCCAACAACCGCGTCACCGACCTCTCGCCGCTGGCGGGGCTCTCGCGCCTCGAGCGCCTGAACCTGGACTGCAACCGCCCGGAGAACCTCGCTCCGCTCGCCGGGCTCGCGAGCCTGAGGGACCTCCACCTCAATTCCGCGGACGTCTCGGATCTCGGGCCCCTCTCCTGGCTCCGCAACCTGGAGCACCTGAACGTCTGCAACAACGGCCTCTCGGACCTCTCGCCCCTGGAGGGGCTCTCGAGACTCATCCTCCTCCGCGCCGACCGCAACCTCGTGAGCGAACTGTGCTTCGCGTCCTCGCTCACCAGCCTGGAGAACCTCTCCCTGAAGTTCAACCGCGTCATGAGCTTCGAGCCGCTGGCCGGGCTGGAGCGCCTCATGTACCTCTGGCTCGACTCCGGCCAGGTGAGCGACCGCCGTGCCCTGGAGGAGCTGCTCCCGAGGGTGAGGGTCCTCTTCGACTACATCTGAGCTTGTTCCGCGCTTCCCCCCGGCTTCCCCCGTGCTTCTGCCGGACTGGGGCCTCGCGTGAACTGCCTTGCAGGCAGGCCGGCAGGTGCCGTGAGAATGCCAGGCATGAGACTTTGCGCGCCTCTGCGTTGGCACGTCCCTGCGCCGGAGCGAGGGCGTGCCTGCCGCCAGGCGGCGGTGTCGGAGGTTTTGCCTTAGCTTCCCCTTGCGCTATTTGACGCACGGTTGCCGTGGACACGGGTCGATGCGGCGTCCGTCAGCCACGGACACGGGTCGATGCGGCGTCCGTCAGCCACGGTCACGGGTCGATGCGGCGCACGCCAGCCACGGTCACGGGTCGATGCGGCGCAAGCCAGCCACGGTCACGGGTCGAGGCGGCGCAAGCCTGCAGTTGTTGCCCAAAACTGGCAGGAGCGCTCCGGCGAGCCAGGAACGGACTGGACATGAACGCACAACCCGCTTCCGGAATGAACGGAACTGGAAGGCTTTCCGGTCCTGGCATCGTCCCGAACGGGCAGGAGCGCCACGGTGAACCAGGAACGGACTTGATATGTTAGCTCGGCCCGGTTCCGGAAGGGACGAACCGGGAGGCTTTCCGGTCCGGGCGACGTCCCGAACGGCCTGGAGCGTTCCTGCGAGCCTGGAACGGACAGGGCATGTTCGTGCGACCCGTTTCCGGAATGACGGAACTGGAGGTCTTTCCGGTCTGGGCGTTGTACCGTGCGGAGGCCGTGATTCGCTGGGGCTGAGGGACCGGAGAGGTCCGGGGCAGTCCCGAACCGCCCGCCGTCCGTCGTCCCAGAGAGGGTGGGTGCCGGGCTCGCCCATGGAATTCCCAGCCAGTGAGGGGGAGGTTGCCGGGAACTTTAGGAGTGCCATGGGGGCATGGGTGACTGGTCCATGCGGGCGGGTCTCAATGGGTGAAGGGTGACCTGGATTGATCTGGGTAGCCAGGGAACACCTGTCGACCTGCGTCCGGGGGAGGCGTTGGAGGTCGGCTCTCCCTGCGTTCTGCAGAAAGTGGGAGGGACGGCAATCGGGAACTGTAGGGTTCCCTGAAGCTTTTGGGTAGCGCGGATCTCCGGAGGCAGGGGGGACCTGGAGGGATAGTGGTAGCCCGGAACGCTTGCCTGACTTATGTCCGGGCGAAGCGAGGGAGGCCGGCTCTCCCTGCGTTCTGCAGGACTTGGGAGGGACGGCAGCAGGGAACCAGCGAGTTCCCGTAACAATGGGGGGCGCGGGTCTCCGGAGGCAAGTTGGTCCTCAAGGGACCCGTGGCAGCCCGGAACGCTTCCCCGACTTGCGTCAGGGGGAGGCGTTGGAGGTCGGCTCCCCAGCGTTCTGCAGAACGTGGGAGGGACGACATTCGGGAACCATTGGGTTCCCCGGAGCGACGTGGGTGCGCGGGTCTCAGGAGGCAGGGGCTGCCTGGAGGGGACAGTGGCAGCCCGGAACCGCTTGCACGCCTGCCTCACGGAAGAGGGCAGGGGAGTCGGCGGAGACAGCTTCCCCTGCCTGGAAGGGGGTCGCCGGGAACCGCTGTTCAGTAGGGGATCGCATGGAACCGTTAGAGTTCCCAGAAGCAGTGCCGGACGCGGGTCAGGGATGGGGCCGGGCCAGCCCGGAGCAAACTGGACGGTCAGTTTCTCAGAGAGGTCAGGCGGACCGGGACGTCGCGGTCCTGGGTCCGGAAGGTCCGGCGGACGGGAACGCGATGGGTTCCCGCCGTCCGGATTGGCCTGGGAGCTAGCCGCCGGGCCGGCGGACGTCGGCGGGTGGCGCACTGCTTGAGCAGGAGGTGTCGGCCAGGGGTGCCGGACGGTCGTCCGGGGGCAGAGGAGGAGGTCCGGAATCCTGCGGGGGAACCTGGGGGTTCCGTGTCGCGGATGGCTTCCGTTTCGGAACGCCGCGCTGGGATGCCGTGTCTCCTGCGGACATCTGGGTACTGAACGGACCCGGGTCTCCCACGGGAACTTACGGGTTCCGGGAACGGGTCCGTCGGGGGGCAGGCGGGGAGTGTAAATTTTTGACGCTCCGGCTCTCACGGCCTATAATGCGCGGAACGACTGACAAGGCCCGGCGGCGGGAGCGCCGCCCGGAGGTTCGCCATGACACCGGAAACGTTGCCGGCGGGGAACGGGGTGGCCCCAGAATCCCGCCTGGCCCGCCTGAAGTCCTCCGCCATCAGGCTCTTCTCCGAGAGGGGCTACGAGGGGGCGCACATATCGGAGATAGCGAGGGTGGCGGGCGTCCGGAAGTCCTCGGTCTACACCCACTGCAGCAGCAAGGACGATCTCTTCCTGTCGCTCGTCCGCGAGTCGGCGGAGCTCGAGCTGGAGACCGTCCGGGACCGCCTGGACGAGGGCGGGATACTCACGGGGCTCAGGAGCTACCTCGAGGAGCTCCCCGCGCGCATGAAGGAGGACCCGCCGGTCCTGTCCTTCCTCCTCAGATCCCTCTACACCCCTCCCCCTGAGCTCAAGGCGGTGGTGCTGCAGGTCTGCGAGAGGCTCTTCGGCAGGGCCAAGAGCCTGTTCGCCATGTGCCTGGCCGACGGGGGCGTGCCCCCTGACGGCATCCGCGGCGCGGTTGAGGCTTGCAACGCCGTGATGGACAGCCTGCACGTTGCCTGCATGTACTGCCCGCAGAACGTGCAGATCCGCCTTGAGTCGTCCTGGTCCATGCTCGAGAGCTACATCAACAGCTTCTAGGGAGCGCCGCCTGGCGTTGCGGGACTCTGCGAGTTCCCAGGCTCCTTGCTCCGTATGGCTGTGCGCATGCATGCCATGATAGCCTCGACGACCGTCGGCAACGGACAAGATATTCGCCTCAGTGCCAGCAGGCATGCACGGCTTATCGCCTGCAGGCATGTTCGCTTCCGCGCCTGCACGCTTCTTAGCCTCTGCCCAAGGAGCCTGACTTCTATATGTCGGGATATAGGGCTTTCAGGTGGGGAGGCGGTCATCATGCCTGAGTCATTCTGGCGGGCAGGAGGGGCATCATGAGCGCGCCATTCCGTCAGGCGGCACCGGCCGGCGGGAAACGAAGCTGGAGCGGGAAGGCGAATTGTTCAGGAAATTGACCTGAATGGGAACTCCCGGGTAAGCTGGGCGTCGGACCTAGGGCATAAGGGCTTCCCGACGTGCCGGGCCGCGTGGCATTTTTTTGCGGCACGGGAGCTCCATTCTCTGGTTAGCGGGAAGTATCTGGCAAACAGGAATTGCCTGGAAAAGGAAAAGTGACAGGCAAACGGCAGATGCCGGACAGGTCGAATGTATCTGAAAAACTTCAAATGTTTCGCAAATCAAGTGATTTATTTTAAATTGAAATTAATTTTAAATGTCATGTCTGTAAAACTATTGTTAATTTCAATTAATATAAATTTCGAAATTGTCATGTGACAGGCGTGTCTCAGCAATTTTTGCCGGGAGTTTCGGGAGAGCGGCGCCGAACAGCGGCGGGGCGGAACCCCATGGTCCCAGGGGGGGCCCAAGGTTATCCGCCTGGGAACCCGCGAGTTTCGCAAGTGCGTGAAATTCTTTGACAGCCCCGACGGCTCAGGCCTATACTCGCGTAATAATGTCAGATGCGGCATCGCCGGCCCGGATCCGACCGGGCAGGGTGACGCCAGCGCCGCGTGGCCAGCGGCCGGATCCGGGACTTTCCGGAATTTTCCTCGCTGGCGTGGCTTCGCGGCCCCGGGCGTTGCGCGTTAGGCCGCGTCTGCGGGAGGCTGACATGGAATCGAAGACGGCCAGCGCCGTGAAGCTGAAGCACCCGCCCCTGGGTCTCTGGAGAAGCGGGACGCCGGCCCCCGGGGCCAGGCAGTTCGCCAGGAGGACTGAGTACATGCCGGTCGGGGCATGCAGCATGACCCTGGTGGAGGCGGCTTTCACGAGGGGCACCGCATGCTCCTTCTCCACGGAGACCGTCCACTGCGGCGGGGCCTTCCGTGGCTTCGGACTGGCCAGGCCGGCCTACGAGGCGCCCGGCGGCATCATGGGCAACGTGAGGCTCGTCTCCTCCGGTAACAGGCACTGCGCCGAGGGCAGGGCGGCCATTGAGGAGATGAGGCGACTGGGCGCCTCGGCGGAGAGGCTCGAGCTCTTCTCCGAGGGGGAGGGCTTCAAGAAGAGCCCGGAGATCATGACGGAGTCCTACGGGAGCATGCCGCGCCTGCCCCCGAACTCGGGGCACCTGAACGTCGCCCCGCTCTCAGGCTTGCACGATCCCCCCGAGGTGGTCATCTTCCTGGCCGACCCCCAGCAGATCTCCGCCCTGACCATCCTGGCGGGCTACGCCCGCGCCGGGTTCGAGCACGTGACGGTGCCCTTCTGCGCCGCCTGCATGTCCATAGCGGTCTTCCCCCTTGCCGAGCGGGGGAAGGACTCACCCAGGGCAGTGGTGGGCCTGACCGACATCCATGCGCGGAAAGTCATGCGCAGGCTCGTCGGCCGCGAGTACCTCTCCTTCTCGGTGCCCTGGGAGATGTATGCCGAGATGGAGGACAACGTCGGCGGGAGCTTCCTGGAGCGCCACGTCTGGGCGAGCATCGCCTGAGGACACGGCTCGGACCATTGGCCCGGCGTCCTCGGATGCTCCGCCAGGAGGCCAGGGCTTTGAGCCTTCCGGGACGGCAGAGCGGGCCGGCGTCCTCCGGTCGGGGGCACGGAGGGCCGGCGTTCTACCGGGTCTTGAGCGGTGTCCCTGGCCGGGTCCTGCCGGGTTCCCCAGCCTGGATCCTGCGGGCTGCCGCCAGACCGGGTCCTGAGCTGTGTCCCTGGCCGGGCCCTGCGGGCCGCAGCCCGGCTGGGACCGCCTGGCCGCGGGCGGCTCCTTTCCGGGAAGCGGCGGGAACCTGCTGGCCCCCGCCTTCCGGGGCCCGGAGTTGACAGAACGCCCCGGTTTGGCTATATTTCGAATGCCTACCGGACGGCCGGTAGCCCTTTCTCCGCCGTGCCGGGTGCCGCCGGGGAGCGGCGGCCCGGGCCGGACCCGATGCAACGGAGGTGCCGTCTTGGCCCTGGACATCCCTGCCTACGCAGACCCGCCCGAACCCCTGCCCGTCTTCACCAAGCTCCAGGCATCAGCCCTGCGCCTCTTTGCAGCCAGGGGCTACGACGGGGCCCACGTCTCCGACATCGCCAGGGGGGCCGGCATCCGCAAGTCGTCCGTCTACGCCCACTGCAAGAGCAAGGAGGACCTCTTCATGGGGCTCCTCAGGCGGGTGATGGAGCGCGAGCTCCGGATCATGTGCGCCTGGTTCACCGAGGACGGGATCCTGGCGGGGCTCAGGCGCTACTTCGTGTCCCTCAAGGACAGGCTCGAGGAGGATCCCCCCTGCTACAGGTTCCTCCTGAGGAGCGTGTACACGCCCCCCCTGGAGATGAGCCAGTCCGTGAGCACCCTGGGCATGGAGTTCTTCCCCGACCTCCTGGACATTTTCAAGCGGGCGTTCGCGGACCGCGGCGTGGCCGAGGAGAGCCTCGCCCCGCTTGCCGAAGCGACCCTGGGCGTCATGGACAGCGTCCATGTGGCCAGCCTGTACTGCCCGCAGTTCTTCGACAGGCGCCTGGAGGCCGTCTGGACCATGTACGAGAGGCACGTCACCGGGTCGTGATTCCGGCCTTCTTCCCCCTTGGCCTCCCGTCCCCTTCATGGGGCGCGGATCCCGACAGCCCGATTCGCCGTCCGTCCCCGTCATGGGGCGCGGGTCCCGACAGCCCGAGAAGCCGTCCGGCCCCGCCATGCGGCGCGGGTCCCGACAGCCCGATTCGTCTCCCGTCCCCGTCCTGGGGCGCGGGTCCCGACAGCCCGATTCGCTTCCCGTCCCCGTCATGGGCGCGGGTCCCGACAGCCCGATTCGCCGTCCGGCCCCGTCATGGGCGCGGGTACCGACAGCCCGATTCGCCGTCCGGTCCCGTCATGCGGCGCGGGTATCTTTAGTCCGGGTGCGCCGACCGTCCCCGCCATGCGGCAGGGGCTTCTTTGGCTGGCCGAAGGCTGGGATTTGCTGCCGGTCTAGCGCAAGTCCGCGACACTGCGCGTGTCCGCGGCAAGGGAGTCACAGTGCAGTCAGTCTTGGAAGAACGCCTGAAGCTCAGGCACCCGCCCCTGGGGATCTTCCGAAGCGCCGAGCCGTGGCCCGGCGCTCGGAGCTTCGCGCCGAGAAGGACCTTCGCCGGCGGCTGGGGATGCGCCATGTACCTCGTGGCCAGGGTCTTTCGCGAGGGGAGGCCGGCCATGTTCTCCTCCGAGACCGTGAGGTGCCCCGCCACAGCTACGGCCTTCGGCCTGGCTGACCCCGCCTGGAGCTTTCCCGGCGGTTACGGGGGCTCGCTCAGGCTGCTCTCGTGCGGGAACTCCGGGTGCGAGGAGGGGCGCGCGGCGATCTCCGAACTGGAGGCTGCGGGCGCGTCGCGGGAGGTGCTGGACGAGTTCGGGAACGGGGAGGGCTTCAAGAGGGATCCCGGGCTCGTGGGCGAGTGGTACGCCGCCATGCCGCGCATACCTGTCATGCCCTACGCCGTGCTCATGCGCCTCGCCGACATGGAGGAGCCGCCCGAGGCCGTCGTGTTCCTGGCCGACTGCCTCCAGCTAGCGGCGCTCACGACGCTAGCCAACTTCGCGCGCAGGGGGGACGGCGGGGTGACGATCCCCCACGCCGCGGCCTGCATGTCCATAGGCCTCTACCCCCTGGCCGAATGCCTCTCGGAGACCCCGAGGGCCGTGGTGGGGATGCTTGACATCTCCGGCAGGCACACCATGTGGAGTATCCTGGGCCGCGATCTCCTGAGCTTCTCCATGCCCTGGAATCTCTTCCGCGAGATGGAGTCGAACGTGGATGCGAGCTTCATGTCCAGGAGCCTCTGGAAAGGCATAGGCCGGGGCTCACTGATCGGCGGAACCGACCGCGAGCTCGGCTAACCGCCCTTCACGCTCCGCCGCGGGAGAGGTACGTCCCTTCGGAACCCATCAGGTTCCCTTCAGGTTCCCTTCAGGTTCCCATCATGCCGTCACGAGAAGTCTTTTCCAACGTCCGCGCATTGTCTTATTGCGTTACATCATAATTGTTTCGGGAACCATTAAAGTTCCACAAACGTGAGGAACTGGACATTCCTGGCTACTGCCAAAGTTTTACTGTCATAAACCGACGGACGTTCCATAGAACCGGATAAGTTCCATTTCAACGACCCGACGGACGTTTCTGGTAACCGGAAAAGTTCCGTGACAACAAACCGAAGCACGTGTCTCTGGTGAGGCTAGGTTTCATGGGCGTAAACCATTGGGGCAGCCCGGTGACTGAAAAAGTTCGTAACCATTCAGGTACCTTCCTAATGGGGACCCAACAGGGGGATCTTGACCAACCTAAATACCCTCGAGATACTATTTACCCCTGCATGAAGTATCAATAGTTGACTCTTTAACTTCAAAGGTTCCTCATCATGGCTCTCTTCCCCCGAAAAATGTCTTCTATAGAGGGGTACCTGAATGGTTACAAAAGTTCCTTGATTGAAACCGAAGGAACAGCAGGGGAACCTTATAAGTTCCCTGCGCTAAATAGGGACAAATCGACTTGGAGCGTGATGTCGTTTGGTCTCTTTTAAAAAAATCTAAAAATTAGCATATTCTTTTCAATCAGATATATAATATTTAAATTCCATATTTTTTTGGGAACTTGTTGAGTTCCCTTTTCTGTCGGCAAATGTTTATGTGAATGGAACCGTGCCAGTTCCAAAATTTATGACATGTCAAATTTTTCCGGGTACCGACATGGTTCCCTGTAGAGTTGGGAGAGGTGCAGAGTTGCATTTCCTTTCTGTATTCTGGCATGCTTTGGTAAACTTTGACAGACTTTGGCATGGGAGCCTGAAACGCAACTCGCAATCTCCACTGCGGATCATGCGTTCCAGTTCCGGCAGGCTAAGCGCAGTTGAGAAGTGGAGTTCAGGCCGGTCAATATTGCGGATGTTACAGGCAAGTTCTCACGCTTCTGATGTTATCTGTTTAAGTATCCGCTGTCATCTCATCTGCGAGTTTTAGTATCAGTCTTTCCAATATCAGGCATTTGAGTTCCACGGAAGATGTGCCGTTTCATGCAGAAACTAACGGCATGGCTCTCGTTTCCGGGCGTGACGCGTCCGGCGAGATCAGTGACCGGAGCCCGGATCTGGGAACAGCGCGTCCGCGAGTTCCTTCGGGACGGTTCCCGTGCAGCTCCGCTCTTCCGGGAGCGGGAAGGAGGCCTTATGGAGTCGAAAGTGGCGAGGCACCTGAAGCTCAGGCACCCGGTAATGGGGCTCTGCAGGAGCGGGGATCCCCTGCCCGGGACAAAGAGCGTGACCGGGCGGGTATCGCTTAAGGGCGGCTTCGGCTGCTCCATGTTCCTGGTGGCCCACGCGTTCAGGGAGAAAAGGGCGGAATCCTTCTCCGCGGACACCGTGCGGTGCCCCGGGGCGGCTGCCGGCTTCGGGCTGGGGAGGCCGGGCTTCGGCTTTCCGGGAGGCTTCATGGGGTCGGCAAGGCTTCTTTCCTGCGGGAACTCCCGCTTCGAGGACGGGAGGGCGTCCCTGGAGGAGCTCCGCGCGGAGGGCGCCTCGCGCGAGGTGCTCCGCGAGTTAGGGGACGGGGAGGGGTTCAAGAGGGACCCCGAGACGGTCATGGCGTCCTTTTCCACTCTCCCGAGGCTCCCCGAGAGCCCGTTCGAGATCCTGCGTCCTCTTTCAGAGACGGACTCGCCTCCCGAGGTGGCGCTCATGCTCGCGGACTGCACCCAGCTCTCCGCCGTCGCGGTGCTGGCCAACTACTCCCGCAAGGACATGGACGGGGTCTGCATGCCCTTCTCGGCCGGCTGCATGTCCGTCGCCATTTTCCCCCTGGCGGAGTGCGCCTCTGAGTCGCCCAGGGCGGTGGTGGGCCTGACCGACATCTCCGCCAGGGTGGCCATGAGGCGGCTCCTGGGACGCGACCTCCTGAGCTTCGCCGTGCCCTGGCGTCTCTTCTCCGAGATGGAGGCCGTGGCTGACGAGAGCTTCCTCACGAGGCCGGCCTGGCTGAGCATCGCCCAGCCGGGCCGCCCCGGCCGGGGGACGATGCTTGTTGTCAAACTATTTAATTTTTGATTTTAAACTCTTAGTTTGAGTTAAAAATGAATTGGATGCCTACTCTCAGTGAATAATTCTTATGTATTGTATGCTTCTATTGAAGAGTTTTCTGGAAAATTTATATATCAGTGGAAAATATTTAGAACTAAAAATACTATTTAAACATTTAATAAATTTGAAATACATCAAATGAATTAAAGAATTTTGTTTTGTTTTGATTGTTTATATAATAATTGTTAATTTATATTCCTTATTAAACTTTCAGGTAAATATGAACGAATTGGAGGATAATAAGGAACCTTGTGAGCAGGCGAGGGGGACCAGCTCGCCGCCTGATTCAGTCGTATTTAAATGAAAAGGCAATAATATGATTGAAGTATTAAATGTGATAATTCATATATATTTTGCATTCAAGCAGATCATTCGTATAAATTGAAATTCAACTAACAGGAGTAATTCTAGGTATAGACGTTGGTACTGTTAACTGGAAGCAAACTAGGTCATACTGCCAAACAGAGCGGTCAGGCGGAGCTGGCATGACCGAATTCTTGCGCGCTGGCTAGCGTCCAGTTTCAGACCGTATATCTGGAGGCAAGCAAAGACAATAACTCCATTTCTTGCACAGGTCTTAGATGTTGCTGGGAAGAGAATGGACGTTTCGGTGCGCGCTTTTTCCGGAGACGGCTCCGCAGGCCAGCGAAGCGGTCTGGCGAAGCATTACAGACTGCTGAGCCTGCTGTTTATGAGTTCGATGTCAAAGGCTTCGGGATCTATCGGATCGTCTTCGTCCCACCTCTCTTCCGGGTCGTAGTGGGCAGGATCCGCTTGGATTTCCAGAAGTTGGTCGTAACCGGAAGCACCCCCGCATTCCTCCGGAGGACAGGCCCCTTTCCCCGCTATGCAGCCGCACTTCTGTTTCGGTGTCTCTGGGACGTAGTTACGGTCGAGCAGTTTGATGACATGCAACCAACAGTCCCCCATGTCGTAGAGGTACCTGATACGGGTGCGCGTCGAGATTCGGAGTACGTTCAGCTTGATTGTCGAGAGCGGCGTGTATCTCTCGTTACCGGTAAGCAGAAAATTTTTGTAATCATCCCCGATGTCGTAAGTATCACCGCGAATGTCAAAAGAAAAAAGATGGCAGTTCTCCCATCCCATTACATACTGTATTACTAAATGCAAACGGGCCAAGGATATGTCGGATGGAACGTAAAATTCGCGCCAAACTTCTGGGGCGATATGCAGCAGCTCTATCCTGAAAGAAAAGAACGGAACATTTCGGGAAGACTTTTTTCTGGCTACTGAAGGCGTTTTCAAGTTGCACCCCGCTTGTTTGTCTTTCCCGGCTATGACCGCCGTGAAAAGATCCAGTCGACAAAAGTCAGAGAGGAAAGAAAGACCCTGGCCCTGAGAAGACAGCGCGGAATCGAGCCGGAACGCTTGACCTCCTCTGGCTGGTTTGAGGTCGGCGTTCATGCGGAATTTAAAATCATAGGGAGCCGAGCGGTCAGCCGCAGAAGGAGAAGGCAAAGCCCGGAGGCAACTTGGACCGGCATCCTCTTTTGTAGATGAGGCTTCAGGCCGGATTGCAAATTTGTCAGACACGATTGTACCGGCTCATTCACCTCAGATCAAGACGTATCCGTTCACGGCAGGGTTTCGGACAGCCGCCCCCGTAACCGTGCCGGCAAGTCTCCGGTGACAGGCCGGGCGACCCCCGCAAACTGGCTGCTCAGCCTCCAGAGCACATTGGGCGGCCTCCGGAACTGGCCCGGGCTCCCCTGGAACCGGGCTGGACTGCCTCTTGAGCCTGGTGTCGTCCATTCGGAACCGACCGGTCGCCTCCCCGCATCCGGGCCGCACTCCCTCTGAAACAGGGCCGGGCACTCCCTGGAACCGGGCAGGACTGCCCCATGAGCCTGGTGTCGTCCATTCGGAACCGGCCGGTCGCCTCCCCGCATCCGGGCCGCACTCCCTCTGAAACCGGGCCGGGCACCCATGGAACCGGGCTGGACTGCCTCATGAGCCAGGTGTCGTCAATCCGGAACCGGCAGGTCGCCTCCTCGCATCCGGGCCGTATGCCCTCAGAAACCGGACCGGGTACCACCTGGAACCTGGTTGGTCTGCCTCATGAGCCAGGTCGGACGGCCATTCGGAACCGACCGGTCGCCTCCCCTTTCTCAAGCCTTACGCCCTCCTACACCTTCATGAGGCACGGCGGCACCCAGGTCCATGAAAGCCTTGTCATGCGACACGGCTGCATGTCGAGGCGTCCCCGGTGGCGATGCCCCGGAAACTCTTTCATGATAAAGTCCCTCAATGGAGGGGCACCTGAACAGTTACGCTGAATTTAAATGAAAGAGGGCAGACCGTCAAGTTCGCCCTCCCGGACCGGGGCTTCCGCCCTCCGGAACCGGTCAGACCGTCCTCCGGAACCGGTCAGTCCGCCCTCCGGAAGCGGGCCGGTCGCAAGTCAGCGCGAGAGTCAGGGGGCGCGTCACGGCCGGTTGAGCATCCTGTTGATGAGCTCGATGTCGAAGTCCTCGGGATCGTCAAAGTAGCCCGTCCATTCCATGGTCTCTTCGTCCTCGCCGCGGTCGGGATCCGCGAGGTTTTCCAGAAGCTCTCTGTATCCCCAGACACCCCCGCAGTCCTCCGGAGGGCAGGCCCTCGCCCCTTTGAAGCAGCCGTACATCTGCCCCGGCGACTTGGGGACGTAGTCGGTGTCTAGCAACTTTATGACGTGCTCCCACGAGTCGCCCATGTCGTAAAGGTACAGGAACTGTGAGCCCTTCGAGAGGCCGAGCCTGTTCAGCTTGATTTTCGCGAGCTCCTCGTTGCTGTTTTCCCCCAGAAGCATGTTCGGATCGCCGTCTCCCGAAAAGTAGTATTCCTCGCCGTAAATCGTGAAGGAATACAGATGGCAGTCCATCCAGCCCATCACGTCCTGTATTGCACGGTGAAAACGAGCGAGCGTGATGTTGGACGGAACGTAAAAGTAACGCCAGATCTTAGGTCTTATACCCCTGAGCTCAATTCTGAAAGAATAGAAAGGAACCTTTCTGGGTGCCATTTTTCTGATTCCTCATGTGTTTTATAAGAGCACTCAGCTTGTTTTTATTTTCGGCTGGTGTAGCCAGGAAACTGCGCATTCATGCTTTGGCAGAAAACAAACTGGTGAACATTGAATGGAAAAAGATGATGTAGAATCAAAACGAAACGTCTGATTTTTGCTATGGCATATGTCGTCGGCATCCGGCGGAAGTCGGATGGACTGGGAGCATACCTTTCGACCGCAGAGGCATAAGGGCAAGGCCCGGTCTTGAGACAGCATCGGCATCGTCCTTGACTTTGCCTGGACTTCATGGCTGACGAGCGAATTTGTATTGATGATACTGGCCCTGAGAGACCCTGTCAAGCTCTATCCGGCCATGAAGGGCTCAGGATTCTGGCGTGATCCTAAGAATAGAGATGCGGTTCTCGATTTTGGCTCATCCAGTACGCTAAGTCTGGGTGACTGCTAAATAATCTGCACTGTTCTTTGTGATCCGTAGTATCTGTTCACAGACGAAAGCGGGGGAACCTACAGCAGGACCAAGATCTTCATCATTCCTGTTGCAGGACGGCTTTCCACCGGTGCCTGGACGGCCTTCCTCCGGGGCCTGGTCGCCCTTCCTCCTGGGGCTGGACGGCCTTCCTCCGGAGCCTGGTCGCCCTTCCTCCGGGGCCTGGTCGGCCTTCCTCCGGGGCCTGGACGGCCTTCCTCCGGGGCCTGGTCGCCCTTCCTCCGGGGCCTGGTCGCCCTTCCTCCTGGGGCTGGTCGGCCTTCCTCCGGGGGCTGGACGGCCTTCCTCCGGGGGCTGGACGGCCTTCCTCCGGAGCCTGGACGGCCTTCCTCCGGGGGCTGGACGGCCTTCCTCCGGGGGCTGGACGGCCTTCCTCCGGGGCCTGGTCGGCCTTCCTCCTGGGGCTGGACGGCCTTCCTCCGGGGCCTGGTCGGCCTTCCTCCGGGGCCTGGTCGGCCTTCCTCCGGCGCCTGGTCGGCCTTCCTCCGGGGCCTGGTCGGCCTTCCTCCGGGGCCTGGTCGGCCTTCCTCCAGCTCCAGGACAGGCTGCCTCCGTGGCCAGGGTGCCCATCCTCCAGCTCCAGGACAGGCTGCCTCCGTGGCCAGGGCGGCCTACCCGTGAACGGATACGATCCGTACTGTCTGGATCTGATCCGCATTGCCGTCTAAGTCTTCCTTCACGGGGGCGATTCCGCCTGGTGCTGCAAGTCGACCGGCTTGGGCATGGTGAAGCGCTTGCCTTTACCGGGTAGTGCCTGCCATGCCATGACGGCGTGCTGGTCCGGTGTCGGATGACGGCCAGAATGGCTATGTTTGTGGATGGGGCAGGTGTCTGATTGAGGCCAGCCATGACGGAGAGCGTTGTCAGGTAACCATTCAGGTACTGAACGGGGACACTGCAGGCGTTTAGGCTAGTTTACGCCGTACCCCCTTTTAACTGGCGGCGGCCCTGTAACAGGTCGCCGTCCGGGCTGGCGCGTCCCGCCTTCGGCGGGGCAGCCAGAGGGCCGTGAACGGTCACGGGAGACATGTCCCCCGGCACGCTCCGAATCGAAGGGGCCTTCCGGGCCGCGGCCCGAAAGGCTGTACAGACGGGCCGGGCCCGCCCCGGGGGGGCGGGCGGAGGGATTTGGTCGTCCCCGGGCGCCGTTCTGCACGCTCACCCCGCGAGCGTGCATGCGATCCGGGAAAGTCAGGTCCGGGGAGGTTTCC
>JAISFP010000465.1 GCA_031263525.1 Deltaproteobacteria bacterium | reverse complement strand
CAGGACCGGCCGCTGGGAGCCCGGCACCTCCGGGCGGTCCTCGGGGGCCCTCCCGGAGGCCCGGCATGTTGCGGCGTCAGCAAAGTACGCCGCAACATGCCGGAAGTTTCGTAGTAAGTGTCCCTCTGTTGAGGGCCTTTTCGGAGAAGGAGAGCCCAGATGAGGAACCTTTGAAGCTGAAGAGTCAACAATGAATACTTCATATTAGGGGGAATAGTTTCTGCAGAGGGCATTTTGGTTGGAAAGGCCTCCAGTTGAACTCCTCTTGGGAGGGCACCTGAACAGGTATCCGTTCACGGGTAGGTCGCCCTGGCCACGGAGGTAGCCTGTCCTGGAGCCGGAGGAAGACAGCTCAAGCCTGGAGGAAGACCGCTCTGGACCTTAAGGAAGGCCGGTCTGACTCTGGAGGAAAGCCGTCCGGGCTCCGGAGGAAGGCCGTCCGGGCCCCGGAGGAAAGCCGCCCAGGCCCGGAGGAAAGCCATCCTTCACCAAGAATGAGGAAGAGCTGGGGCCTGCTGCCGGTTCCCCCACTTTCGTCCGTGAACAGATACCTGAACAGTTACCCCGCCTTAACCGCATGGTTCCTGCCAGTATGCCTCGAACTGGGAGAGCTGGGGAGATGGCTTCACGGCCACGGCCGACTCAGGCCCCTCGCTGCCTCCATAAGTATCTGTTCACAGAAGAAAGCACAGGAAATACAGCGCGACCCAGTTCATCCCCACGCATGGTTCAGGGCGGCCTTCCTCCGGGTCTTGAGCGACCATCCTCCCAGTTCAGAACGGCATTCCCCCGGGTCCGGAGAGCCTTCCTGCGGGGCCAGAGCCGCCTTCTTCCGGGTCCAGGACTGGCTCTTTCTGTGGCCGGGGCGACCTGCCCGTGAACGGATACCTCCATAACCGCCGCCACCGTAGCCGTGAGCTCGCTTTTCATGGCCGCCGACAGGGCCGACGAATCCGACTCGGCATCCGGCTATCAGTCCACAGAACTCTACTTCCCTGACCTTGCCCTCATGCCGCCCGAGGCCCTGGCCGTCCACTACAACGGCTAGTTCTCAGTCGCGGCCCTGCAGTACGCCTACTCGGTCCGTCCCTACGTCACCCTTGTCCTGCTGACTTGCCTCTTCTTCCCCGATATCGTGGCCATGCCGGAACCTTCCAAGTTGGCGCACGCCACTTTCCCAACCAGACCAGACAGCACCTTGATGTCACCCATGGAGGATGGCTTTCCGACGCGTTTGTTCCGGCAAATACCCGGGAGGGAAGAAGCGTCTTCTTCATGTACGGACAGATGGTCAGACCATATATGCACTACATTGCCCCTGACGACCACTGCATGTGGCTGGCAGAACTGAAACAGGATTACCAGGCCGGGATAAATGCCGTTGAAGGAGGTCTCTACGACCGTTTTCTCCGCCGTTCCGAGGCTAATGGGAAAACCTGGCCTCGGGAGGCGACGGGCCTCCAGCCCGCAATGTGCCGACTTACATGTACTACAACGTTTTTCCTCCCCTGGAATACCTCTATGCCAGCGGACGGTATCTAGAAGTCACCCGGACGGCCGCCGCATTCCTCAGGATCTTCGGCGACCAGTCCAGCAGGACCTTCATCCCCTATGACGTGAACCTGAACTTCCTGGCCCTCCGTGCCGACTCTTTCAGGAAGGCAGGGGACGACCGTGCCGCCCTGGCCGTGCTAAGGGAACTTACTGGTTCCGTCCTAACTATCCGGCCAACTACCTCATGCTCGGCTTAATCCTCTACAATCTGGACCAGGGCGGAGACCCTGGCAGCCTGGGACCAGGGGCTGAGGCTGGACCCTCTCGACTACAGGCTCATACTGCGCAACGGTCAGACTCTCGCTAAGTACCGCTCCCTGGCGGAGTCTCACTCCTTCCTCGCCTCCAAGGTCACCCTTCTTCTCGAGAACCGCATGTTTGACGAAGCGGCCCTACACCTTCATGCGGCACGGCGGCACCCCGGTCCATGAAAGCCGCGTCATGCAACGCAGCTGCATGTCGCGGTGTCTCCGGTGCCGAGACCCCGGAAAACTCTTTCATGATAATCTTCCATGAGAGGGACTGCCTCCTTGTCCCCCCTGCCCAGTCGGATCTGGACAAGACGCACTCAAGACCCTCGAACTCCGAAACGGAGGGCCGGACATGAGACCTGCTAGGCACTTTCCCCGCTGGATTAAGGCGCTGGCACTGGCAACGGCGTTCCTGGCCTTCCTGGGCGGGTTCATGGAGACGAAGGCCTCCGAGGAGCTCGCTCGGGCCCGCGCCCTGGTCTTCGAATCGAACGAGGCCGATGCCGCAATTCATTACTTCAGATCCAACAACTGGTACCTGCCCGTGGGCTCAACAAGCCAGACGGACGCAGACTAGCTGGCTGAGATGGCCTCCAACCTGGAGTCCAGGGGAGAGGCCGAAGGGGCATATCTTGGTATATGTTCACGGGGATGTGAGGGGCAGTAGGCTCTGAAGTGGTGGATACCTGGGGGAACAACACAAGGGGCATGAGGACCGAGTTAATAGGGGGGCGAGAAAGGTTGGAGTCCGGTCCGGTGGAAGGGTCAATCTCCACAACATTGCCCCCCGTGAACGGATACATATCTTGCTTACGTGAGGCTCCGTGCGGCGCTCAACTTCTCCCGCTCCTTCTACACCCCGCGCCGGGATCTCCCGGCGCTTGCCAACTCAAGGATAGTCTCCTTCCTGGCGCGGGCCAAGCTGGGTGAAGGGGCTGACCCTTCCGCGCTAGAGAGGGAGACGGCACGTTTCGCCGTCATCTACACAAATTCACCCATCACCAACGAGGGCTGGTACCTGGCTGCCGTCGCCGTTTTCCTCATTTGCACGCTGAGTGCCGTCCTCTCGCTGTTCAGATTTTTCAGCCCCGGAATACCTCGTGCCTCCGGCTGAAACTTCGCCTCGCGCGGAATCCTCTGGCTTGCTTTCTTTTCGGTTACGCCCTCTTGCCGATCGGCATGTCATTCGCCTGACGCATTACCACGCCACTATCGCCCCGTGACACAACCCTTGACATCCCCCCTCAGACCTCTCCCAGGACATGCTCCCCCTCTGGCCTGCACTGTGAGAGAAGGCACGTGAAGGCAAGACCTACCTTCCCGTCAGCCTTAACTGACATTCAGGCTGAAGTTCGTGCCTTTGACGCGCCCTGGAAGCCCATCAGATTTCTGTTGGCCGGAATTTCGCGAATGGGGCATGCCCCCCAGATAGACCGCCGTAATAGCCCCAGTCCATCTCTCCCATGGACTGCGGCAAATTCCCAGTACTCTGACGAGAACTACCAGTTTCGCTGGCCATGAGACATAATACTAATTATGCGTGCACCTAAATTGCCAAAACCGTGCGTTATCAGACATCGCGGCAGGCTATCGGGCAAGTCCTGCTCCCCCTTTTTGAACCAACATCGTCACCACGGCACCACATCTTGCACAGGACTCAGCAAAAATTCTGCCCTGACGCCTCAGGACCCGCTTCTTCTCATAAAATCTCTTGTCCGTCCTGGCCCCCATAATGAAGGCATGAAGTTTGCATAGCACATAGTCGAGCGAACAACTTTTCGGTTCGCACAACTCTTCTCCGGGCCGTCGGCCCGGCAACAAACTGGCCGATAGGCCTTTCCAAGGAGCACGCACATGTTCACGAAGATTAACGAGAAGCGTGAGGGCTTCACACTTATCGAGCTCTTGATCGTCGTCGCCATCATCGGCATCCTGGCCGCCATCGCCATCCCGCAGTACGCCAAGTACCGCAAGGGGGCGCAGGACAACGCGGCCCAGTC
>JAISFP010000426.1 GCA_031263525.1 Deltaproteobacteria bacterium | reverse complement strand
ATGTATCCGCCAGGGCGAGAGGCGAAGTCAGAAGCCGCGCCGCGTTCCGGCGGTCGTCAGTTGGCAGTCTACATGGCAGGCGACAGGCTAAGTCAGAAGCCGCGGCCGCGTTCCGGAGGTCGACAGCTGGCAGTCTACATGGCAGGAGAAAGGAGAGGTCAGAATCCGCAGCCGCGTTCCGGCGGTCGACAGTAGGCAGTCCAGATGGCCGGCGAAAGGCGAAGCCAGAAGCAGCGGCCGCGTTCCGGAGGTCGACAGCTTGCAGTCTGCCGAGGGGGGTAGAGGGCTTATGCCGCGTGCCGGCGACCGACAGTTGGCAGTCTGTATGGGTCGGACGAGTTCCGGCGAGCAAAGTTGGCTGTTGGCTGCCGGCAGTGTCCGGCTCGACGGGGAGAGGGACAGCTCCGGCCGGCCGGGGGAGCCTGAGCTGGAAACTGGGCAGGACAAGGTTGCGAACAGGAAACGAGACGGGGTGGGGAAACTCGGCCGGTGCCGGCTCAGGGTTCAGGGCCTGCGGCCCGCCGTCCACTCTCCTGCCTTTCGAAGACGGCCCTGATGTAGACCATGTGTCTCACGACCAGATATGCAAAACTTATGCCGTAGGACACGAACAGCAGGGCAAGCAGGATGTACGCCACGCTCCTCACCCGGAACTCGTCGGAAATGAGGGAATCGCGCAGGACGATAGTTATCTCCACCAGCCCGAACAGGCCCAGGACCACGGCGACGACGAGGGTGAGGCTGGAGAACCACGAAGGCACGCCTGGCTCTTCCGGCCCCTTGACGCCCGGCGGATCGCCAGCGGCTGCCTTGCCGTACCATGCCTCGGAGCCGCCATTCTGAGGCTTGCCGTACCAGTCATCAGATCCGCCCGCGGCTTCCGGGGTGAGGCCGGCAAGGGTGAAGATCCTGCCGCAGCCCGTGCAGGCGATGGCAGCGCGGTCGAGGAGCTCGCCGGGGACAAGATATTTCGTTCCGCAGAAGGGGCAGGCGGACAGCTTGTGCGAGTCCGGATTCTCGCCGTCCGGAGGAGCCGGGCCCGCCTGCCCGGGCTCCGGAGGGGAGAAAGCCGGGCACTTCCGGAGATCAGTCGGGCCCGGGACGGGGTCCGGCCTGTCCTCCTCAGCCACGAAGGCCGTCAGGCAGCGCCTGCAGACCACCCTCCTGCCGATGTCCTCCGGACGCACCGTGCTCCGCTCCCCGCAATTCGCGCATGTTATCCGCATGAGGCACATCTCCCCCGGGGGCCAGACGCGAGCGTTCCGCTGCACTTACGAGGACGCCTTCCGCGGACGCCGCGCCGGTTCGCCCTCACCACTACCGGTCCCTCTCCGCAATCGAGTCCCAAATGCCCCCGAGCTGCCTCAGGGCCGCCAGGTGACAGACGATCTGAATCACGGCCAGGAGCGCCACCAGCGTGAAGCCTTTGGAGCAGACCTTTGCTCCGCCCTGGCCTCACCACGACCGTTCCCTCCCCGCAATCGAGTCCCATATGCACCCGAGATGCCTCAGGGCCGCCAGGAGACAGACGAGCTGAATCACGGCCAGGAGCGCCACCAGGGTGAAACCTATGGAGTAGACCTTTGCTTCGCCTGCCGGGCCGCCAGTGTAGACGGCATAGTACATGGCGACCGTGCCGGCAATCATTACTGCGGCGGCCAGGACGACGGCCCGAGTCAGGAACCCGTCGCAAGGCGGGGGCTCCGGCCCCGGTTCCCCCTTCCCGGACACGCCTTGCCAGGGAAGCTCCTGCCCGGAAGATCCCTGCCCGGACTCCCCGTCCCAGGGAAGATCGTGGCCGGACGGGCCCTTCCCGGGCTCCCCGTCCCATGGAAGCTCCTGCCCTGACGGGCCCTTCCCGGACTCTCCATCCCAGGGAAGCTCCAGCCCGGAAGAGCCCTTCCCGGACTCCCCTTCTCCGGGATGCTCCAGCCTGGAACGCTCCTTCCCCTTCTCCGCCTCGCCGGTCAGTCCGTCCAGGGGCTCAGGACGAGATGACCTGGCCTCCTCCAGGAGCCGCTCCCAGTCGGGCCCGGGGCCTGCGGGGGACGGCGGCTGCCGACCGGGCCCTGACGGGCTCACAAGGACGGCGGGGCTGCCCGGAGTACCGGGCCACGCGGGAGGGTCACGGGCATCCCGCCCCGCTCCGTCACTCGATGCCGAACCAAGCGTCCCGGAATCACCGCTCTCCCCGGCTTCCTGCTGGGGATCTCCCCCGCTGCCGGGCACCGGTGCGCCACGGGACGCCGTGAAGGTGCCGCCGCAGAACCTGCAGAGGAAGGGGAGGCCGACCTGCTCCTCCGCAAGCACGAACATGGCCTTGCAGGCGGGGCATCTTGCAAGCATTACAGTCTCCTCCTCGCCCGGCGTCCCGGCGCCCTTTCCGTCCGGTACCTCACGATCATCTTCATGACCTCCCGGAGATGAAGTCCTTTTACTCCCGGCTCCTCCAGGCTCACCACCATGTCCTCCTGGAGAGGGCGTCCCTTATGCGCGCGAGCGAGCCCACGACCGCACCCAGGCAGAAGATCTGGATCAGCATAAGGAAGGCCACCAGTATGAACCCGATGGCCGCGGCCCTCACGTCCCCCCCGGTGCCGAACCTGTACACCGCATAGAACATGGAGGCAGTGCCCGCTGCCACCAGGGTCACGGAAATGCAGAGGACCCAGACCAGCATCCCCCCCTGCTTTCCCCGGGCCCCGACCTGCCCGGCATCCGGGGCGGCCTCGCCCTGGCCTGGCGGCCAAAGCTGATCGGCCAGGTACTCAAGCTCCTCGGGGCTCAGGGCGTCGCCGTCCTGGACCCCAGCCGGCTGAACGTCACCGTCCTGTGGACGATCGACATGAGCGTCGCCGCACTGCGGTCGTGACGAATGAGCATCGCCGTCCTGCGGACGAGCCGACTGAGCATCGCCGTCCTGCGGACGATCGGCATGAGCGTCGCCGTACTGCGGTAAAGCCGAATGAGCATCTCCGTCCTGTGGACGATCGGCATGAGCGTCGCCGTACTGCGGTAAAGCTGAATGAGCATCACCGTCCTGCGGACGAGGCGACTGAGCGTCACCGTACTGCGGACGAGCCGAATGAGCGTCGTCGTCCTGCGGACGAGCGGCATGAGAGTCAGCGTACCGTTGCCGATCCGCCTGGGCATCCCCGTCCCACGGCCGACCGGCATGAGGATCGCCCTCCTGAGAGCGGTCAGTCAGGGCATCGATGTCCCGAACGCCGCTCTCCGGAGGCCTGTCCGCCCGTGAGCCGCCGAGCTGTCCTCCGCCCATCTGCAACATCTCAGGCAGGCCGCCTCCGGCCTGAGCGCCGTCCTTCCGCAACCTCTCCGCCAGGGTGCCGCCGTCCTGCATTCCGCGCCCCGGGACATCGGGCGACAGGCTCGGGCCGTCCTGGGCAATGCCTTCCCAGTCCGCGCTCCCGGCGCCACCGCACCCGGGGGAAGTGCCCTCCGGCGACCGCGCATCCTGCGGATCGTCATCCCAGTCCCCCACGACCTGGCTCTCGCCCTGGAGGATCCAGCCGTCCTGCGTCTCCGGGGCAGGACCTTCCGGGGACCCGGCCCCACCCGGCACATCCCGGTCCCCGGCATCGGCGGGCGTGCTTCCCCGGCCGTCGCCCTGGAAGAACCAGCTTTCCCAGTCCCGGACCTCCGGGGAACGGGCTTCCCGGGCAACGCCCTCTCCCGCCTGGCCCTCCCGTGCCCCGCCCCCGGGAACCGGGCCTGCACTCTCCCCGACCTCACGGGCCGTGCTTCCGGGGACCTCGCAGTCCCGCGCCCTGTTCCGGCCGGATCCGCCGTCGCCGGCCAGGCCCTCCCCGGTGCCTGTGAGCGTGCCCTGACCTTCCCCGGAAAGCCGGGAGCCTCCGGACGAAATCTCCCGCGCCTTCACGCCGTCACGTGCTGCCTGGACTTCCTGGCCTTCCGCGGCTTTAGGAACTTCCGGGACTCCCGCAACTTCCGGCGCCCCCCCCGGCTCCAGGCCCCCGGAACTCCCGGACGTCCCGGACGTCCCGGCGGAATCAAGTCCCGTGTCCGGAAGGTCCTCCTCCACCCTGAACGGCTTCCTGCAGTAGGCGCAGCCCACCGTCTCCCCGAGCTTGTGACGCTCCAGGTCATGACGGGTCTTGCAGAAAGGGCAGGATGCGAACATGGGATCTCCTGGGACGGATGCCGGGGGGACGTCGTCCCCGGCGCCAGTCCCGGCCAGGGAGCGAGGCCCTCGTCGTCCGGGACTCGCCCGTGGCCGTCATAACAGAAATATGAGGGGCAGAGAACGGGCAGGAGAACTGCCAGCGTGAATGAAGCTGCGTGGAACGGGGCACCTGTCTCGGCGTCGGCACCGGACGTCGGCAGGAAGGCGGAGAGGTAGGCCGGGCCCGCCGTGAAGGCGAAGGAGGCGAAAGTCACGGCCCGGAATATCGCAAACTGACGGGGAGCGTCCAGAATCTGGAAGGTCGGGCCTTCCGCGAGGCCGCCCTGGCCGCGGACCAGGGGTCAGGGCCGGGAGTCGCCCCCCGCTCACGGAACCGTGACAGCCTGCTCCCCGACGGCCGGGTCCTCCCCGGAGGCCGCCCCCCCGGTCCCGGAAGCCGCATACGCCCCGGTCCCGGTCTCCCTGTCCGGCTCCCGCTCGTCGAGAGGGTGAGCCGGGACCTGCGGCAAGGCGGGAGGGACGGTCCGCCCCCGCTGCGCCGCCGCCGGAATTCGGGAGATTCGCCTCGCGGAGACTACCGCGAAGTAGATGAAGTCGGCCATGATGAGAAGGAACAGCAATATGTAGCCCGCGAGCCTCAGCCTGAACCAGTCATGCCTCGCGCTCCACATTCTTGAATTAAAAATCTCCGACAGCCACCTGCCCCCCAAGACGGCGAGGCCTAGGACGGCCGCCGCAGTGAGAATCAGAAAGACCTTCGGCAGGCCCCGCCGCCCTCCGGACGGCACCTCCGGGACGGGAAGGGACGAGACGCGCCTCATCACGAACACCGTGTAACAGAGGAAGTTGGCCATGATGATCAGAAACAGAAGCATATAGAGAATGAACTCTACGCTGTTTTTGCTGCCGAACCCCCTCGCGAACGGGAAATCCCAGAACTCCACGACCACGAAGCAGACGAGGGCCAGGACAGTCACCGAGGTGAGGGCCACGAACGGCCGGGGCATGCCCCACCATGACGCGGGGCCGGGCAGTTCCCCGGACGCGGGAGAAGACCCAGCTTCGGGGGAAGGCGAGTCTTCGGGGGGGGACCCGGCTTCGGGGGAAGGCGAGTCTTCGGGGGAGGACGAGGTCTCGGGAGAGGAGGAGGCCCCTGGAGAGGGCGAGGCATCGGGGGAGGACCCGGCCCCAGGAGAGGGCGAGGCTTCGGGGGAGGACGAGGCCGAGGCTTCGGTGGAAGGAGAGGCTTCGGCGACGGGGACCTTCTCCAGGGAAAGGTCTTCGTTCGGCAACTTGGACATGAAAGGCCTCACTTCAATGGACTGCCGGGGCGGCCGGAGCGGGAGTGACTAGCGGGGTGGGCGGTCGCAACGATCTGCCCGCCGCTCACGGCATGCTCCTGATGTCGGCCAGAATCCTGACCGTTAGGTACATGCCGTATATGAGATGGAGCGCCTGGAACAGGACGAAGACGATGCCGGCGATGATCAGGGCCTCGGTCTCGCCCGAGAAGGCGCTGTCGACCAGGCCGATCCCCACCAGCGCGGCGGCCACGCACAGCAGGGCGGAAAGCACGGAGGACGCCAGGTAGAGCGCCGGGGGCCCGGAGCTCCTGAGGAGGGCCGCCCGCTCCCGCGCTGCCCGGGCCAGATCCTCCCTCTCCTCGTCCTCGTGCTCCTGGACCATGCGCAGGGGCTCCAGGTCGAAGGGCAGATCGCTCCACTCCCCAGCGTCGCCGGGGCCGCCGCCGGAAGAGGGGCCGGCGGAATCTCCCGGCCCTCCCTGCCCGATAGACCATCCTGCCTGCCGGGGGGCGGCCTGCCCGGGGGAGGCGTCCCTTCCCTGGCCCAGAGCCCGGGCGGCACCCGGCTCCTGGCCGGGAAGGCCGGACTGGCCGGGGCCGGGAAGCTGGCCGGACGCGGACCTGGAAAGAGCGTCCTGGCCCTGAAAGAGGCCGAGTCCCGGAACCGGGCCCGAGCCGGGAAACTGCCCGGGACCTGAAGCCTGGCCAGGGCCTGGAAACTGGCCGGGCACTGCGGCCTGGCCAGAGCCCGGAAACTGGCCGGGGCCTGAAGCCTGGCCGGGACCCGGAAACTGGCCGGGGCCTGAAACCTGGCCAGAGCCCGGAAACTGGCCGGGGCCTGAAGCCTGGCCGTGGCCTGAAGCCTGGCCGGGGCCTGAAGCCTGGCCAGGGCCTGCGGTCTGACCAGAGCCCGGAAACTGGCCGGGGCCTGAAGCCTGGCCAGGACCTGCGGCCTGGCCAGGACCTGAAGACTTGGCGGGAGCTGAAGCCTGGCCGGGGCCTGCGGCCTGGCCAGAGCCCGGAAACTGGCCGGGGCCGGTAATCGGGGCGGACCCCGGAGTCAAGCCTGAGCCTGCGGACTGGCCGGATCCCGGCTGGTATCCCGGACCCGGGGGCTGGCCGGGGCCCGGCGGAAAGCCTGCACCCTGATCCTGACCTGGGCCAGGACCCTGGCCGGGCGGGGCCGCCTGCGGGCCGCTCGCGGGGCGGGGACCGTCGCCCACGCCAGGTACGGGCGGGTCGACCGCTACCGAGAATGACTTCCCGCAGGACGCGCAGGTGACGCCCCTGCCCACGTGCCCGGGGGTTATGGAGTACCTTGCCCCGCAGTGGGGGCACGAAGTCAGCACGTCAGCACCCTCCTGCCGGACGGGGCCGCGGGGATCCGCCCCCGCCCGGACCGGGCGGCGGGCCCTCCCGCTAGCGCCCTCCGCCGTCCCTGTCCGCGAGCATCCTCTTCATATGCGCCTGGCCTCTCATGATCATGTAGAAGCTGGAGACGATGTAGATCACGAAGACGATCGCCGCGATGACCGCCAGGTAGATGTTGCCCCTGCCGTCCCCCATCATGGGGGGGAGCGAGGAGGCGAACTCGAACCCTTTGTACGCGAAGTAGCCGAGGAACAGGAGAACAAGGAGGGAGGCAGCGAAGAACGCCCGAGGCACCCCGTGTTTCCTGGGGCCCGCCTGCTGTGGCTGCCAGCCATGCTGCTGCCAGGGCTGCCCAGGCTGGCTTGGCTGTCCCGGCCACCCCTGGCCGGGGGCGGAGCCCTGGGGGGGCATGCCGGGGAACGAACCGGGGACGCCCTGGCCCGGGAGCTGTCCAGGGGCCGGTGGCCAGGGGCCACCCTGCGGCTGAGCAGCTGCGGGATCAGGGGGCGGCGGCGGAGGCGGGTCGGGCGGCGCCTCGGTTACCGTGAACTTGGTGCCGCAGAACTTGCAGTCGATGGAGGTGCCGAGGTGCTGGGGGGTTACGGTGTACTTGGCCTTGCAGTTGGGGCATAGAGCCAGCATGAAGGTCCCTCGTTGGCGGTCATGCGGACCGCCGGGGCAGCGGGAGGTGCCGCGCTGCTGGGCACGGCGGTTGCGGGGATGACGGCTCTCGCCGGCAAGGCCTGGGAGACGGCCGGCAGGACGGGGGACTGGGTGCGGCGAAGGGCCGGGGCGCGGTAGCCGTCTGCAAGGAAACGTGCTGGACGCACTTTATTTAGCATTTTCCCGTGTATGTTACAAGGAATGTATCTGTTCACGGGGGGGGTGGAGGCTTAGGATTCTAGGTAGGCATTGTGGCATTTCTGCCACTGGAAGGCATCCGACTCACACCTCTTCCGACATGTGCGGTATGAGTTCAAAGATTTCTTTCGCAAAATTCAGGCCAAAACAATACCTGCCAGAGGGGAAAGCGGCGAGGGCAGGGAGAAATGGTCACACGCTTAGTCCCAGGTC
>JAISFP010000419.1 GCA_031263525.1 Deltaproteobacteria bacterium | reverse complement strand
CCGCCGCCGGCACCCCCGCTCTTCAAGGCCCTGTCCTCGTGGACGGGGAGCGGGCCCTCGCCAGGCTTCTCGTGGATCGTGTGGACGTAGCGGGCGTTCTCCCGCTCCAGGACCTCCGCCAGGGCGTCCTGGGCCCCGCACCACTTCTGTGACTCGTCACGCTCCTGCCCAAGCGTGTACTCGTCGGCGGCCTTCTTGGCCTCATCCTCGGTGGCGACGATCCTCTTCAGCTGGAGGTTCAGGCCGCCCTTGTCGTCCACCTCGACGCGGACCCTGAATTTGGTGTTGTCGCCGGCGAACCAGTAGGTCCCTTCCTTCGCGAGAGGGAACCCGTCCGGCACGAGCCTGCCCCTGGCGTCCAGCAAGCTGTAGCCCTTCTCGGAGAGGACCTCCCTGGCCCTCTTCAGCAGGGCCATGTTCACGGCGGCCACGCGGTCCGCCTCCCGGAGCTTCAGGTACTCCAGGCGGATCCGGTCCATGTCCTCGTCGAGGATGCGCCTCTGGCCCATAAGCCTCGCGGCCCTGTCAGCCAGATCGGCCCCTGCCGCCCCCTTGGCCTGGCCTCGGCGATGGAGCCGAGCTCCCTGCGGAACATATCGGTGCGCAGCGCTCCCGTGAGCTCCTTGGCCAGGACTGCCCTCACGTCGTCGAGTATGAGATCGAGACTTCGCCGGTCCATGCCCGCCTTCATCCCGCCCACCAGGTTCGCGACCGCGGCCGCGGCCTCGGGGCTCTCGAGGCTGAGCTCCTGGAAGAATTCTCTTGACCTTGGACATCACCTCGCTGGACGTCATCCGGGCCTTCGCGGCAGCCGTGTTCCCGGCCGCGCCCGCCCTCGCGGCCGCCTTCGCCTCGGCCTCTGCCACGGTCTCGAGCATCCCCGAGCCCTTCAGCTCCGACGCCGCCGCCTTCGCGAGCTCGGCCAGCCGGTCGGCCAAAAGGGCTTTCAGCCTCTCCTCACGGGCGGCCAGCGCCTTCGCCACAGCCTCCGCGGCCTGCTCGCGGCGGCGGCGGGCCTCCTCCTCCACCTTTCTCTCCTCAGGGGTCATGTTCACGTAGGATCGGCTGCTCATGGGTAACCTCCTGGATATGGGCCCGGGGCCGGCGGGAGGGACAAGGACCGGAGACGCCGCCGCCCCGCGACGCCACCCTGCCGGCCCGTAAGGTCCGGGGCAGACAGGCCCGGCCTGGCCTGCCGGGCAGGCCAGCAGGCCAGGCCCGAGTTGGGCGGACGGTCGACTTGGGCGGGCGGCAGGGTCAGGGACAGACCGGGGGACAGGGTGCTGTGATCCGGAGCCGGCCGAAGGCCGGCTGGAAGGAATCCGGGACCGGAGGGGGAATGTCAGGGTCCGGCTGGCAAAAGCCGGAGACCGGAGCCCTGAGGCCAGAGTCCAGAACGCGAAAAACGGGAGGCAGAAGTCTCAGGCCGGGGGCCGGAGGCCTGGACCCCGAGGACGGGAGGCAGAGGTCCCAGGGCGGGGGCCGGAGGCCTGGACCCCGAGGACGGGAGGCAGACGTCTCAGGCCGGGGGCCGGAGGACTGGACCCCGAGGACGGGAGGCAGATGTCCCAGGCCGGGGGCCGGAGGCCTGGACCCCGAGGACGGGAGGCAGAGGTCTCAGGCCGGGGGCGTACGCCGAGGCGCTGGATCACTTGCTTCCGTCCTCGCCTCCCATGGTCCTGACCAGAGGGGTGTCCTTTTCCTTCCGGACGCCGGCAACCCCGAAGCTCGCCATGTCCTTGTCCACGAGGACGGGGAGCTGGCCCACGCCCGGCTTCCTGTGGATCGTGTGGACGTAGCGGGCGTTCTCCCTCTCCAGGACCTCCGCCAGGGCGTCCTGGGCCCCGCACCATTTCTGGGACTCGCGGAGCTCCAGCTCACGCGTGTACTGGGTGTAGGGCTGCCTGGCCTCCTCACTGGTGGCGGCGACCCTCATCTGCTGGAGGTTCAGCCCGCCCTTGACGTCCACCTCCGCGCGGACCCTGAAGTCGGGGTTGGCTCCGGCGAACCAGTAGGTCCCGTTCCTCGCGAGAGGGAACCCGTCCAGCACGGGCCTGCCCTTGGCATCCAGCATGCGGTAGCCGCGCTCGGAGAGGACCTCCCTGGCCCTTTTCAGCAGCGCCAGGTTCACGGAGGCCACGCGGTCCTCCTCCAGGAGCTTCAGGTACTCCAGGCGGATCTTGTCCATGTCGTCGCTGCGGATGCGCCTCTCGCCCATGAGCCTCACGGCCTTGCCAGCCAGATCGGCCCCGGCCGCCCCCTGGGGCCTGGCCTCCGAGATGGAGCCGAGCTCGCTGCGGTACATCTCGGTGCGCAGCGCGCCCGTGATCTCCTTGGCCAGGGCCGCCCTCACGGAGTCGAAGATGAGATCCAGCCTGTGCCGGTCCATGCCCTCCTTCACCTCTCCCACCAGATCCGCGAGGCCGTCCGCCGCCTCGGGGCACTCGCCCCTGAGCTCCTGGAAGTAGGCCTCCAGCTTCGACATGATCTCACGCGCCTCCGCCAGCGCCCTGGAGGCCGCCCCGTCTGCCGCCTTCGCCTCGGCGTCTGTCGCGGTCTCGAGCTTCCCCGAGCCCTTCAGCCTCGACGCCGCCTCCTTCGCGAGCTCGGCCTGCTGGGCGGCCAAAAGGGCCTTCAGCCTCTCCTCCCGGGCGGCCAGAGCCTTCGCCACAGCCTCTTGGAGCTCACGGGCGACCTGCTCGCGGCGGCGGCGGGCCTCGTCCACCATCTTCCTCTGCTCCGGGGTCATGTTCACGTATGATCGGCTGCTCATGGAAAAACCGCCTGGGTATGGGCCCGGGGCCAGCGGGGGGCCGGGGGCCGGAGGACAGGGTACGTAAGCCGGTGCCCGGAGGGCTGATGTCCGGGGAAGGGGCCCCGGGGCCAGAGGCCGGAGGCCTGAGCAAAAAAAGGCGCAGGGGGCACGGAAACACGGATAGCAGTACGCGGACCGCCAGGTCGACAATCCCAATTTTACACCAAAAATTGAAAAATAACTAAGGTTGATTCCGCTGCAACCCCCCATGCCCCGCCCGGCTACAAAGTTTTTATCATTAAGTGGACTTTGTAATTAAATAATAGGCATGTGTTATGAAAAGTGTTTATTTGTGTAAAGTAAAAAAGATTGATCGAGTATCAGATAAAGGCTTTCAGATAAATAACTATAAATAATATTTTGTAGGGTCAAAGGAACACTGTGAAATGTATTTCACGCATACAGTGCCATATATGACGGCGTTGCAACTCATCTGTGCGAAGGAACCTGCGGCTGGCCACTTGCACACTCAGACTCGCAAATTTGCCCCATGGGGGGGGTAAATCTGACCCATCTCATCACTCCTGCCCCCCATTAAGCAGATACGATTTTGTGTAAGTTAATTTTTTTCAGTCTTTCTAACTCCTAAAATTTGGCATTCAGTCATCTGCATCCCTTACCCGAGGGGGCCGTACGGCCCGGTTGTGCGGTAACGGGGTTTTCGACACTATGGTGCGGCACGCTCGGTTCTGGGTAACGGAGGGAGGTGACGGTCACAGCGAGGCGGATGGACGGGACGTGAAGATGACGAGGCAGGCAGGCAGACCTGCCCCGAAATCGGGGACACGGGAAGAGGCGGAAGGGACTTGCGGGCCGCGCCTGAGGGCTCACGGGCCAGAACCGGGCCGCGGACGGGCGAGGCGCGCCCCGGAAAGGAGGTCCCTTCCTGCGCGGCTCCGGGGAGGCCGCTCCGGAAGGAACGCGCGGGACGCTCTCGGGGACAGGCGGATACGGAAGGGCGGACAGGGGGTTCCGGTGTCCGCACCGGATGTCCCGGGCAGCCTGAAGCGGCCGGAAACGGACATCCGTCATCTAGAAGACATATCTAACGGCCAGGCTGGCCGAGATCCCCTCTCGGCGGCCGGTCGACCCCTGGATCCCGAGCTGGAGCTCCAGGGGACTTCCGGGCGAGCTCACGGCCAGGCCCAGCTCGCCTACGGCAGAGGATCCGCCCAGGCTTGCCTCGGGGAGGGGGAATCCCGCGTAGGTGACCCGCGAGTCCCCGTCGAGCTCGTGCTCGAAGTATGCCCCGAAATAGGGCCTCACGGAAGGAGAAAGCTCGAGCTCGAGCCTCGCGCCGAGCCTGATCCTGGATGAGGTGACGGAGCTCAGGTTCGCTTTCTGACCGAACATGTCGAAGTCGTGGCCGTCGCGGCGGACATGGAAATACTTTGCGGAGAAGTCCAGAGTGCCGGCCGGGCGACCGGAGCCGTTGCCGCTTCCGCCGCCGAAGGCCAGGACGTAGCCCCCCCCGGCGTGGAATCCCCAGTAGCCGGCATCGAAGCCGTACTCGGCCCGCTGGCCCTGCGGGCCCTGGATGTCGTCGGATCTGAACTCGGCATCCGTCTTGCCGAATCGGAAGGAGGCCTCCAGGTAAGGATGGCTCGACTCGTGCGTCCCGAAGTCCAACCTGGCGAAGACGCCGCCGCCCAGGAAGGAGAGATCGCCGTGCCCGCGAACTGTCGGAATGCCTGCGAACTCGTTGAAGGACTCGAAGCTGCCGTCCCCAAACTCGATGAAGACACCGGCGGTGAAGGGCCCAGCGGAGGTCTCAGTGCCGAAGGCCACTCCGACGGCGCCGGTCATGCCCTTCACGTCCACGTGAGAGCCTGTCTCCATGGAGTAGCGGCCGTAGCTCACCGCCGCGAACGGCGCAAGCCCTGGCGTGCCGCCGGTCGAGGACAAGGCCGCCGGGATCCCCTGGGAAGCGAGCAGATCGCCGCCCCGGTTCACGAAGGACACGTCCGCCAGGGGGAGCTCTGAGAGGGCCTTGGCCTGGTCCTTGAGACCGGCCGCCTCTACGGTCAGGACGATCGTGCCGCCCTCGAAGGCGACGGGTGTCTCGTACATGATGATGCCCGCCGAGACTATCTCGACCGTTACGGGGTCGGCGGACGGGGAGGTCTCCACGATGTCCGCCTCGGTCAGGAGGACGGAAAAGCCGGCGGGCAGGACGGCATCGTCGGTCATGACCAGACTGAACCTGGAATTGGAAGTCCCGTCGGTCAGGGTCAGGGTGCCGTTCGCCTTGAGGAGGGGATCGGAGTCGGCGACCGACGACAGGGCCCGCGAGGAGCTGGCGTAGATGACGATGTTCTCGAAGCCGGAGATAGACTCGAAGCCGTTCCCTTCCTGCCTGAAGTCCTCCTCCAGGACGAGGGTGTTGCCGGCGAAGCCCACAGGGGTTCCCCAGCCGTGACGCCCTCCCGCGAGATCGATGCCCGGTCCGGAGCTGAGAATTGTCCCTCCCAGGATCATCGTGTTGCCGCCGACCTGGCCGGTCGGTCCTGACCGGACGAGGCCGCCGTACGCGCTTCCCCTGAGCTCGACGTTTTTTAGGCGCACCGTGTTACCGCTGGCGCTCGAGTCCGCATCCCCTACTTCCACGAAGCCGCCCGACACCCGGCCGCCCGCGACGGCAAGCTCCGAGCCGGAAAGCCCCTCTATCACGACCAGGCTGCCGTCGGCCGTCCCATACTCGGAACTGGCGCCGAAGACGTCCCCGCTGACGCTCACCCTGCCCAGGAGGCGAACCTCGTTGGGGGTAGGGTCATCGGGATCTCCTGCGGATGCCGAGCCATCCCAGACATGCGCCCCCGTGACGCTCCCCCCGATCTCTACCGAATGCTGGCCCTCTGACCTGACCAGGACACTGTTTCCGGAGGCAGCGGACGACCCAGACATGTAGGCGCCGGAAACGTTGCCGGACAGCGCGATGTCTCCCCCGACCGTTTCAATGTATACGCCGTTCCTGTCCGCGGCAGCCGATCCCGACGGACCGTACGCACCGTAGACGTCCGTGATCGTGCCGCCGGAATCCTCGACGCGGCCTATGATGGAAACCGTGTTATGTGAAAACGAGCTCGAGAACCAGCTGTGGCTCACGGCTCCCTGGACCTGTGCCACGGATCCGGTGACTGAAATCAGGCCGCTCAGGGACACGGAGTTGTCTTCGAGCAGCACGGGCGCGTCTGTCGAATCTGAGACCTGGCCGCCACTTACGGCATACCCTCCCAGCGCGACGTTCCCGAGTTCCACTGCGTTTCTGCTGGCGCCGCTCTGAGAGTCTATATGCAGGGCCTTCCGGACCTCGCCGCCGGTCACGTTGTCCCTCACGGTCGCCAGCTGGGTATCCGACAGGCCGTTGAAACGCACTGTGTTGTCGTTCGCAGTGCCGTTGTAGGCAGCGCCTCCGGCGATGCCGAGGCCGATCGTGACGTTGCCCTTGATGTCGACGGTATTGCCGTCCGCGGCATCGCGGGCAGACTCGTCACTTTCATCGTTTACCAGCGCTCCGAAGACGAATCCGTACAGCTCCGCTGTCTCTGTGCCTTCCGCCCAGACACGCACGGTGTTCCCCGAAGCAATGGCTGCGCGTTTCATGAATGCCCCGGCCACGTCGCCTCCCACCACGAAGTCACCGCCGGCCGAGACCGAGGTGAGGCTCACCGAGTTGCAATCTGCCGTGCCGGACATCCCGGAGGCGCCGTAGACGTTCATGACACGGGTACCGTAGTCGGCTTTCGCTAGGTAGCCCTCAACCGTGACCGAATTGTGGAAAAAATCGTTGGATCCGCTCGAATCCTCGCCGGAAGCGTCCGCGCCGTAGATGCTACCGTTGACGGCCACCTCTCCCATGATCGTGACCTTGTTCTTGGAGATCGTGGCTCCTTCCACCTTCGCCGAGGGATACTCGTCATAGAGGAGAACGAATCCGACGACGGCGCCGTACACGCTTGCTGTGTACGTGCCGCGCTTCAGAGTGACCTCGTTTTCGGAAATCAGGGTCACGCGGCTATCCGGGGTGACGGGCGCCCCGTGCAGGGCTGCCCCGGCAACGCCGTTAGCGACCTTCACCAGCCCGAAAAAAGGATCGTCGTCGTGGTCGCCTTTCTTTCCCACCGTGACCGTGTTCCCCGTGAGCCTGCTCTCGAGATCCCCGTACGCCCGCGAGTTCGAGGTGTAGGCACCTATGAGATAACTTACGTATACCGGGTTCGAACGGTCAGAATCCTCGATTGTTACCGTGTTTCCTTCCAGCACTCCTCCGTACCTGGCCATACCTCCGACAAGCTCGTAACCGGTATCGAAGTTGCCTTGTCCAGTGACAGTCACGGAGTTGCCTGATACCTTGCCGCCGGCAGAATAGCCGCCACCCGCGATGTCAAAGAGAAAGCCTTCGGCAATTGTCAGGGCGTTTCCCCTGACCTCGCTGCCGCCCTCGTCCGAGGTGAATCCGGCGAAAGCCGATCCCTGAACGGCAAAGGAGCTGCTGTCGACATCTACGACAAGAGTGTTTCCGACGACGTCGAAATCATGAGACATGCCGCCGTAGACTGAATAGGCATCGTTTAAGTTGTGAGTTTCAATTCTGACGGTGTTCCCCGTGAACATTTCGCTCGAGGGGACCTGAAGGCCGCCCGCGAACGGAGCCAGGATCCATAATACTGGCCTCCTGCCGCTTACGGGATCGTCTTCGATACTCTGGAGCTTGTGTTCCGTTCCGGAAAACATGCCGCCGACTTCGATGTCTACAGGCGGCGTGTCCGCCGAGGCATCCGCTACGGCAAGAACGGCAGAACAGGCCAGGAGCGAGAGGCAAGCCAGAAACGACGCCGTCCGAGGACGTTCCCGGCCGCCGGACGTCCGGCATGTATTTGGCAGCAACTGGTTGATGGTCATCTCGGCCATGCCTTTCTCATTCAAGGCTGGGCGGGGCAATTCCGCCTCCGGAAAATGAATTCTCATTATCGTGTGCCCGGTCGGCAACGGGCATGGAATTCGTCCAAGGCGCGCCGGCATGCCCCTTGGTGCAGCTGCCGAAAAGAAGTCCGCAGCCCGGATGAGGGCGGCAGTCCGGAAGCGGGCCATTGCCCGGTTCCGCGCACTTGCGGGAATCGGCATGGCGGTGAGGCACCGGTCAGCCGGGTGAAGCCCCTTTTAGGAAAAGGGCGCTGTCGCCGAACGCGGGCGGCATCCCTGACGCTGGGTGGACTCAGGGCGACCGTCCGGAAATTTTATACATCTAATCTGAGGCGTTTTCAACATGCCTTCAGGAGCGGATACGCCGGGTTCGTCGAAGCTCCCCATGACAGTTTTTCCGGTAATGTCGGAGTTGAGCGGACGTAGTCAGAAAACCTAAAATTGTTAACACATGCCACAGTATAGCGTGGCTAAATTATTTATATTCGCTGTAGGTAGCCTGTTGCATGTTGACTAAAGAAAAAATTAAGTACTGTATACGATTAGATTTTTTGATTGATAACCAGGGTATCGAGCGGGCTAGGAGCCTGTCGCAGAATTCTAACATTTTTGGCGCGATTATTGCGTCTCTATTTAGATTGTTGGTAACCATTCAGGTCCCTCCCAAAATAGGACTGGAGGACCTCCCTGATAACAAGATATTACCCGTTTAATCAAATGTTGGAATCTTCTTCCGTCATATAGTAGCGGATCATTGCGAGCAGATACCAGGACTGGGGTTTTGCCCGACCTTTCCACCTCTGGGCTGATAGCCAAATTCCGACATTTGAATAAACGGGTAATATTACCCAATCGGTAACCATTCAGGACCCCTACCCCCCTTTAAGTCCCAGCCGTGAGTATTTTTCAATATCGATGAGTAAATAGGTAGGTGGAGGCAGAAAGGAAGGTTGACCAGTTGGTAGCGGCCAAA
>JAISFP010000375.1 GCA_031263525.1 Deltaproteobacteria bacterium | reverse complement strand
CCCCGGAGCCCCCGTCCGACCCTGCCGCCCTGACCGCGGCCGTCCCCTCCCTGCCCCGGAGCCCCCGTCCGACCCTGCCGCCCTGACCGCGGCCGTCTCTCCAGGCTTCAGAGCCCCTTCCGACCCTGCCGCCCTCAAGGCGGCCGTCCCCTTCAGGCCCCCGAGCCCCCCGTAACCCAGGCGCGCCCGGCCGCGCCGCCAGGACGCACACGCGCCCGGGCCCGGCCCCCGCGCCTCGACTCACCCCCCACTCACTCTCCCGGTACATTCCTATGAGCACCAGCACCAAGAACGCCCCGCCGCCGGCCCCGAAAGGGGACGTCACCGGCGCGCAGGCCATAATCAGATTCCTGGGCGACCACGGGGCCGATCTCGTCTTCGGCTATCCCGGCGGCGCCGTCATCCCCCTTTACGACGCCATGTACGGCTCGAACGTGCGCCACGTCCTCTGCCGCCACGAGCAGGCGGCCGCGCACGCCGCGGACGGCTTCGCGAGGGCGTCCGGAAGGACCGGGGTGGTCTTCGCCACCTCCGGGCCCGGGGCCACGAACCTCGTGACGGGCCTCGCCAACGCCCACATGGACTCCGTGCCGCTGGTGGCAGTCACCGGCCAGGTGCCCACCACCTCCATCGGCACGGACAGCTTCCAGGAGGCGGACATCTACGGGATAACCATCCCCATCACCAAGTACAACTACCTGGTGAAGGAGCCGGGCGATCTCCTGGACGTCCTGGCCGAGGCCTTCCAGCTGGCGGCGTCCGGCAGGCCCGGGCCGGTCCTCGTTGACGTGCCCAAGGACATACAGACCGCGGAGATCCCCTACAGGAAGCCGCACCCCCCCTCCATCCCGGGCTACGAGCCCAGGCCGCAGGCCTCGGCGGACGAGGTGGCGGCCCTGTCCGAGGCCGTCCACAGGAGCATGAGGCCCGTCTTTTACGTGGGCGGGGGCGCCGCCACCACCGGCGTCCACAGGGAGATCCTGAAGCTCGCCGAGGGCTCTGACATCGCCGTGGCGACGAGCCTCCTGGCCAAGGGCGTCTTCCCGGACGGCCACGACCTCTCCCTGGGGCTCCCCGGAATGCACGGGGCCAAGTATGCGAACCTCGCCATCAACGAGTCGGATCTCATCATCGGCCTGGGGGTGCGCTTCGACGACCGTGTGGTGGGCGACGTGAGGCGCTTCGCGCCCCTGGCCCGCATAGCCCACGTGGACGTCGACCCGGCCGAGATCGGCAAGAGGCTCTCCGTGGATCTCCCGGTCACGGGGGACCTGAAGCTCGTCCTGGATCTGCTCATGAAGAAGCTGAAGCCCTCCAGGCGCCCGGAATGGCGGGCCAGGATAGCCGAGCTCAAGGCCGCCCACCCCCTCTCCGTCCCCGAGAGCGAGCCCTCGGGGAAGATAAAGCCCCAGGCCCTGGTCAGGGCGGTCTCCGACTGCACCGGGGGCGAGGCGGTGACCGTGACCGACGTGGGCCAGCACCAGATGTGGGCGGCGCAGCTCATAAGGTCAGCGAAGCCCAGGCGGTTCCTCTCCTCCGGGGGCCTGGGCACCATGGGCTTCGGGCTCCCCGCGGCCATGGGGGCCGCCCTCTCCGGGCCCGGGGTTCCCACCGTGCTCATCGCCGGGGACGGGGGCATCCAGATGAACATCCAGGAGCTCGCGACTATCCGGGAAAACGACATCCCCGTGAAGATCATAGTCTCCAACAACGGCTGCCTGGGCATGGTCCGCCAGTGGCAGCAGTTCTTCTTCGGCCGGAGATACTCGAGCACGGTCTTCGGGTTCAACCCGGACTTCGCCCGCATAGCCCAGGCCTACGACATCCCCGCCAGAAGGCTGGAGGACCCCGCCGAGGTCGGGAAGGCCGTCTCCGATCTCATCCGCTCCGACGGGCCCGGCCTCCTGGACGTGGCCGTCGAGCAGGAGGAGAACGTGCTCCCCATGATCCCCGCCGGCAAGGGCCAGACGGACTTCTTCGGGGAGGGCGCGTAGGGGCGCGTCCCGCGCACCCCCCCCGCGCGGAGTGCTGGCCCGCCTGAAGCCGCTTCCCTCGGGGCCGCGAAGGCGGAAGCCCCCCCCGGAGACCGCCCGGCTTCCGGGCCAGGGGCGCGGAAACCCCCGGAGCCATGGCCCTCTAAGCCTGCAGGGGCAGGCGGCAATCGGCCGGCTGGCCTTTGGCGGGCAGGCAATCGTTTGGGCGGCCATTCGGAAGCCAGGCCATCGGCAGGCAGGCAATCGTTCGGCTGTCCATCGGCCGGAAGGCCCCCGGCCGTCAGCCCCCCCGGCGGCTGCCATGTCCGGGAACGCCCGGCGGCGTCCGTCGCCGTACAGATCGAAAGCGCACTATGAAAAAGATATTATCCATCCTTGTCCGCAACCGCCCAGGCGTCCTCTCCCACGTGGCCGGCCTGGTGACCCGCCGCGGCTACAACGTCGAGTCCATAGCCGCCGGCCCCACCGAGAACCGCGAGATCACCCGCATAACCCTGGTGGTGAAGGGGGAGGAGCCGGTCCTGGACCAGGTGACCAAGCAGATCCGCAAGCTCATAGACGTGATCAAGGTGGAGCCCATCCCCCACGAGGCCGCCATGACGGGGGAGCTGGCGCTCATCACCGTCTCCTTCACCCCGGAGAAGAAGTCCGAGATCATGAGCCTCATCGGACTCCTGGGCCTCGCCATCAAGCACATCGAGCGCGACTCCGCCACCGTCATGATAGCCGGCTCCGCCCAGAGCATCGACACGGCCATCAACGGGCTCTCCCCCTTCCACATCAAGGCCATGGCCCGCACCGGCCTGGTGGCGCTCCCCCTCCTGGAGAACGGATCCCCCGCCTGACGGGAGCAGGGCGCCGGCGGGCCCCGCGAACCCCGCCGGGGCCCGGTTCCGGGCCACGGGCATCACGGAGCCTGCCGAGGCTAACTTCCCAGGGCCCCGTGCCACCTGCCCGCAAGGCCCGGGCTGGGCCCTCCGGACCCGTGCCCCCGCTGGCATAATCACCCGCAAGGGTCTATAGTTCCCCTTGCGGCTGGGCCTGGCGCCCCTTTCGATGGCCGCCGTGCAGGGACCCTAGAATTTCCGGGGCCCCGACCCTCCCTGTCCCCTCCCGGTCATGCCGGCTGCCGCGTCCGGCCCGGAGGACTGTCCCTGTTGCGCCCGCGGCGCCTCCCGGCCGAGCGGTCGCCATCGTGCCCAAGTCTCCGTCCCGTAAGCCCCGGCCGGCCGTCGCAGGCCCCTGTCTCCGTCCGGAACGCCACCCGCCCTCCCCCAGGACCCGCCCTCACGGGCCAAGGATACCCATGGACAAGGCCCCCAGACAGGCCAGGATCTCCCGCTCTACCAGGGAGACCAGGATCTCGGCAGCCCTCGCCCTGGACGGGGGGGACGTCAAGATCGAGACCCCCTGCGGCTTCTTCTCCCACATGCTCACGGCGCTCGCATCCTACGCCGGCTGGGGCCTGGAGCTCCTTGCCGAGGGGGACAGCCACGTGGATCTCCACCACACGGCCGAGGACACGGGCCTGGTCCTGGGCGACGCCCTCTCTGCGGCCCTGGGCGACTTCTCCTCCCACCGCCGCTTCGCCTCCGCACTGGTGCCCATGGACGACGCCTTGGCCGAGGCGGCCCTGGACGCCGGCAGGAGGCCCTTCCTCCATTTCGAGGCGGCGTTCCCCCAGCCCACGGCCGGGACCTGGGACTTCTGCCTGACCGAGGAGTTCTTCCGGGCCCTGGTCACGCGGGCCGGCTGGACCCTGCACCTGACAGGCAGGCACGGCCGCAACAGCCACCACCTCTGCGAGGCCCTCTTCAAGGCCACCGGCATGGCGGCGGCCGCCGCCCTTGCCCTCCGGGAGGGTTCCGGGCCGCTCTCCACCAAGGGGGTGCTGTAGCCTCCGCCATGTGGGTGCTGTGGTCTCCGCCAGGGGGGCGCTGCAGGAGGATCTGGACTCCGGCACCCTGCCCGTCCCCCGGCTCCGCCCCGTCCTCCTCCTCATCCTTCCCGTCCGCCATCCCGCGGGCCGTTCCGCCGGGGTCGCGACCTTCCTGCCCCGCCGCCTCGGCGCGGCCTTGCCCCGCCGCAGCCGCCTGCGGAATCCCCGGTGCCAGATGATCCTCATACCCGCCATCGACCTCAAGGACGGCAGATGCGTCCGCCTGGTCCAGGGAGACTTCGAGCAGTCCACGGTCTACGGCGAGGATCCCGCCGAGATGGCCCGGAACTGGGAAAGGGCCGGGGCCAGGCTCATTCACCTGGTGGACCTGGACGCCTCCGCCGGCCCCGGGGAGGCCAACACGGCCGCGGTCGAGGCCATCCGGTCCGCAGTCGCCTGCCCCCTGGAGCTCGGGGGGGGGATCAAGAGCGTGGAGGCGGCGAGGTACTGGGCTGACCGCGGCATCGACCGCCTGATCATGGGCACGGCGGTGTCCGAGAGCCCCCATGTCGTCCGGGAAGCCTGCGAGAGGCATCCCGGCAGGATCGCCGCGGCCCTGGACTCCAGGGGAGGGGTCCTCAAGACCTGGGGCTGGCGCAGGGACGGGGGGAAGGGCCTCATGGAGACGGCGGCGTCGCTCAAGGCCATGGGCGTCTCGCTCGTCATACACACGGACGTCGAGAGGGACGGCACCCAGCAGGGGCCCAACATCGATCTCGCTCGCGAGGTGGCGAGGGTCTCCGGGCTCCCCACCGTAGTTTCCGGGGGGATATCCGGGGAGGAGGACGTCAGGTCCGTGAAGGACCGCGCCCCCGAGCTCTTCGGGATCATCACGGGCAAGGCCCTCTACGCCGGCACCCTGGACTTCGCCAGGGGCAGGGCCATCCTGGAGTCCATGGGCTGAACGCCAGGGCGGCGCCCGCC
>JAISFP010000322.1 GCA_031263525.1 Deltaproteobacteria bacterium | reverse complement strand
GCCCGGATCCGGCGACGGGGGTCATGGATCCGACGAAGGCCGGGCTGAGCTACCCGGAAGGAGGCCGGCCCGGATCCGGCGACGGGGGTCATGGATCCGACGAAGGCCGGGCCGAGCTACCCGGAAGGAGGCCGGCCCGGATCCGGAGAAAGTCCTCCATGATGCCAAGGGAGGCTGGCACGAACCAGAGGAAGGCCGGTCAAGGCTCGAAGAGAGGCCGTCTGAACCCGAGGAAGGCAACCATGGAGACGGAGGAAGGCCGGTCAGAGCTGGGAGAGAGGCCGCGTGAACCTGAGGAAGGCAACCATGGAGACGGAGGAAAGCCGATTAAATCACGAAGGAAGGCTGGCCTGGGCCAGAGTCAGGCCAAAAAGGAGACGGAGGAATGCCGGCATGCACCCCAAGAAAGCCGCCAAGCTCTTGGAGAAAGGCTGCTCAGGGCCAGGAGGGAGGCCTGCATGGACCCCAGGAAAGACACTGTGCTCTCAGAGGAATGCCGGACATGGCCAGGTGGAAGACAGGACATGGCTAGGAGGGAGGCCGGCAGGTTGAGGGGGGGTGACCGGCAGGTTGTGATGGAGGGCGATTCGGACGGCAGGGAAGACGGACTGGACGGGAGGTGGCCTTAGACCGGCAGGGGGAGTTCGGCAGGACGCAGTAGGGCATCCGCCTCCATGGGAGACGGCAGGCCGCAGGGTGCCGATTCAGCAGAAAGAGGCGACGGACAGATCGTGATGTGCCGGTTCTGCCTGCCGGGGGTGACCGGCAGGCATCGAAGGGTGACCGGTTCATTGGCCTGGGGGCCTACGGCAGGCTGCGTGAGGCCCGGTTCGGCCTGCCTGGGTCCGAAAGGTACCGAAGAAGACTGGTTCATTAGCCTGGAGGTCGGAAAGACAGCTCGAGAGGGGCCGGTTCACCCTGCCGGGGTGACCTTCAGCCGCAGAAGGGTGACTGGTTCATTATTAGTATCCGTTCTCGGGCCGGGCGAACCGATGCGCCTTTTCCGGCAGGACGCAAGGATATATCCGCGACACCTGTAAGGGCTGGTCTTCGGGGATCCTTACGGGAACTCTCCGGAAAGCCCGGAGGGCGGCTGCGGGAACGCGGCAGGGCTGACCTTCCGGGACACGGCTCTGCACATCAGGCCTTCGGGAAATTCGCCCGGCCCGGCGGCCCTGCAAGTTCGGAAGCTTAGAAGTCCGGGCATGTAAGAATGGGGAGATGAGGAAAAGGGAATGCGCGGCAGCAGCCTGCAAAGACGCGGCAGGAGCCGATGCCCCGTTCCAGAGTTGCCGTCCTCGGCAGGAGAAGCGCGCGCCTCTGGCGAAACCGGCGTGTCCGACCTCGTAGCATCGCGTAGCCCGCAGGGCAGGGCCGAATGGCCTGCCGCATCAGCAGGAGCCGGGAAGGGGCAAGGCGGGAGAATCCCGGAAGGTGCCGGACCAGCCGCCGCGGCGGCTGCTCGGACAGCGGCTTCGCCTTCCAGGAGCCAGCCAGGGAGCCCCTCTTCGTATGGAGCGTCCGTAGGCTAATTCCGCAACCGAATCCGAGGCGTGGGCAACAGTTCAATTGACGAAAATCCGCAATTTTCAGGCCCTGAGTTCTGCCGGCTCTCCCTCTCCCGGCCTCCCCGGCTCAAGGCTGCCGGGCTCAGGGCTGCCGGGCTTCGCGATCTGTTGCTCCTGGCCTACCGGCCTCCCGGCCCTCACGGACCTCTCTGTTCCTGGCACCGAGAGTCCCGCCCGGTGTCCCGGCCCAGGCCCCGCAGGGCCCGAACGGGGGCGCGCCTCTGCCAGTGCCGCCCGGCCCCTACTCGTCCCGCTCGAAGACACCGTAGAAGAACCCGTCCATGTTGTGGCGGTGGGTGACGGTCCGGTACTGCCCGCGACCGCACCTGAGCGGCTCCAGCTCCGCGGGGAGCTCCCTGGCGGGGTGGAAGTCCTGCCTGGACTCCAGAAACGCCCTGCAGACGTCCGGCCCCTCCTCCCGGGTCACCGTGCACACGCTGTAGACGAGCCTGCCGCCAGGCCGGACGGCCCCGGCGGCGGCTTCCAGGATGGACCGCTGGAAGTCGGCCAGCTTCCCCACGTCCTCGGGCCGGCGCTTCCACTTGATGTCCGGGCGGCGGCGCATGACGCCCAGCCCCGTGCAGGGGGCGTCCGCCACCACGAGATCCCAGCTGGGGTCCAGCTCCGCGGTCAGGATGTCCCCCTGGAGGATCTTCACGCGGTCGTAGACCTTCAGGCGCCTCGCCTCGGCGTAGAGCTCCTCCAGGCGGAGCCTCGAGCTGTCGAGCGCGGCGGCCCGGGCCTCGGGGAAGGCGCCCAGGAGCGCGAAGGACTTGCCGCCCACCCCGGCGCAGCAGTCCAGGAAGCGCCTGGGGCCCGGCTCCCCCGGGGGGGCCGCCAGGAGGGTCACGAGCTGGGACGCCTCGTCCTGGATGCTGAAGAGCCCCTCCCGGTAGCCCGGCCAGGAGTCGGGGCGGCCCGAGGCCACCTGGTCGGGGCGGAGGCCCGCCGGCGACCAGGCAGTGGGGGTGGCCGGGAACGGTAGCCGGGAGGCGAACTCCAGGCGGTCCCCCGCTGCGGGGTTGAGACGCATCGTGGCCGGGGCGGGCTGGTTCCCGGCGGCCAGGAAGGCCCGCGTCTCCCGCACACCCCACTCGGAGGCGAACTTCGACACCATCCACTCCGGATGCGAGTAGAAGGTGGCGAGCCTGGAAATTTCCGGGGTGTCCTCCCCGTCCCTCTCCCTGGGCCAGAAGGGATCGGACTCCTTGTCCCTCACGAAGGCCCGGAGCACGGCGTTTATGAGCCCCTCCCGGCCCGGCGTGAAGCTCTTGCCCAGGGCCGTGGTCTCGTTCACCGCCGCGTGGTGCCCCACCCTGTCCAGGAGAAGGATCTGGGCGAGCCCCATCCGGAGGATGACCCTCACAGCCTTGGGCGTCCTGGACCCGGAGCTGAGCTTCCCGTCTATCAGGAAGTCCAGCCTGCTCTGGTGGCGCAGGCAGGCGTAGACTATGGCAGAGGCGAGCGCCATGTCCCTCCTGGAGAGCATGACGCCCAGCCTGCCCAGGACGTCCTCGGGCCTGGCGCCCTCGGCGGAGGCCCTCAGGACGCCCAGGGCCACCCTGCGGGGGTTGGGGGACAGGCTGCCGCCCTGGGACTTCGCGGTCGGCTCGTACATCTGGGACCTTTCTTAGCAGTGCATCGACCATGGCCCGTCCGAATGCATCGGCCGGAGCCCGCCGCGCGGGCAGACGGAGGCGGAGGCCCGTCCGCGGACCGCGCTACCTGACGCCAGAGCCGCTGGCTGAAGTAGGCGGAGGGATGCCGGCCCGGAAGGCCGGAGGCACCGAAGCCGGAGCGGAGCCGTTTGCTGAAGGAGGCGGAGGGACGCCGGCCCGGAAGGCCGGAGGCACCGAAGCCGGAGGCCCGTGCCAAGGCCGGAACCCGGGAACCTAGCGGACGGAGCCCAGAGACACGGTCCGCGCCCGGGAGCCGCGCCGCCTGGGACCGGATGCCGGGGGCGCGACCGGAAGGCCGGACTCCCGCTTCCAGGCCAGAGCGCGAGCCGGAAGGCCGGAGCCCGAACATGGGCAACCTTCGGCCCGGAGGATAGAAGATACCCGCGACAGCCCCGGACGGTCAACAGCAATATCGGGTCCGTCCCCTCCTTGCGCACGGAATGCAGGCCCTGAACGCGCATCGGCCGCGAAGGCGATCGGCGGAAAGCTCATGGGACGCCGGCGGGAAACCTGCGGGAGGACGCCGGACTAAGATGCCGCCATTCTTCAAGCAATCCTGCCCGAATTGAACAAGAACTGCAAAATTATCGGAAAACCCCCCAAAAAATTTCAAAACTGTATCGCTTCCGGCAGACACGTGCGGAGCCGCCCGGAACGCCATGTCACGCGGCAGGTTTCAACCGGCATCTCAGTCTCAGCTTGCCTTCCAGCTGAGTTTAATCGGCATCACAAGACCAGCCTCTCTTCAAGCAATTTCAGACGGAAAGCTCCGGTTCGTCATTTCTCCCGGCCGACGCTCACGGGCCGCACCAGATCCGCATGTCACATTACCTTATAAATCTTTCAAGGAGTTTATAGATTTCTATAGTTTTTTGAAAATTTAACTATCTTCAATATTTTTAAATGATTGTTAAATATTTGTTTATCTTTTCCTTCGAATCAGCATTGAAACAGCCATGGCCGCAAGAATTTTATCGTTTCCTTGAGGGTCTTTCGAGCTGATGGCGCTTGGGATGCTGAAGGAACAGTCATATCCAGCACTTGCGCTAATCGAACACATTAGTCCGGTTTTCATCAACTCGCCTTGCCCTGCACATTTTCCGCTGAACATACGGGATCCGCCCAAACGTGAACCGGAATTTTTTCGCCTGAACTGGAGGTGATTTTCCTGCTTTTCCCCGAATCAGCCCAGTTTCATACGGATCGGGCGGATTCGCACCGGTTTGCCCGGACCGTCAAAATTCTCAGGAATTCTCACCTGTTCGCCCGGATCGTTCGAATTTTCAGAGATTCTCTGATCGCCTGTACTGGCCAAATTTTACAGAACTCACATGGTTCCAAAAAATTTTTGCTGATTAGCCTTGTCCCGTACAAATTACCGCTGATTATCACGGATTCCCGCTGAAGCTCACGGATTCCCGCTGATTATCACGGATTCCCGCTGAAGCTCACGGATTCCCGCTGAAGCTCACGGACTCCCGCTGAAGCTCACGGACTCCCGCTGAAGCTCACGGACTCCCGCTCATGCTCACGGACTCCCG
>JAISFP010000311.1 GCA_031263525.1 Deltaproteobacteria bacterium | reverse complement strand
GTCTCCGGCGGCGCGGGGAGATCCATGGCCAGGTACTCCCTCCAGTCGGGCGGGCCCAGGGCCATGCGGGCCCTCTCCACCAGGCGGTAGCTCCTCTCCTGGCCGCGGGCGGCGAGGCTGCCCTCCTCCAGGCGCACTGCCCTGCCCGCCTTCACCGCCACCGGGGGCAGCACGAAGACGTCCCCCTTCCGGATCATGAGGAGCCCGAAGTCGAAGAGCCTGTCCAGCACGGCTTCGTTGGGCCTGACCCGCTCCTCCAGGATCCCCGCGTAGCGCCAGGCAGCCCCCGCCTGCACAGAGCTGGTGAACGCCGCCTCCCTCTGCGCGCGGTCGCGCGGGGGGCCCGGCACGGCCTCCCTGCCGCCCCTGAGCGACCTGAGCCTCTCCAGCTCCTGCGGGACCGCCCCGCCCCCGCCGGCCAGGGCCGGCTCCGGGCAGAAGCCCGCGAGTGCCACCGCGAGCAGGAGCGGGAGCAGGAGGACCCCCGCGACGGTCCTGGCCCTGAATAGGCGCCCCGCCACGCCACCCGCCTTTCCGCCGGCACCTGCCGCCGTACCGGAAAAGTCCGCCACGCCGCCGGAGATCCCTGCCGCGCGGTCGGCAGCCGAGACCGCCGAGTGCCCCCGCGGCTGCTCGAAGACAGAGGTAACCCGTGCCGCCTGAGGTACCTGGCGCTCCAGGAGAGCCGCAACCACCTGCTGGTCCTCGGGAACCGGCAGGGCCTGAGCCGCCTCCGGGTCCGGGGGCACAGAGCGGGCCGAGGCCGCCTCCGGCTCCGAAGGCACCGGACAGGCCGGGGCCGCCTCCTGGTCCGGGGGCACAGAGCGGGACGAGGCCGCCTCCGGATCCAGGTGCTCCGGACGAGCCGGGACCTCCTCCGGCTCCGGGGGCACCGGACGGGCCGGGGCCGCCTCCGGCTCCTGGGGCACCGGACGGGCCGGGGCCGCCTCCTGGTCCGGGGGCACAGAGCGGGCCGGGGCCGCCTCCGGCTCCGGTGGTCCCGGACGGGCCGGGACCTCCTCCGGCTCCGGGGGCACAGAGCGGGCCGGGGCCGCCTCCGGCTCCGGTGGTCCCGGACGGGCCGGGGCCGCCTCCGGGTCCGGGGACACCGACCGGGCCGGGGCCGCCTCCGGGTCCGAAGGCAACGGGAAAGCTATGGGCTTCGGGAAAGCCGGCGGCTCCTGATTCGTCCAGGGAGACGCGTTCTTCGGGTGCATGCCTGGAACCGGGGGAGCCCCCGGCTCCCGGAACTCGCCCTGGATGCCTACAGTGTCATAGAGATCGCTTGTCATTGGCCGTTCCTTTCTACCGAGAGTGTCTTCGTGAAGACGTCCACCCTCAGCGCCTCGCCGCTCTCCAGGAGCCTGGCGTGGATCGCCAGGAGGAGATCCAGGACGTTCCCGGCCGGCGCCGGCCCAACCCGGCCTGCTGAGCCGGGAGAACCGGTTACCCCTGACATCCCGCCAGTCCCGGACGCCCCGGCTGTCCCAGCCGACCCGGACGTCAATGCGATCCCGGACATGCCGACCGTCCCCGGCCCCAGAAACACGCGGCCATTCCCGAGACCGTCCGGGCACCTGAGCTTCCAGCCCATGGAGAGCGCGGCCGCCTCCAGTGCCCCCCTTGCCTCGCCTTCCCAGGTCCCCGCCATCGCGAGAGGACGAAGGAGGTCCGGCTCCTTCACGTAGAGCCGCGCCGCCGGGCTGCCGTCCCCGGCCCTGGCCCTGAAGACGGCGGCGTAGGCGCTCTCCGAGGCCTCGGAAAGACCCGGCACAGGGGGCGGGGGAACGAGAGCCTCCCGCAGTCCGGGAGGCGGCCCGGCGACCCCCGTGTGCGAGCAGGAGGCGCACCCGAGCGTCAGGACGGACGCCAGGACAAGGTTCGCGACCCTCACGGCGACACCCCCTTCCCGCAGACGGACGCTCCCGCGCCGCCCTCCTCCCCGGACGCCCGGGCCAGACGGCCCGCCCTGGCCTTCCCCTCCAGCAGCCTCACGAGCTCATTGAAACTCTCCGACGTCTCCCGGTCGCACCAGCCATCCGGCATGGCGGAAATGCCGACGGGGGACTGCCAGGCGTCGCTCTCGGGCGAGCAGTCGACGCACGCCGGCCGCTCCCCGTCTCTGCCGCCCACTGCCTGGCCGGCGCTGTACCAGCCGGCGTCGGCCCCTCCCTCGGCGGAGGGGCCCGCATGTGCGGGCACGTCCTCGCCAGAGGTCCCGGCCGCGGACGAGGACAAGGGGAAGTCCCGGATCTCCCTGGCCGGCTCGACCGCGGGCACGGAGCGGGCGTCGAGCGACGCCTCCAGGTCGAGCTCGTCCGCAGGCATGTTACCGGTCTCGTCCAGGCTCCCTGCCTTGCTCCGGGACCCGGACTCGGTCTCGTCCAGGTTCCCTGCCCTGCTCCAGGACTCGGGCCAGGACCCGGACTCGGTCTCGTCCAGGTTTCCGGCCCTGCTCCGGGACTCGGGCCAAGACCCGGACTCGGTCTCGTCCAGGTTTCCGGCCCTGCTCCGGGCCTCGGGCCAGGACCCGGACTCGGTCTCGTCCAGGTTCCCGGCCCTGCTCCAGGACTCGGACTCGGTCTCGTCCAGGTTCCCTGCCCTGCTCCGGGACTCGGGCCAGGACCCGGACTCGGTCTCGTCCCCTGAATTGGACCGGTCGAGGCCGCCGGTGCCGTCGTCCGTGTCCGTGTCCGTGTCCTCCAGGCTGTCAAAAGCGGAAGGCCACTCAAGCACCTTCTCGTCGAAAATCTGGTCCAAGCGGGTTCTGACGTAGGTGGCCGCGTCATCCAACTTGGAGTTGAAGCGGTTCATGTCCGCCATGACGCGGGATACGAGTGCCAAGCAGTCGTCCTCGCTCATCGGCCCGGCGCTCTCGGCCCTCTCCAGGACGTCGAGGACCTCGGAGCTCCACCTCTCGCAGTCCGTGACGACCGCCTGCGACTCGTCTATCACCTCGGCCAGGTGGGGGTCCCCGTAGCTCTCGATCTTGCCGTACGCGGAACGTGCCTCAAGACACTCGGTCCCGACGCAGTTCAGGATGATCTTCAGGTACCTCGTCACCTCGTACGTGGTCACTGTGTCGTAGATCGTCATCTCCATCTCGTCGTTCATGACGTTGTCTCCTTAATCTTCGGGCCGGCACCGGGCATGCCGGTCAGGGAATTCTGCCGGGAAACCGGTTCGGAACAGGCATGTGATCCGGAACCTGTACCTGGACGTGTGCGGCAGCCGTTCAACGTGGCTGATTCAGGCCGCAATCTTGTGCTGGAAACGGCTACGGAACTGTAACCGAGCCGGGGATTGATATCGGACAAGGTTGCGGAACATAAATCATGACGAAAGTCAGTTCCTGACAATGAATATGAACAGGAATATAACTTTGAAACGGTATTAGACAAGTTTCCTGAACAGACATCTGCCAGCAATTCGTTGCCGCACAGCGTGTCTGTATAAGAATCAAGCTGAGAATCTGTATCGGACAAGTTTCCGGAAACGATATCGGGACGGAAAGTGATGCCGGACTTGGAGTCGTGATAGAAATCGCGACTGAAATCGATGTCGAGAACCGAGTCGCATCCGAAATCCTGACGGAAATCGATGTCGAGAACCGAGCCGGGAACGAGATCCTGACGGCGAATGGAACAGGCAGCGAAGCCGGAACCGGACAGAGGGCCGGCTCCGCCGACCGCGCCCGAGCAGTTCACCCTGCCCGTGATGCCGCCCAGGCACTCCTCCGGAAAGTGCGGTCCGTGAATGACCGGCTCCGGGCCGCCGTCCGCCGGCATGCTCCCGCCCGTTCCGCATGCGCGACCGGGAGCCCGGCCCGCCTGCGGCTTCAGCCCGCCCTGTCCCCAGTCGCCGCCACGGGCCAACCCGCAGGCGTCGGCGCGGGCCGCCCCGCAGGCGCCCTCCTCCGGTCCCCAGCCGCCGCCGGGCAGCATGAACCCCGCCAGGTAGCTCACGAAAGTCCGCCAGCGCCTGTGCGCCAACATGTCGGCGCGCCAGGCGTCCAGCGAGGCGCCCAGGACTGCCGGGACCATGGGAAGGGCCCACAGGACGTCCGATCCGCCCGCGGCAAGCGGGAGCGAGAAGGCCGCCCCCGCCGCGAGGAAGGCCCCCGCCCGCTTCCGGAGCCCGGCGGTCAGGGCGTCCGAGTCATCCTCGGAGACGCCCCAGCGGCCGAGCATTTCGCCGAAGCTTCCTGGGCTCTCCTCCATCGAACGGAGCGCCTCCACGCGGCCCCTGAATACCCCGGCAATCTCGGAAGCGCCGATGCGGGGCCTGAACCTGTCTAAAACGCCCATGCAAACTCCTTTCTGGCCATGCCGCGCGCCCGCTGGACAAGGACGCGCGGCGTCTTAAATCACGTGACAGATGCAGGATCACCTGCCTGCCGACCGTGCCGGGAACTGCCCAGGCAGGTTCCCGTCAGGGCCGGCGCCCGGAAAGACGTCAGCCGCCAGGAGGACCCCGGATGCCCTCCGCGCGCTCCCGCCCGCCGCATGCGGACGTCGTGACGTGAAACGCACACTGGATCATGGCTGCCTCACTTCCCGCCGCTGGAGCCGGAGGCCTTCCGCTCCTTCTGGGCCCTCTTCATGAGCCGCCTGCCGTGCTCCGCCATCCGCTCGATGGATGCCCAGACCTCTCTCGACCTAACCGGACGCTTGGGGCCAAGGCTCATGGCGACCGAGATCGCGCATCCCGTCCGGCTCCGTCGCGGGCAGGGCAGGCCCCTCCGGCCCAGCCACAGGTAGCTCATCTGCTCCAGGCAGGCCGCCTTGTAGCGGAAGTCCCCCATCAGACCGGCCACGACGAGTCCCGCCTTGCCCCCGACACCGTCGAGGAGGTCCTCGGCCCTGCGGCTCGCACGGGACAGGCGCACCGCGACTGAGCTGAAGACGCACAGCCGGTCCTCGTCAGACAGGCGCCAGCCGGAGCTCTCGATCCAGCCCAGGAAATCGAGCGCCCTGCGGCACTCGGCCCTGCATTCCGTGATGACTTCCGAGACGAGCTCGACCTCCATGTCCGGCCTGCGCCCCTTGAGGCCCCAGAACCCGCAGAACTTTTCAACGGCAATGTCGGCAATGCCCCGCAGCTCGAAAACGGAGTTGATCATGATCTTCCCCGGATCCTCGTCTTTGTTGACGTCGACGAACATGATGTCAATGTCTCTCGCCATAAGGTCTTCCCCCTTCAAGCCGGCCTCAGCCATCATCCGAGCCGGCTTCAGCTTTTCATGTTCCAAAGCAGAAACCTCGATCCCCGCCCCGTGAAACTTCGAAACCTTCGCCAGCCCGGACCCGAACCTGTCAAAAATGCCCTTGCGAACTCATTTCTGGTCATGCCGTACGCCCTGTGGACGCGGACGCACGTTCTAGTCAGAAATCACGTAACAGCTGCAGGATCACCTGCCTGCCGACCGTGCCGGGAACTGCCCAAGCAGGTTCCCGTCAGGGCGGCGCCCGGAAAGGCGTCAGCCGCCAGGTGGACCACGGATGCCCACCGCGCGATCCCGCCCGGCGCATTTGAAAGCAATGACGCCAAAAGTTAGGATCATGGCTCCCTCACTTCCCGGTCCTGGTGCCGGAGTCCTTCAACTCCTTCTTGGCCCTCGCCATGAGCCGCGTGCCCCGCTCCACCAGGCGCTCGATGGAGATCCTGACCGCTCTCGGCCTTCTCGGACGCGGGGGGCCGAAGTTCATGCCGACCGAGATCTCGTAGCCGGTCCGGCTCCTGCCCTGACGGGGCTGGCCCATCCTGCCCAGCCACAGGTAGCTCATCCGCTCCAGGCAGGCGACCTTCCCGTGGAAGCTCCTCATCAGCCGAACCGCAAAGTGGCCCGTCATGCCCCCGACGTCGTCGAGCAGGACCTCGACCCTGTGGCTCGCAAGCGACAGCTCCCTCGTGACGGCGCAGTAGATGCTCAGCCAGCCGTCGTCCAGCAGGCGCCAGGCGGAGCGGTCGATCAGGCCCAGGACGTCGCGCGACTCGCGGCACTTGTCCCTGCATTCCATGATGGACTGCAAGGCGAGCTCGGCCTCCTTGTCCGTCCTGCGGTACTTGAGGCCGCTGTAAGAGACCAAATTGAACATTACACGGTCGATCATCCGCACCAGACCGGGAACGACCTTGCCCGTGGTCTTCAGCAGATCCTCGCCGTTCTTGGCGTTGAGCAACTGTCTAAAGTAATTTATTACCAATCGTCTTCTCCTTCCTCCCAGCTACAGCCCTAGCTCTAGCTCTAGCCGACTTCGGCTTATGCTGTCGCTAAAGCGGGAACCTCGATCCCCGCCAGGTGATGTTTCTGAACCTGCGGCAGCCCAGACGCCAGCCGGCGTCTCCGTCCGCCTTCACTTAACTTGTCCGGGACATCCAGGACCTTGCCGAACTTCACCTGACGCGAACTTACCCGTCAATCTTGCCTCGACATGAGACCAGGCCGACCTTGCCCGATCCTGCCTGATCTTCTCCAAACGCATAACTCAAATCGCTACACTATTCCTGCTGCCTGCCTGCCCTTCACCGAACCTGGCTGCCCTTTACCGAACCTGGCTGCCCTTTACCGAACCTGCCTGCACTTTTCCGAACCTGCCTGCCCTTTTCCGAACCTGCCTTCACTATTCCGAACCTGCCTGCCCTTTTCCGAACCTGCCTGCCCTTTACCGAACCTGCCTGCCCTTTACCGAACCTGCCTGCCCTTTGCCGAACCTGCCTGGCCTTTGCCGAACCTGCCTGCCCTTTGCCGAACCTGCCTGCCCATTGCCAAACCTGCCTGCCCATTGCCGAACCTGCCTGCCCTTTGCCGAACCTGCCTGCCCTTTGCCGAACCTGCCTGC
>JAISFP010000258.1 GCA_031263525.1 Deltaproteobacteria bacterium | reverse complement strand
CAGCTCCAGAGAAATTGCTGGGAGGGCCAAGAGAACCAACCCGGCAATTCCGACGGCGCACATGAGCATTGCCAGACGACATGATGTCAACTTCAAAGCCGAAACCTTCACGGGGACCTCGCCCTCCTGCGGCGGACAGACTCTAGAGCATCGCAGTTCGGGGGGGCTGCCCCCGGCGATCCGGTGCCGGAAGTCTAGAACGCCTGAGGCAATGAGCAGCCGAACCGCAAGGAACCTTGCCGAGATAAGTCAGGCGGCCCTACGCCTGGGCACTGATTTAGACATCTGGGTGAGCCCAGGTGCTCCTGGAAGACAATCTAGTCATAACAGGGCATCCTCCCAGTACAAACAATATAGCATGGAAACGGCTCTTAAAGCAAAATGATCGGTGCCCTGTCACGAGGGCATCCGGCAGTCCCGAGCGGATTTCTGTCTTGAAGGGGCAACCGCGGGGAATCCGAGACATTCCGGCAGTGTCCGGAGAATTCCGCTCGTCCTGAGATCCGAGTCGAAACCTGAGCCGACTGGCCGAAGCGAGTTGCCCAGGAGCCTGCGGCTGAACCATGTCAATCTTGTCATAGAATTTGCTCGGCTCTGGCGATGAAAAAACGACAGCCGCGCCTCCCAGGCCCAACTGACGCCTCGGCAACCATCCGCGCGGGCATCTTCCGCAACACCTGTCGGCGCAATGACTGCCGGGGCAACTTCTCCAGCCCCACGACTTCAGCGTCGCCGGGGGCCTGGCGGACAACAGGCAATACCATATTATGCATTAGCATGATAAAAAATGCTATATACTGGAATGCTTGACAGCCATGCCAAAATGCCTGAATCCTGAATCCTGCGGCAGGCCCCTAGGCCTCGCCGTCCCCCCCGTACCCGGCCGGGGGCGGGGCGCCGTCCTCCTCCCAGTCCTTCTCCAGCCCGGCCCTCACGGCAAGTATCGGGAACTGCCCCAGGCGCACCAGGCGGTCGGTGGTGGAGCCCACCATGAGATTCTCGATTATCCCCCGTCCCCGGACGCCCACGCAGATGAGGTCTATGCGGTTCAGGATCGCGAACTTGTTGAGCTCCTCGTGGGGGCGGCCCGCCAGGACCTTTATCTCCACCTGGCCGGCGAGGTCCGGGGGCACCATCTCCTCCAGCATGCGCCTGAGCTCGTCGGTGTACTTCTGCGCGGCGGCCTTCTCCTTCTGGGGGTCCATGGTGAGGATCTGGTCGAGCTGGGTGGACTCTATGACGGTTGCCAGCACCGCCCTCGCCCCGAAGACCCTCGCGAAGTTGAGGCCCCAGCGCACGGCCTCCCTGGACTCCTCGGAGAAGTCGGTGGAGACCAGGATGTTCTCGGCCTGATGCAGGCTCGAGCGCTCCAGGGGGAGCGAGCCCGAGACCACCAGGAAGGGAACCGGGAGGGTGAACATGAGCTTCCGCGTGACGGAGCCCAGGAGGAGCCGCTCGATCCCGCTCCTGATGTGTGTGGCGGCGACGAGGAGCCTCGCGTCCTCCTGCCTGATGATCTCGCAGATCTCCTTGGCCGGGTAGCCTATGGAGACCTTCAGCTCCCAGCCCTCCGGGGGCGGGTCGGTCAGGATGTCTCCTATCTGGGCCTTCGCGGACTGGGACACCCGGGCCTGGAGCTCCTGGGGGTCCACCATGGTCTCCCCGTAGGGGGTGACGGCGGGGAGATCTATGACGTGGGCCACCACGAGCCTGGCCCCGGCCTTCCGCGCGATGAAGCTCGACAGGTGCAGGGCCTTGTTGGACCCCTCGGAGAGGTCGGTCGCGCACACGATGGCGGGGAGCTTCAGCATGTGTCACCTTCACTTTCCCGGCCGGGGGTGGCCGGCGTCCGCCCGGGCCGGCGGGGAGCGTCCCCGGCCCGGTCGCAAGTCCCTGTCCCGCGCGTCCGGATGCACGTCCGACCGCCAGGACTTACGTCAGATCTTAGGGCCCGGGCCCGAGGTTGTCAAACGGCCCCAGGTCTCCGGGCAGGCCGCCCCCACTCCTCCCGCCCGGCCCGGAAGCCCTGCCGCTCCGTCATCCGCTCACTGCCCGGCAGCCGGCTTCCCCTATTTCCGGCGTCCCAGCCATCACGGCTACCCTTGCGCCCCCCTCCGGACGGTCGCCGTCACCGCTTTTCCGCTCCCCTGCCCTCACAGCCCTCGCCGGACGGCCAGCTTCCGCGCTTTCCCGCTCCGCCGCCATCACGGACCGCCCCCCTCCGGACTGCCTTCTTCCCCGGCGCTCCGCCCTCCCCGACCCCTCCGGACCTCGCCGGACGGCCAGCTTCCAAACTTTTCCGCTCCGCCGCCATCACGGACCGCCACCTCCGGACGGCCTTCTTCCCCGGAGCTCCGCCCTCCCCGACCCCTCCGGACCTCGCCGGACGGCCAGCTTCCTAACTTTCCCGCTCCGCCGCCATCACGGACCGCCACCTCCGGACGGCCTTCTTCCCCGGAGCTCCGCCCTCCCTGACCCCTCCGGACCTCGCCGGACGGCCAGCTTCCTAACTTTTCCGCTCCGCCGCCATCACGGACCGCCACCCATCCGGCCAGCCTGCTTCCCCGTTTTCCCCCTACCCTGCCTGCCCGTAAGGACCGGCCCTCCGAACAGCCGGCTTCCGGGCTATCCCGCTGCCCTACCACCTCGGCTGCCCTCACGGACCGCCACCCCTCCGAACAGCCGGCTTCCGGGCTTTCCCGCTGCCCTGCCATCACGGCTGCCCTCACGGCCGGGCCGGCCTCGCGGTCGGGGAAGGAACGGCCAGCCGGGACGCCGGCCCTTCACGTGGCGTCAATGAGCCTCATGAGCTCGTATTCCCGCTCCCGGAGCTCCTCGGCAAGGTCCAGGAGGACCGCCGCGCGGGAGACGTTCTGCTCGAAGAGGGACGGGTAGTTCTCGCGATCCCAGACGAAGTGGGTCTCCAGCAGGGCGTCCGCCAGGTACCTGCGGGCCAGGTTTATCGAGATCCCGCGCACGGCGGCGGGCAGGAGCGCGAAGTGCCTGTCCCCCAGATCCAGCCCGGTCTCGCGGTATCCGGAAAGCGCCTCGCGCATGGTGCCGGCGTCGAAGCGGGGGGGCGCGGGGGACGACGCGAAGGACCGGCAGAGCTCCCCCAGGTCCAGGAGCGGGTCGCCGTAGGAGACTGTGTCCCAGTCGATCAGGGCGTAGCGCTCCCCGTCCGCGAGGAAGTTGTCGCGCTTGGGATCCAGGTGGACCGCCAGGTCCTTCAGAAGGAAGACCCTCTGGAAGGCCGGGCTTCCCGGCAGGAGCCTGGCCTCCTCCGCGCCCCTGGCGAGCGGGGCCTCAAGCCGGGAGAGGTTGGGATGGTGCCTGTAGAGGGTCTCGAAGTCGAGGAAGTCGGAAGGCGACGGGAGCCTCTGGTTGGTGAAGTCGCCCCTGGGGAGCGGGATCAGGTCCACGGGCCTCGGCCTGTTCAGGGCCGCGTGGCAGGCGCCAAGGCACCTGGCGGCGCGGCCCGCCGCCTCCGCCGACAGCTCGGGCCTGGAACCCTCGACGAAGGTGGTGAGCCTCCAGACCTCCCCCCAGCCGGGCCCCTCGGACAGGAGGTTCCCCCGCAGGTCGGGCACGGGGGCCGGGCAGGCCAGCCCCAGGCCGGCAAGCCTCCGCGAGACCCTGTCCCAGTTCTCCCCCAGGGCGGGGCTGGCCAGGAAGTCGGGGTTGAGGAGCTGCAGGACCAGCGTCCCGCCGCCCTCGCGACAGGCCAGGAACGTCTGGTTGACGCGCCCGGACCGGACGTGCTCGAGGCTCGAGGCGGCAATCCCCCAGTTCCCCGCCAGGACGGACGCCGCCCGCTCCTCCGTGACCTCGCTCCGGCCCAATACCCGCACCCCCCTGTCCGGGCCCAGAGCCCGAAACGCCCATTCTACGTCCCGCGTCCGCCGTTTTAAAGGGGCGCGGCCCTGGCAGCCGGGGCCAGGCTCCCGCGAACGCCCTCGCGGTCTCCGGCCGGGACCCCGTGACGGGGCCGGAACTGGCCGGTACCGCTCCTGGAGAGCCACGAAAGTCAGTCCCCGGCCGAAGGCGACCGAGCGGTCCGACAGCGAAAACCTTAAGTGCCGATCCGAAAGCGAAACTGAAGCTCAGATCCGGTCCGAAAGCGAAGCGAATCATCGGGAATCCTGCGGGACGCTTCCCGGCACGGGCTGAAACCGGGCCGGACCCGCCCCTCGGGGCAGGCGGGCGGCCGTCCCCTCGCGTCCCGAACACGGGCCGTCGCAGGCCGCAGGGATTCCGGGACGCCCCGCAGAACTCGGCGAGCTTCTCCGTGACGCCCAGCAGAACTCGGGGAGCTTCTCCGTGACGCTCCGCAGGACTCGGGGAGCTTCTGAGTTCGGGCCGAAAGCCGGCCGGCAGCTCTCCGGGGGCCTGAACCGGGCTTCCAGAAGCCGGCCCAGAGCGAGCCGGATCGGGCGTCCGTCTTGCCGGCAGAGCGCGGAGCGGGGCCCCGGGGCCGGCCTGCAGTACGGCGCGGAGCCGCCAGGACGGGCCGTCCGCTACTTGTCGCAGGTCGACAGAAAGGCGACACCACGGGCAGCCCTTGCGGGGCCTTCGGCAAGTCTTTACACGATGTTGCGCTATTCGATATAATCTTATCCCCTGCCTGCCGGAGCCCTTCCGTCGCGCAGGACGCCCGTTCCGCCCGTCTCCCCGCCTGCCGCTCCCCGCGGCGAACCTTCCCCCCTCCCCGGAAACTGGACCCCCATGCAGATTCACGCAGCCCAGGGGCGCCCGCCCTACTGGACATTCGGCATCCTTGACATGGCCGCGCCGCCGCTGGCCCACGGGGTGTTCACGCGCGAGGGGCCGGAGGGTCCCGGCGGGGGCGAGTTCAACCTGTCCTTCGAGAACGGGGAGCCCGCCTCCGTGCTGAGGAACCTCGACGCTGCCGGGGAGGCCCTGGGGCTTGCCGGGATCTCGTTTCTGAACCAGGCCCACGGGGACGGCATCCTGGAACTCGCCCCCGGCGAGCGCTACGCGCCCCGCTCGCCCGAGGAGACGCGCCGGGGCTTCGACGCCATGATAGCCGGCCCCGGCCAGGCGCTCATGGTGAAGCTCGCGGACTGCCAGGGGGTCATAATCTACTCCCCGGAGACGAGGTCGCTCGCGCTGGTCCATTCCGGGTGGCGCGGGTCGGCGGCGAACGTCGTGGGCAAGGCCGCGAGGCGGCTCGCCGGGCTCAGGGGCGCCGACCCCGCCGGGATGCTGTGCTGCGTCTCCCCCTCCATCGGGCCCTGCTGCATGGAGTTCAGGGGGTACAGGGAAATGCTCCCGGAGAGCCTCTGGCGCTACCGGGACCCCGCAAACGACCATTTCGACTTCTGGGCCGCCACCCGCGACCAGCTCGCGGCGGAGGGCGTGCCCGACTCCAACATCGAGAACCCGAGGGTCTGCACCCGCTGCTCGCCCGGCTTCTTCAGCCACCGCAGGGGCGACCGGGGCCGCTTCGCCGTCATCGCGGGGGTGGCGGATGGCTAGGCCGGTCATAGCGCTGGCCCGCGTCCTCGAGGTGGTGCCCCTCTCGTCGGAGACCTTCGTCCTGCGCCTCGCCAGACCCCGCGGCATGCCGCTCGCGGATCCCGGGCAGTTCGCCAAGATCGCCCCCTGCGGCCCGCTCCTTCCCGGGGACTGGCCGCCGCCCCCGGAGTCCATCACCGGGGGCCGTGTCTCCGCATCCGCCAGACCCTGCGAGGCGGGCGCCGTATACTGCGCCCCGGACGCCCTGCCCGGCCAGCCCGGTCCCGCCGGCCCGGGCGTTCAGGACGGGCCCGGGGCCGCGGGAGACGCTGACGGGCCAGCAGAAGGCTGTGCTGCGGGAGAGACCGGAACCCCGGACGCCGCGGGAGGGCAGGAGGCCGCATGTGCCGCGGGAGGGCAGGAAGCCGCGGGTGCCGCGGGAGGGCCTGGAGCCGCGGCCTGTCCCCTGGCGCCCGGCGCCCCGGACGCCGCCGGGCTGAGGGAGCTCCCCCCGGATCCCCCCTCCGCCCCGGGCTACGCCGCCGGGCGCCCGGACTTCCGGCACGCGCCCTACCAGAGCGCCCCCACGCCTGGGTTCCCGTTTCTGGACAGGCCTTTCTCCATACACCTGATGGACCGCGACAGCCTGAGCTTCCTCATCCGGACGGTGGGCGCGGGCACGCAGTTCCTGCGCGAGCTCCCCCGCGGGTCGATGGTGAAGGTGACGGGCCCCATTGGCACTGGCCTCCCCCAGGCGGCCCCGGAGCTCAAGCACGGCCCCGTGTACCTCGTCGCCGGGGGGGCGGGCCTGGCCCCCATGGCCTCGGCGGCCAGGTGGAACCCCGAGGCGGTTCTGATCTACGGGGAGAGGACCGGCTCCGCCCAGGTGGACCAGGACTACCTCCGCTCGGTCTTCCACCAGGCGGTGGCCTACACGGACGACGGCACGGGCTACGGGAGGCGCGGAACCGTCCTGGACGGCCTGGCCGAGTGCCTGAAGGAGAGGAGGCTCCCCGTCCTGGCCTGCGGGCCGCCGAACATGCTGAGGGCCGCGGAGGAGCTGGCCAGGAGGAAGGGAGTCAGGGCCTGGGTCTCCACAGAGGCCTTCATGGCCTGCGGGCTGGGCGTGTGCCTGTCGTGCGGGGTGCCGCTCAAGACCGGGAAGCGGGCCAGGGTCTGCGTGGAGGGGCCGGTCTTCCCCGGCTCGGACATCGTCCACGTCCCCGACAGGAAGGTGCCTGACCGCCGCGCCTTCGTGCCGGACATGACCGTGAAGATCGGGCCCCTCATCCTGAAGAACCCGGTCATCGCCGCCTCGGGCACCTTCGGGTACGGCCTGGAACTGAGGGAGTTCTGCCCCCCGGAACGGCTGGGCGCGGTCATCACCAAGGGCGTCTCACCCGACCCCTGGCCCGGCAACCCGCAGCCCAGGGCCGCGGAGGGCGCGGGCGGGCTCATAAACTCCATAGGCCTCGAGAACATGGGCGTGGACCGCTACCTGTCGGAGGCACTCCCGGCGCTCAAGGCCGTGGGCGCGACCGTGGGCGCGAACATCCTGGGCCGCGCCCCGGAGGACTACCCCCTCCTGGCCCGGAAGCTCGCTGACTCCGAGGCGGACTTCCTGGAGCTGAACATCAGCTGCCCGAACCTCAAGGGCGGGGGCGGCATGAGCTTCGGGGCCGACCCGGAGCTGGCCTGGACCATCACCCGCGACACCGTGAAGGAGGCCCGCGGCAAGCCGGTGGTGGTGAAGCTCCCGCCTCTCGTGAGCGACATAGCGCTCCTCGCCAGGCGCTGCGAGGACGCCGGCGCCTCGGCCCTCTCGCTCATAAACAGCCTTCCCGCCATGGCGATAGACCTCCACGCCCGCCGCCCCAAGCTCCGGAACGTCACGGGGGGCCTCTCCGGCCCGCCCATAAAGCCCCTGGCCCTGCGCCAGGTGTGCCTGTGCGCGAGGGCCGTGTCCATCCCGGTCATCGGCATGGGAGGGATCTTCACGCCAGAGGACGCCCTGGAGTTCATCCTGGCGGGCGCCTCCGCCGTCCAGGTCGGGACGGCCACCCTGCGCGACCCCCGCTCCCCGGTCTTCATCCTGGAGGGCATAGAGAAGCACCTGTGGGACGTGGAGGAGGACCTGGAGCACTTCCGGGGGAGCCTGGCCCTGGACTGATCCGCCCGGGCGGGCCCGCGCCCCGGCACCGGAAACATGCCGCGGCCGGCAGTCCCCGGCACCGGCACGGGAAGCTTGCCTACACCCTCATGCTGCCCGGTCGCACCCCGGGCCATGAAAGCCGTGCCATGTAGCACAGCTGCATGTCGCGGTGTCTCCGGCGCATATGCACCGGAAACTCTTCCATGATAAGCCGCCCCGGCCAGATGCCGATTTTTAAAACATGCCACTACCGGCAGCGGCATGCTTCGGCGCTAAAAGCATGCCGAGGACGGCCGAGGAGCTGCCCGAACCCCGAGCCGCGAAACGGCAGATTTCCAGGAGTTCCCCCCCTGACCGGTGCCTCACGGCCGACGGATGCCGAAACGCGGCTTTCCCGAGGCCCGGGGCCTTTACTGGCAGCCTCCGGGGCGCTATATTTGGTTCAAGAACAGCAATTGCCTTGTCGGCCGGGCACCCGGCCCCCAGGCCACGACTCCGTCCCGACGGTCCCGGGCAGGCTCCTGAAGTTCCTTCAGGACCGTCCAGACCGCCCTGCCTTCCGGACCCTCTCAGGCACCTGCACCGGCCCCGGAACATCAGCCCCCGGCCGCACCGGCCCCGGAACATCAGCCCCCGACCGGCACGCGACCGCCCCCGGAACTTGCCCCCAAAAAATATCAACCCCGGTCAGATCTCTTCCCGATCCCCCAGCCGCCGGAGCGCTTCCCCGAATCCTCCCCCCTCCTTCGGGGGGGGCGGGCCCTTCAGCCGGAACAAGGCAGACGAGAAACGATGGACGAAAACACCCTCACCAGCCCCGACAACGCCACAGGCTCCGGTCCGGCGGTGACACTGGACAAATCAACACCTGGCTCCGAAAGCCCGGACGCCGGAAGCACGGACTCCGGCAACACGGGCGGGGAAAGCCCGAACGTCTCCCGGGACGCGGCAGGCGCCGGAACCCCGGACGGGACGGAGGGCGGCTCCGCTGCCTTCTCATCCTCCGTCGCCGCAGCCGCAGGCTCCCCTGACGGGACTGACGGGACTGACGAGACTAACGGGACTGACGGGACTCCCGGTGACGGACAGCGCCCAGCAGGGGAGGGTGCAGGCGACGTCGACAACGACGGGGACGGGGACGGGGCCCGCGGCGGGACGGACGGCGAGGTGCCGACTTCGGGGCACGGGAAGCTGAAGATTGCCCTACTCGCCGCAGTCGCCGTATTCCTGATCTTCCTGGCCGCGGCGCCCACCATACTCCTGCGCCTGGCGCTCAACCGCGACCTGGAGCCCGGCTCCGGATGGAGCAGGATGTCCGCCTCGAAGACCAGGGTGAGCCCCCTCCTCACCGGGTTCAGGGTGGAGGGGCTGAATTTTTTCGCCGAAGGATCGGAGACCCCGGCATTCTCCGTGGAGTCCGTTACCGGGTCCGGGCTGAGCCCCCTCTCCGTGCTCACCGCTGTCTTCGGCCGGGGCGAGCTCCTGACGCTCATATCCGGGGACGGGCAGGTCACCGCCAGGGGGGCCTCCTTCGAGGGGACGGGCGCCGGCTCCTCCATGAAGGGCAGGCTCGACACCCTTTACGCCTCGGGGCTCGACTTCGGCACCAGCGGTGAGGGGGCGATAGAGTCGACGGACCTGAAGAGCCTCCGGATAGGGGGCCTCCAGATATCCGACTCCTACGGCGAGAGGGCCAGGCTCGACAGCTTCTCGCTGGCCGGGCTCTCGCACGGCGTGGCCGGGAGGATAACGGCCGGCGGCATCGCCTACGCCGACGGCTCGGGGACGGCCATGTCGGTGGAGGGCCTCTCGGCGGGGGGCCTGGACATGAGGCTGGCGTCCGCCCCGGGCGGGCACCCGCTGGGGTTCGCGCTCTCCCTCTTCGAGGCGCTGGACAGCCTCGACCTGGACCACTTCTCCTGGCAGGCGGGGAGCCAGGAGCGGGCCTACCTAAGGTCGGCCAGGCTCGACTCGCGCGTCGACGAGGCAGGGAAGCCTTTGAAGAAGCTGGAGATGGCCGGGGTCAAGCTGGGCCTCCGGGCCCTGGTCAACACGGACGCGGACCCAGACGCCGCGGCGCTGGTGGCGGCCTTCGGCGACAGCCCGGAAGTCGAGCTGGAGTTCTCCGCCTCGGGGGCCCCGGGGGGAGGCCCCCGGAAATACGAGCTGAAGATCTCGATAGACGGCTCCATGGAGCTGGGGCTGACCCAGAACGTGGCCCGCCTCCCGAGCCTGGCCGCCGCCGTCTCGGACTTCCCGGGCTCGGCGCTGTCCATCCTCGGCTCCCAGATAGGCGAGGGGGGGATATGGTTCGTCGACGGCGGGGCCGCCGCCAGGCTCTACCCGGTTCTCTCCGAGCGGCAGTTCAGGGGGGCGAGCGCGGCGGACGCCCTGAAGGCGGAGGTCCTCCCTGTCATACGCGGCCTGGATCCCGCCAGGATCGTGAACCTCCTCCAGCTGGAGGGCGAGGCGGCGCTTTTCCTGGACGAACCCCGCAGCCTGGGGATCAGCTGGCAGCCCGCCCCGGGCTTTCCGGGATCCGCCGCCGTGAGGGCCGGCCTCTTCGCCGGGGCCGGCGGCGAGGGGCCCCAGGGCCGCCCGGAACCCCTGCAGTACGCCGTGCTCCAGGAGATGAACGTGACGCTCTCCGTGAACGGCCGCGCCCCCATGGGCGTGGTGATGGCCCAGCAGCCGTGAGGCCGGCTGGAGGCCTCGGAGCCCTTCCTGACTCCCTGCGTGCCGGCGGAATCCGGAGGAATGCTCCTTCATCCTCCGCAACCCCTCCGAATCCTCCGGAATCATTCTTAATCCTCCGGAACACTCGTGAATCCGCATGATTCCTCCCGAATCATCCGGAATCCTCGCCAACATCCTGCAAACCCTGCCGGAGGCTGCCGAAGCCTTCACAAGCCCCTCCAGGAGCTTTCCCGTCTCCCCTGAATCCTTGCGGGTCAATCCGGGATTGCTCATGAATCTTTCCCGTATCCTTCCTGCATGACTGAAATATATTTGTCCAATTTTTCCTTCCGTCCTGTCCTGTCACAATGTCTTCCCCCGGTCCGGCCAGCCCTTGCATCTGAAGTACGGACGCCGCCGGTCGTTCCCTCGAATGCCTGCATGTCCCGAACGGACCCGAAAGGTCCCCGACTGACCCGGACGGGCCACCGGGAGGACCCCGAATGGCCCGGACGGGCCCCCGGGAGGCCCCGAAGGCCCCGGACGGCCCCCCGTGATGCCCCAGAGGATCCGGACAGGCCCCCGGGAGGACCCCGAAGGGCCCGGACGGGCCCACGGGAGGACCCCGAAAGACCCGGACACGCCCCAGGGAGGACCCCGAAAGACCCGGACACGCCCCAGGGAGGGCCCCGAAGGGCCCGGACGGGCCCCCGTGAGGGCCCCAGAAGACCCGGACGGTCCCCCGAGAGGGCCCCAGAGGACCCAGAAGGACCCCCGAACGAACCCGAACAGGGCCGAAACCGGTCCGTAGAGGAGATGTAACTGTTCAGGTGCCCACCCAATAGGAACTCAACTGGTAACTATTCAGGTGCCCCCCTCAGAAATCATCCAGAGGGGGTTTCAGGGGCCTATAACTCATCTTTGGCACGATATTTG
>JAISFP010000185.1 GCA_031263525.1 Deltaproteobacteria bacterium | reverse complement strand
GTCAGGGAGGCCCCCGTTCCATCCATGGCGCTCCGGAGGACCCTACTCCCGAGCCGGCCCTCGGTTCTGACGGCTTCCGCCCCTGGCGGCAGGTCCCTCGTTGAGCTTGGAGGACGGCTACAAGGCCGCCTCCCCCCGTGAATTGGTTTTTTTGGGTGGCGTAGTCTCGCTTAAATGCATGCCCCCCCCTGCTTGCAGGGTGAACAGATACCTACAGGGTACTTCAGCGTGTCAGGCAATTTCTCGAATCCCGTGGTGCCTGGGCCGAGGTCCTCTGCTTCCTTTTCCGGTGTCAACCCCTTCTCGGCCGCCAGGGACATGTCTTCTTCAGACGGAACCGAGAGCTTCAAATCCTTGGGTCCGCTCATGTCAATTTGCTCCGTCCACGAAGCGAACTGAAATAGGACCTCATGAGTTCCACGGGAATCATCCTGCCGGAAAACGCCATGCTCCATCCGGAGTCAACGGCTTCTTCGCTGTCCCCGAACGACTTAGACACCTGATCCCAGGGCGATTTCTTCGCGTGGCTTATGGAGACGAGCTCCCAGGGGCTTTTTTTGGAATAGAAGTCCCAGACCGACTCCATCAACCCTTCCGTTTCGTCATCAAGGTGCGACATTTTGGATGTTCCCAGTATCGAGTAGGCGGCACCCTGAAGGACGTACCCCTCGATAAAATCCGTTATGACCTCGTTCTTCCTGCGGGAGTTAAGGGCGTGATAGATGGATCTGACGACAGGACCGTACCTCCATGCCTCGATGGGGACCTCGAAGAGGGGGATGTCGTAATAGGCCAGGCGCCATCCCTGGGCGAAGTACAGCAACTTCTGAAGCTTCAAGTGGGTGAGCTCTCTTTGGTCGGTCCGGTTCCTCTCGATGAACCAGTTGGCCACGGCGATGGCGGAGTAGATGATACGCCCGGGCCTGTCTTCGTCCGTCATGATCCACCTCCTGAGCATGAGGGCGGAAAAGCCTGCCCGCAAGAACAGGACACAAGTTCTTTTTACATGGTTACGCTTCGATGCTGCCACTCTTTTTTTCTGATTCCGGCGTCGGCAATGCCTGGATGGAGCAACACCTGGAGGGAGCCGCACCTGGAGTTTGTCGCCTAGCGGAGCTGGCGGCTGAAGGGGGGCATTGTTGGGTGCCTTGGAGACAGGGGCTGAGGGTGAAACGGTTTGGCGGGGGGGCACTCCTCCCTGTCAGAGGGCGGCAGGCGGGCCAACGGGAAAGGCAGGCGCAAGTCTTTTGTCCCGCGGGCGGGATCCTTCCGTACCCGCCGGCGGTGAGGCTGCCCGGGCACCTTTCACGATATCCGGGGGGGGGGTGACCGGGAAGTTGGAGGCACTTTGGAGCTGGACAACTGGCACCCTGAAGATCTGACGGGGCTGAAAGGCGAGGAGGGCTGGAGGCCCCGGAGGGCCGAGGCGCTTGCGGGAGAGATCGCTTGTTGTCAGTGCAGAGGGTACGGCTTTGACAACCTCGTCTCCCGTGAACGGATACATTTATTCACGGGGTAGCCGTATTGACCTCAGACGGGAAAACTTGACCCCGTCGTCATCCCTCACCCCCCTCCCGTGAATAGATGCGAACCGCGAAACCCCCCTTGAAGGAGCGCCGGGACATCCCCTTCCTGCGTGCGCCCCGAGTCAGAAAAGCGCCCCCCTGAAGGGTCTGCAGCGCATCTCCCTCCTCCGTGCGCCCAGGGCCTGAAAGACGGACCTCCGGAACTGACGGCGGGGCATCTCCCCTCCCCCGTGAGCCCAGAGCCGGAAACGCGCCTCCTCTGATCCCGATTAGATCCCGATTAGATCCCGATTATGAATTAAAAATGCGTAACTGTTCAGGTGAACCTCCAAGGCGAGCTCAACTGGGGGCCTTTACAAGCAAATACCCTCTGCTGCAACTCTTCCCCCTCACATAAAGTATCCATTGTTGACTTTTAAGCCTTAAGAATTCCTCATCTGGGCTCTATTCCTCCGAAAAGACCCTCAATAGAGGGGCACCTGAACAGTTACAAAAATGCGTGAAAGCCAAAAATATTGTAGATTTCAGGTCTAAGGGCCAGATCATATCGTGCATCTTTATCCTATATTTTGTATGAATAGGCGGCAGAACATGTCCCCCTCACCTGCCCCGCCCCAGGCCGGAAACGAGAACCCCCCGGAAGGGGCGGCGGGGCTCCTTCCGGGGGCCGATGAGGGATCTGAGGGATCCGCGGGGCAGGCGGCCATCATGCCTGCCTGAAGAGCGGGCGCAGGGGGCCATCATGCCTGCCTGAAGGGCGGGCGCCGCCGTCCCTGGGCTTGCCTACTCTACTGGATGGTGATCTCCTTCAGGATGTCCAGGCTCTCCAGGGCCATGCCGCTCCCTATGGCCACGGTCTTCAGGGGCTCGTCCGCTATGCAGATGGGGAGGTGGGTCTCCTCGGAGATGAGCTTGTCCAGGCGCTTCAGGAGAGCCCCCCCGCCGGTCAGGACTATGCCCTTGGTCACTATGTCGGCCGCGAGCTCCGGGGGTATCTGCTCCAGGGCGGAGCGGACGGTGGTGAGTATGGCCTCCACCTGCTCGGTGATGGCCTTCCTAACCTCCTCGGAGTCGATGGCCACCGCCTTGGGGAGGCCGGTCACGGTGTCACGGCCCTTCACCTCCAGGGTGTCCACCTGGTCCGAGGGGTAGGCAGTGCCGATCTCGTGCTTGATGAGCTCGGCCGTGGGCTCGCCGATGAGGAGGTTGTACTTCTTGCGGATATACTGCGTGATGGCCTCGTCCATCTTGTCCCCGCCCATGCGCACGGACTTGGAGTAGACGATACCCGCGAGCGATATGATGGCCACCTCGGTAGTCCCGCCGCCTATGTCCACTATCATGTTGGCCGTGGGCTCGGTGACCGGGAGGCCCGCGCCGATGGCCGCGGCCATGGGCTCCTCGATGAGGTACACCTCGGAGGCCCCGGCCTGCTCGGCCGCCTCGCGGACGGCCTTCTTCTCCACCTGGGTGATGCCGGAGGGCACGGCCACGATGATCCGGGGCTTCAGGATCCTCCGGAAGTGGGCGATGCGGATGAAGTGGCGGAGCATGGCCTGGGTTATCTCGAAGTCGGCTATGACGCCGTCCTTCATGGGACGGATGGCCTTCACGCCCTCCGGGCACTTGCCAATCATTTCCTTGGCCTGCGTCCCCACCGCGAGGACCTTCCCGGTCTTGCCGTTCTTTTTCACGGCCACGACCGAAGGCTCCGAGAGGACGACCCCGCGGCCCCGGAGGTACACCAGCGTGTTGGCCGTGCCGAGGTCTATGGCGAGATCGCTGGAGAAGAAGCCGAGTAGCTGTCGAAAGAATCTCATTATTGATGCTTTTCCTCGCCCCGGACGGGGGCAAAGGGGCCCTGCCGGAATGAGGCGTTCCGGCCCTTGGCTCGGCGCGGGGGGGATTCCTGGCGCCGCCTGCCGGGCCGCGGGAGGCCGGGGCGGCGTCCTGGGGGATGCCGCGCCGAAAACTGGGTGCGGTCAACTCTCACGTTATCACAAAGGCACCGGAATTTATAGGAAAAAACCGCAGCCCCTGCGGTCACGGGACACGGCCCCCCGTCCGGAAGGCCCGGCCGCACGACCGGAAGTTGCCCGAAGCGGGCCGGGCACGGGCGGTTGGGAGAGCCTGGCCATTCCGTTCACGCCCCGGAACGGAAGCAAGATTCGTGGGAGGCCGGAGGCCGACGCCGGGGTGCCCGTGCGCCTGGAGGGGGTTGGGGCGTTCCGCAGCCTTCACGACGGGACGGCTCGGGGCAGTGGCGCCGCCGGAGATGCGGCTCAGTGGGGCCGGATCCGGAAAGTTCGATACGTCCGCCCTGGCGGGGATGCCCCGGAAGCCGGAAGGCACCGGAAGCCGGAAGTCGGGAAGCCACGGCGACAGGAAGTCTGGAGGCCACGGCGACAGGATGTCTGGAGGCCACGGCGACAGGAAGTCGGGAGGCCCAGGAGCCAGAAGACGGGAGGCCACGGCGACAGGAAATCGGGAGGCCCAGGAGGCCAGAAGACGGGAGGCCACGGCGATCGAAAGAAGGGTGACGGAAGGCCCAGGAGGCCGGAAGGCGTTGAGGCCCCGGAAGACGGAGGGCTGTGAGGCCCCGGAGGACGAAAAGGAGTTAGGCCACGGAGGCCGGAAGGCGGTGAGGCCCCGGAGGACGAAAAGCAGTGAGGCCACGGAGGCCGGAAGGCGGTGAGGCCCCGGAGGACGAAAAGCAGTGAGGCCACGGAGGCCGGAAGGCGGTGAGGCCCCGGAAGACGGAGGGCTGTGAGGCCACGGAGGACGGAAGACGGGAGGCCCCGGAGGACGGAAGGCGGCGAGGGCACGGAGGCTGGAACGCTGCTAGGCCACGGAGGCACAGGCAACGGCGAGGAAGACTCGGAAGTTCCGGAACCGGAAGGGCCGGGAGAGTCCGGCTCCGTGCAGCCTGGCGGACCGAGGCGGCTCCGGGGGCCAAACAAATGACGCCGCCTGGGTCTTGGGGGCCACGGGCGGCGTCTGGAAAGAGCCTAGACTGGAGACGGCCGGGGGCCAGCCGTCATCGGCATCGGCGGTCGGTCGCGGCGTATGGGCAGATGGAACCCGGCGGTCGCAGAAACTATCAGGACCGGCAGATCTCGGAAACTCCCGGAAAAGGCCGGAAAAGACTGGAAAAGGCCCCAAAATCTCCAGAAATCTTCAGGAAACTCCGCAACATTCTCCTGGAGGCGTCCGGAGCCGCAGAGAGGGCCATCCGGCGCGTGCGCAGGACTTCCGGAACTCAGGGTCGCCGGATTCCCGACGCCCCGCGAGGATGCCGCCCCGTGCCACGGCCCGTCGGGACTGGCGCGGTTCCCGGCGTGTCCGGCGATGAGGCCGGGAGGAGGGGCGGAACCGCGCGGGCGCGTCAGCCCCGGCCTCCCGGGGAGGGGGCTACTCTATCCCCTTGAGCTCCTGCTGCCGCTTCCGGCTCGCCTCGACCCTCTTGCGGCGGTCCTCGGTGCCGCGGCGGACGCCGCCGGTGCGGCTGCCCGAGGCCTTCACGTAGTCGGGGGTGATGAGGGTCACCGAGGCCATGACCGCGGCGTCGCCCTTGCGGATGCCGATCCTGCCCATGGAGAGGAAGCCGAAGTCGCGGTCCTGGAAGAGCCCGGAGATCTCGACCTCCTTGAAGAGACGCCTCGCGACCGAGCCGCGGGTCAGGATCGCCTCGGCGCGGACCAGGCTCAAGCGGTCGCCCTTCTTGGCCAGGCGCGCCACCTTGTCGACCAGCGGCTTAAGGGCCTTGGCCTTGTCGACCGTGGTGACCAAGCGGTTGGTCCTGCGCCGGGGCTGGGGCCCGGACTCCTTGCGCTTCTTGGCCTGCTGCGGGGTGGCGGCCTCCTTCTTCTCGGAGTCGGACGCCTCCTTGCGGGCTTCCTTCTCGGCCTCTGCCTCGTCGTCGATGAGGTAGTTAGCGAAAAGGCTGGTCACCATGTTGCGGAGCATCCTCTTGCGGTGTGCCGCGGTGCGTCCCAGCTTAACGTTTGACTTGCGGTGCCTCATGGTCACTCTCTCCAGATGTCAGGGCCGGCCCCGCGCTTGCGGCAGGCCGGCAGTGGAAGGGGGGCGCCCAGCGGCGCCTAGTCGTCGCTCATGGCCGGGCGCTTGAACTCGCCCACGCTCATGCCCAGGTGCAGGCCCAGCGTGTTCAGCACGTCCTTGATCTCGTTTAGGGACTTGCGGCCGAAGTTCTTGGTCTTCAGCATCTCGCTCTCGGACTTCTGCACCAGCTCGCCAATGTAGTAGATGCCGGCGTTCTTCAGGCAGTTGGCCGCGCGCACCGAGAGCTCCAGCTCGTCCACCGTGCGGTAGTAGGTGGCGTCCAGGGGTCCGTCCGCGGAGGACGAGGACGAGCCCATCCCGATGCCCGGGGCGCTGAACGAGGAGAAGATCTGGAGCTGCTCGGTCAGGATCTTGGCGGACTTGGAGACCGCCTCCTGGGGGGAGATGGAGCCGTCGGTCCACACCTCCAGGGTGAGCTTGTCGTAGTCGGTGCGGTGGCCGAAGGTGGTGTTGGTGACGTTGAAGTTCACCTTGTGGATGGGGGAGTACATGGCGTCCACGGGGATGGCGCCAATCTCCTGGGTCTCGTCCGGGTCGGGCTTCTCGGCGGGCACGTAGCCCCGGCCGGAGCCGACCTTCATGGTCATGGTGAGCCGACCCTCGGCCGCGACGGAGGCAAGGCGCTGGCTGCGGTTCAGGATATCAACCCTGTGGTCGGTCACGATGTCCGCGGCGGTCACCTCGGCGGGCCCGTGGATGTCCAGGCGGAGCTCCGCGGAGTCGGCGTTGGGGGCGAGCCTCAGCCGCACCTCCTTCAGGTTCAGGATGATGTCCGCCACGTCCTCCTTCACGTTGGAGATGGTGGAGAGCTCGTGGAGGACGCCCGTGATCTTCACGGAGGTGATGGCCCCCCCCGACATGGAGGAGAGGATCACGCGCCTGAGCGCGTTTCCGAGGGTGAGCCCGAAGCCCCTCTCCAGGGGCCTGCAGACGAACTTGGCATAGTTCCGGGCCCCGTCGTAATCGTCTATCTCGACCTTGGGCGGGATCTTCAGTTCAGACAGCTTTTTTTCCATGGCCTCTCCCGGGAACCGCTCGCGGGTTCAGGTTCAATGGCTTTTCCGGCCTGCGGGCCGCTCCCGCTCCCGGCGGCGGCCCCGGAGGGCCGCGACCGGCCCCGGAAGCCTCCGGCGGCTTCCGTCACGGCGGTCCGCGCGACCGGCTCAGAAATCAGTTCGTCCTCGCCAGGCCCCGACTTCGGGTCCCGGAGGGGCCGGAAGTCCCGAGGTCAGGTCCCGGTGGGCCCGAGGTCAGGTCCCGGTGGGCCCGAGGTCAGGACCCGGAGGACCCGAGGTCAGGACCCGGAGGACCCGAGGTCAGGACCCGGAGGACCCGAGGTCAGGTCCAGAAGGACCCGAGGTCAGGTCCCGGTGGGCCCGAGGTCAGGTCCCGGTGGGCCCGAGGTCAGGTCCCGGTGGGCCCGAGGTCAGGTCCCGGAGGACCCGAGGTCACGACCCGGAGGATCCGAGGTCAGGTCCAGAAGGACCCGGGGTCAGGTCCAGAAGGACCCGGGGTCAGGTCCAGAAGGACCCGAGGTCAGGTCACGGAGGACAGCTCCGATTCAGGAGTCCGTCGTCTCCGGCGGAGCCGGCTGCGACCGGCTCCGGGACGCGGCAAGGCCGCCGCAACCGCGCAGAACGGCCCGGGACCCCTGCGGACGGGGAACCGGGCCTCTGGACGGCGCGGCGGCCTCCGGGCCGCTACTTGGAGTAGAGCTCGACGATGAGCTGCTCGTTGATGGTGACGGGGAGGTCCTGGCGGGTGGGCATGTCCTTGATCTTCCCGGAGAAGGCCGTCTTGTCGACCTCCATCCAGGCGGGCACGCCCCTGCGGCCGACGGAGTCGACGGCGGCCGTTATGACCGCGGCCGCGCGGCTCTTCTCGCGGACGGCCACCTCGTCCCCGGCCTTCACCAGGAAGCTCGGGATGTCCACCTTGCGCCCGTTCACCAGGAAGTGGCCGTGGGACACCAGCTGGCGGGCCTGGGTCCTGGAGCCGGCGAAGCCCAGGCGGAAGACGATGTTGTCCAGGCGCCTCTCCAGGAGGACGAGGAGGTTCCCGCCGGTCATGCCCTTCTGCCGCTCGGCCTTCTCGAAGAGGGACCTGAACTGCTTCTCCATGAGACCGTAGGACCGCTTGACCTTCTGCTTCTCGCGGAGCATAAGGCTGTAGCTGGTGGGCTTGCCGCGGTGCTTGCCGTGCATGCCCGGCGCCTGGTTCCTCCTGTCGAAGGAGCACTTGGCGGAGTAGCAACGGTCGCCTTTCAGAAAGAGCTTGCCGCCCTCGCGCCGGCATATCCGGCAGCTTGCCTCGGTGTATCTGGCCAAACGAATCGTCCTCCCGAAATGTGCTGGAAAGTTGCGCGGCCCGGGACCGCCCGGCCCGGACCGGCCCCGAGGCCCCTGCCGGGCCCTGGAGCCTGAAGAAACTTCCGGGGTCTTCCCGGAACCCGACCGTCCCGACGCCGGGGCTGGCCCTCGCCCTCACGGGCGCGGTCCCCGGACGGGCCCCGCGTCCCCGTGACCCCGGAAGGCCCCGCTGGGTCTCGGAAACCCGAAGGTCCCCGCGGCGTCCCGGCCTCCGGCACCCCGCGCGGGGTCCCGGAGGGGCGGGCGTCTCAGACGCGGCGCCTCTTGGGGGGGCGGCAGCCGTTGTGGGGGATGGGGGTCACGTCCCTTATGAGGGTAACGTGGAGCCCGGAGGCGGCGAAGGCCCTGAGCGCGGACTCGCGGGAGTTGCCGGGGCCCTTCACGTAGATCTGGACCGTGTGCATCCCGTACTCGCGGACCTTCCTGCAGGCGTCCTCGACCGCGGTCTGGGCGGCGTAGGGGGTGCTCTTGCGGGAGCCCTTGAAGCCCATGACCCCGGAGCTGGACCAGACGAGGGTGTTGCCGTCGGGGTCGGTGATGGTCACTATGGTGTTGGAGAACGTGGCCGAGATGTGAGCCACCCCGGCGGGCACGTTCTTCTTCTCCTTCTTCTTGCGGATCTTGCGGACAGCCTTGGCCGACATTGTTCTCTCTTTCGCCTTGTCTTGAAGGGGGACTCTGCCATCCGGGGCCCCCGTGCGGGAGCCTGGCCAGCGGCCAGGCTGTTCCGGGCCCTGCGGCCCCTGCCGTTCCTGCCTCTTCGGGGCGAAGCGGTCCGGGCCGTGCGGCCACTGCCGGTCCGGCACCCCTCCGGGGCGGGCCGGCCCGGGCCCCGAGGAACCTTCAGGGGCTACCGGAGCGGCCTCTCGGGGTCGGGCCGGCTGAAGCCAGCTGCCACCCTGCTGCCTCCCCGTGCGGCCCGGGGCATCAGGCCCCCGGGGTCCGCCGCGCTACGACTTGGAGGGGGCCTTCTTCTTGCCCACGACCGCGCGGCGCGGGCCCTTGCGGGTGCGGGCGTTGGTGTGGGTCCTCTGGCCGCGGACCGGGAGGCCGCGGCGGTGGCGCAGGCCCCTGTAGCAGCCCAGGTCCATGAGCCTCTTGATGTTGGTGAGGTTCTCGCGGCGGAGATCGCCCTCGACCTTGTACTCGGAGTCGATGATCCTGCGGATGCGGGTCACCTGCTCCTCGGTCAGGTTGTCGCTCTTGATGGCGCCGTCGACGCCGGCCTTCTCCAAGATGGTCTTGGCGCTGGAGCGTCCCAGACCGAAGATGTAGGTGAGCGCTATCTCGATCCGCTTCTGGCGCGGCAGGTCTATGCCGGATATCCTGGGCAATTCTCCCCTCCTGTGAGCCGGGCGCTGGCCCCTAGCCCTGGCGCTGCTTGTGCTTGGGGTTGGTGCAGATGACTCGCACCTGGCCGAAACGCTTTATAATCTTGCATTTCATGCACATCTTCTTCACTGACGAGCGGACTTTCATGGTTATCCTCTAAGGGCCCTTGCCGGGACGGAGGCGGGGAGGCCGGAAAAGAGGACGCCGGAGGCGTCCCGGGGGCGCCCCGAAGGGCGCAGGCGCCTGCGGTCGTCCGCAGGCGGCTGAAGGCATGGACGTCGGCGGTCGTCCGCAGGCGGCCTGGAAGGCGGGGCTCCGGAAGGACCCGGGCGGGTCCCGCGGCGCCCGGAAGATTCAGACGAGGACGGCGGCTATGGCCTTCTCCACCTCGGCGGGGGGCATGGTGCCGTCCACCCGGCGGACGAGGCCCCTGGCGTCGTAGTAGCCGATGAGGGGGCCGGTCTGGCGGGCATAGACCTGGAGGCGGTTCAGGACGGCGTCAGAGGAGTCGTCGGCCCGCTGGTAGATTTCCCCGGAGCACGAGGGGCACTTCATGTCGGCGGGCGGGGGGTTGAAGGTCGCGTGCCAGACCGCGCCGCAGGAGCGGCAGACCCTGCGGCCCGAGAGCCGCGAGACCACGGTGCTGTCCGGCACCTCCAGGAGGACCACGTGGTCCAGCGGGGTACCGCCGGCCTCGAGGAAGCGGTCCAGGCCCTCGGCCTGCACCTCGGTGCGGGGGAAGCCGTCCAGGAGGAAGCCCCCGCCGCAGTCGGGCCCCTTCAGGCGGTCGGCCACGAGATCCAGGACCAGCTCGTCGGGGACCAGCTCGCCCTTCTCCATGTAGCCCTTGGCCTGCAGGCCCAGGGGGGTGCCCTCGGCCAGGTTCCTGCGGAAGATGTCCCCGGTGGAGACGTGCGGCACCCCGAAACGGTCACGGATGGCGGCGGCCTGGGTGCCCTTGCCGGTCCCAGGAGGGCCCAAGAGGACAATTATCATGGCGATACCTCCCGGACGAGGTCCGCCCGGGCGGGAGCCGCTCCCGCCGCAGACAGGGTAACTAGCCATTATGGCACAGGCGGGCCGCCCCGTCAATAGGTGGCGGGAAGGGGACTCGGCGAGGGGCGGCAGGCCCGGTCGGGAAAAGGCGAGCCGCGACCGGCCGCCCGGCCAGGACAAGGGGCCGGGGGGCGGCGGCCCGGAAAGGGCTGGGGGACAGCGAAAGGCTGCCAGGCCAGGACACGGGCCGGGCGACGGCCCGGCGAGGATTAGGGGGCGGCGTTCGGCGCCGCGATTGTGAGCCTGAGGCCGGCGGCCCTGCCAGGAAGGGCCCGGACGGCGGCCTCAGTAGCCGCGCCTCCTCGGCTGGATCTTGCCGATGCCGGAGAGGCCCTTCTTCAGGAACCCGTCGTACTGCTGGGTCAGGACGTAGGAGTAGATCTGCGCCACGGTGTCCAGGGCCACGCCCACGACTATGAGGAGCGCCGTGCCGCCGAAGTAGAAGTTCACGTTGAAGTAGCGCGAGACGAAGGTGGGCAGGAGGCAGATGACGGACACGTACAGGGCCCCCCACAGGGTGATGCGGGTGAGCACCCGGTCGATGTACTCGGCGGTGCGCTGGCCAGGGCGTATGCCGGGGACGAAGCCCCCGTTCTTCTGCATGTTCTCGGCCACGTCGGTGGGGTTGAACTGGACACCCGTGTAGAAGTAGCAGAAGAAGACTATGAGCGCCACGTAGATGACGTTGTAGAGCCAGTTGCCCCGGTTGAGCCACTCGGTCATGCCCTTGATGGTGGGGTTGTCCACGAACTGGCCGATGGTGGCCGGGAACATGATGAGGGAACTCGCGAAGATGGGGGGTATGACGCCTGCCGGGTTGAGCTTGAGCGGGAGGTGGGTGCTCCTGCCCCCCACCAAGCGCCGCCCGACCATCTTCTGGGAGTAGCTTACCGGTATCCTCCGCTGGGCCCTCTCGCAGAAGACCACCCCTGCCACGATGAACACCATGGAGGCGCCCAGGAAGGTCATGCGGAGCACGGACTGGTCGCCGTGCAGGACGGCCTGGAAGACCTCAACCAGCGCGGAGGGGAGGCCCTCGACGATGCCGGCGAAGATGATGAGAGAGATGCCGTTGCCTATCCCGCGCTCGGTTATCTGCTCGCCCAGCCACATGATGAAGCAGGTCCCCGCGGCCAGGGTGATCATGCTCATGAGCCGGAAGTTCATGCCGGGATGGAGGACTATGGAGTCCGCCCCCGCCATCTGCATGCGCTCGATGCCCACGGCCAGCATGAAGCCCTGGAACAGGGAGAGCCCCACGGTCAGGTATCTGGAGTACTGGGTGAGCTTGCGCCTGCCCTGCTGGCCGCCCTCCTTCTTGAGCCTCCCCAGGTGCGGCCACACGACGGTCAGGAGCTCGATGATGATGGAGGCGGAGATGTAGGGCATGATGCCCATGGCGAAGATGGAGAACTGCGACAGCGCCCGCCCGGAGAACAGGTCGAAGAGCCCCAGGAGGGTGCCCTGGTACTGCCTGAAGAACTCCCCCAGCACCGCGGTGTCCACGCCCGGCGTCGGGATGTGGACGCCAACGCGGTACACTGCCAGGATCGCCAGCACGTAAAGGAGGCGGTTGCGCAGATCGTTGGGCTGTCCTGACTTGGTTCCGCCTTGCAACTTGCACGTCCTTCGCCGCCGCCCCCTCCGGAAAGGGGCGCCTGCGGCACGAGCTTGGGTGAGCCGGTCGGGCCGGGGCGTCCGGGCGCCCCGGGCACGGGGGCCGGGCCGATGGGGCCCGGAACCGGGAAAACGGGGGCCGGGCCGGTGGGGTCCGGAACCGGAAAAACGTAGGCCGGGCCGGAGGGGCCCGGAACCGGGAAAACGTAGGCCGGGCCGGTGGGGCCCGGAACCGGAAAGGCGGGCGCCGGGCAGGTGGGGCCCGGAACCGGAAAGGCGGAGCCGGGCCGGAGGGGCCCGGAACCGGAAAGGCGGAGCCGGGCCGGAGGAGCCCGGAACCGGAAAGGCGGAGCCGGGCCGGAGGGGCCCGGAACCGGAAAGGCGGAGCCGGGCCGGAGGAGCCCGGAACCGGAAAGGCGGGTGCCGGGCCTAGGCCTCGCTGCCGGTCTCGGGGGTCACGTCCGCGGACGGGACCTTCTTCGGCAGGGGGACTATCTCCACCGAGCCGCCGGCCGCCATGACCTTCTTCACCGCGGCCTCGGAGGCGTACTGGACCCTGAAGGTGAGTGCGCGGTCGATCTCGCCCTTGGCCAGGAGCCTCACCGGCACCCTGGCGCCGCGGACGAGCCGCATGGCCCGCAGGCTCTGGGCGTCCAGGACGCTGCCGGCCTCGACATCCTTGAAGGCGAAGAGGTTCACCACCGCCCACTTCTTCCTGAAGATGTTGGTGAAGCCGCGCTTGGGCAGGCGGCGCTGGAGGGGCATCTGCCCGCCCTCGAAGCCGGGACGGGGGGAGCCGCCGCTCCTGGACTTCTGGCCCTTGGACCCGCGGCCGGAGGTCTTGCCGAGCCCGGACGACTCGCCGCGGCCCACGCGCTTGCGGCGGTGCCGGGATCCGGGGGACGGGGAGAGGTTGGAGAGGGTGAGCATCTATATCTCCTCCACCTTCAGAAGGTAAGAGATCTTCCTGATCATGCCGAGAATGGGGCCGGTGGCGTCCTGCTCGACGGTGTGGCCTATGCGCTTCAGGCCCAGGGCCCTGGCGGTCTTCCTGTGGCTCGGGAGCCTGCCGATGAGGCTCTTCTGCTGGGTTATCCTGAGCCTCTTGACGTTGGTGTCCATGATGTGATGCGCCCTCCTTCGCGGGCAGGCCGCCCGACCGGTCCCGGAAGCCCCAGGCTCCCGTCCGGCCCCGAAATCTGTCTGTCATGTCGTCATGCCCGCCGGGTGCCTGCCCGACCGTCCCGGTCCTGGCGAGCGGCCTGGCCTTCCAGAGGCGTCCAGGCCCGGTCAGGCGGCCTGGCCTTCCAAGCCGTCCAGGCCTGGACTGCCCGACCGGAGCGGCCTGCACGGCAGGCCCGAGAAACACTTACGACCCGGCCTGCCAGGACGCCACTGACTGCACGGCCCGCCGTCCCGGACCGCCAGTCAGGAGCAGGTCCGGAACCTGCCCGCCGGGCGCGGGCCCCGCGTCGCCTCCCGTCCGCCGCGGCCCGGAGGCCCGGGCGCCGGGAGGCAGCGGGTCTCAGACCCTCAGGCGCTCGGGGGGGACCCCGCGCTCCCTCGCCACGGTGCGGGCGAGCTTCATCTGGCCCAGGGCGTCCATGGCGGCCCGGACGACGTTGTGGGGGTTGTTGGAGCCCAGGACCTTGGTGAGCAGGTCCTTCACCCCCGCAGCCTCCACCACGGCCCTCACGGAGCCGCCGGCGATGACGCCGGTGCCCTTGGCCGCGGGCTTCAGGAGCACCCGACCGGCGCCGTGCCTGCCGATGGCCTGGTGGGGGACCGTCGTCCCGGCCAGGTCCACCTGGACCATCGCCTTCTTGGCGCGCTCGGTCCCCTTGCGGATGGCCTCGGGCACCTCGGCGGCCTTGCCCAGGGCGGCCCCGACCTTGCCGCGCCCGTCGCCCACGACGACTATGGCGGAAAAGGAGAAGCGCCTGCCGCCCTTAACGACCTTGGCCACGCGGTTCACGTGGACCACCTTCTCGAGGAAGCCCGAGTCCTCTGGATCCGGTCTGTAAGCCACTTGAAAAGTCCTTTCGCCTGCTGCTAGAACCTGAGCCCGGCCTCGCGGGCCCCCTCGGAGAGGGCCTTCACCCTGCCGTGGTAGAGGAAGCCGTTCCGGTCGAAGACCACGGCCTCGTAGCCCCTGGAGCGCGCCTGCTCGGCCACGGCCTTGCCGACGGCCTTGGCCTGCTCCGTCTTCTTCATGCCGGAGAGCCCGCCCTTGACGGCGGCCGTCAAGGTCGACGCCGCGGCCAGGGTGGCCCCGGTGGTGTCGTCTATGAGCTGGGCGTAGATGTGCCTGGCGGAGCGGAAGACCGAGAGACGGGGGCGCGCCGTGGTGCCGACGACCTTCCGCCTCACCCGCTTCTGGCGGGTGTGCCGCATCTCTATGCGTCTGTTCTTCACTTCTAAAGAGTCCTTTCGAATTGCCGCCCGGGCCCCCCCGGAGGGGGCCTGCGGAAGCGGGGGCCTTCAGGGGCTACTTGGACCCGGCCTTGCCCACCTTGCGGCGGATGACCTCGCCCTGGTACCTGATGCCCTTGCCCTTGTACGGCTCCGGGGGCCTGAACGCGCGGATGGTCGCGCAGGTCCTGCCCAGGAGCTCGTTGTCAACGGCCGAGAGCGCCACGCGCCCGGCCTTGGACTCCACCTTGGCGTCCACGCCCTCGGGGAGCTGGTAGACGACCGGGTGGGAGTAGCCCAGCGACAGCCTGAGCGCCCTCGCGCCCTCCTCCTCGATCTTCCAGCCCACGCCCTGGACCTCCAGGGTCTTGGAGAAGCCCTCGGAGACGCCCGTGACCATGTTGTTCACGAGGCTCCTGGAGAGGCCCCAGAACGGCTTTGACGCGGCGTCGGAGAGATCCCTGGGCACTATCTTGAGCCCGCCCTCCACGGTCTCCACCGTCACCTTGTGATGGAGCCTGCGCCTCAGGGTCCCCTTGGGGCCCTTGACCTCGATGTCCGGGTCGCTCCAGGAGACGGCCACGCCTTTGGGGAGGGAAATGGGAAGCTTGCCTATTCGGGACATGGAATCACCCTAGTGGGATGCGTGGAGGCGGACGCGCCGGAAGCGGCTAGCCGCCGCGGGAGCCAGTTCCGCCCTCGACCGGGAGCCGGAGGGCCCCGTGAGACTGGAGGCCGGGAGGACCGTGAGCCTGGAGGCCCTGGGCCCCGGAGGCCCCGTGAGACTGGAGGCCGGGAGGAGCGTGAGCCTGGAGGCCCTGGGCCCCGGAGGCCCGAAGGTCCCGTGAGACTGGAGGCCGGGAGGACCGTGAGCCTGAAGGCCCTGGGCCCCGGAGGCCGGAAGGCCCGGAGGACAGGGGCCGGCCCGGAACCCCGGACAGGACGCCGCCGGCCCGGAAGCCGGAAGGTCCCGCTCCGTCGTTAGGCCGCCGCCCGAGCGGAAGGCCGGGCCGGGAGGGCCGGAGACCTTTGAACGGGAAGGCCGGGAGGCCGGCTTCGGGGAAAGTCAGCGGGGCTGACGGACTACCAGATCTGGCAGATGGACTCGCCGCCCAGGTGGTGGCGGCGGGCCTCCTTGTCCGTCATGACGCCGTGGGAGGTCGAGACGATCATGACCCCCAGCCCGGAGAGGACGGGCACGATGTCGTCCGCCTTGCGGTAGACGCGGCGACCGGGCTTGGACACGCGCTGGAGGCCCTTGATGACCGGGGAGTTGGCGTCGGTGTACTTCAGGAAGATCCGGATCATGCCCTGGCGGTTGTCCCGGGAGACCTTGAAGTTCTTGATGAAGCCCTCGTCCTTCAGGATCTTGACGATGGCCACCTTCAGCCGGGAGGCCGGGACGTCCACGCGGTCGTGCTTGGCGGTGAGGGCGTTCCGGACGCGGGTCAGGAGGTCTGCTATGGGGTCGGTCATTGTCATGGGGTCACCTCACCAGCTTGCCTTGACCACGCCGGGGATCTCCCCCGCCAGGGCCATCTTGCGGAAGCAGATGCGGCAGAGGTTGTAGCGGCGCAG
>JAISFP010000126.1 GCA_031263525.1 Deltaproteobacteria bacterium | reverse complement strand
AGGCGCCGCAGGTCCTGGACATCGGCCGGAGGAGGTCCGGCAGGCGCCGCAGGTCCTGGACATCGGCCGGAGGACGTCCGCCAGGCGCCGCAGGTCCTGGACATCGGCCGGAGGAGGTCCGGCAGGCGCCTCATGCCCAGGATACCGGACGGGACGGGCACGTCAGGCGAGCACGGAGGCCCAGAAGCTGTCGAAGACCAGCTCCGAGCGGATGAAGCGGCGCAGGCTGTCCGCCATGCGGGCGACGTGCTCCTCGAAGTCCGGGAGGGCGTTCGGGTTCAGGTCCCGGGCGAAGGCCTTCAGCGCGGGAGTGGGGGGCGGCCCGTCCAGGAGCCCCTCGTCACCCGAGACGCCCAGGACGGCGGCGTCCCTCCACCACAGCATGAGGGAGCGCTCCACCATCTCCAGCCAGTCGGCAGCGGCCTTGCTCTCCTCGTCCTCTGCCCCCTTCTCGGGCTTCTCGGACTTGAGCGCGTCGTAGTCGGCGGCCATCGACGCAGAGAGGAGCAGGGCCCTCGCCAGCCTGCGCGGGCCCCTGGGCCGGCTGAAGACTTCCTCCAGCCCATTGCGGAACGCGCAGGCGGCCTCCAGGTCCGTCTCGAGCGCCCTGCCCAGCGCGCCGCCGGAAAGCCCGCCCGCGAGCTCGGCCTCGCGGCCCCGGACGCCTTTCCTCTCCATGAGCTCCATGAGGATTTGCTTGCGGGTGAGCGGCGGGATCCGGAAAAGGACGCAGCGGGACACCAGGGTGGCCATGACCACGGACGGCGCCGGCGCCGTCATGGCTATGAAGGTGTCAGGGGTGGGCTCCTCCAGGGTCTTCAGGAACGCCCCGCCGGACTCCTCGGTAAAGCGGTCGGCCCCGCGGACCAGGAGCACCTTGAAGCGGGCCTCGAAGGGCCTGAGGCTCAGCCTTTCGCAGAACTCCCTCACCTCCTCTATGCGGTGGATGTCCTTCTTGCCCTTGGGCGAGGCCACGTGCAGGTCCGGATGGTTCCCCGCCAGGATCTTGCGGCAGGACAGGCACTCGCCGCAGGGTGGCGCGGGCGCCCCCGGGGCCTCGCAGTTCACGGCCATCGCGAGATCCCTCGCGAAGGTGTACTTCCCGCCCCCGGCAGGGCCGGTTAGGAGCACCGCGTGGGGGATCCTGCCGCTCCGGAGCATGCCCTCCAGCGACCTCTTGGGCCCCTCAGCCCCGGTGAGTGACCAGGGCATCAGAACAGGCCCTTGCTCTTGAAGCCCGCCCCCCCGGGGGCGGGACTCTCGGAGCCGGGGGCACCGTCCTCTCCCGATGGGGCTACGTCCCCGCCGGAGGGGGAGGGCCCGGAACCCTGGGCTGTCCCCCCTGCCGTTACGGCGTCCCCGCCCGCCGTCCCGGCATCCCCGTCAGGGGGGGACGCTGGCACGGAAGCCGAGTCCGGACCGGCAGCTTCGGCAGCGGCTGCCCCCGCGTCCTGCGCAAGCCCGGAGGGGTAAGCGTCCCGCCCGTCGGGCGCGGGCTCTTCGGCGGCATCTTCCCCCGAGACAGGCCCGGATCCGTAGGCGGAGCCGGATGCAACTCCCGCGTCGGGCGAGACGCCGTCGGCAGGCTCGCCACAGGCCCCCTGAGACGCCTCGGGACCGCTGGCAGGCTCGCCCCAGGCCCCCTGAGACGCCTCGGGACCGGTCCCGGAAACGGGGACCGGCTCGGGGGGAGGGGCCGAACGGCTCCCGGAATCAGCGCCGCACTCGAACTCCGGGAGGAACGGATCGCCGTCCGGAGCCTCGTCGTCGGGGAGTCCCGAAGGGCCGGGAGCGTACCCGGATGAGGGCGCCGCCAGGGGCATCCCGTCGACGTTCCCCGCGTCTAGAGGATCGTAGCCGTCGATGGAGTCGGGGGGAGCGCCCACCGGGACGTCCGGGGGCTCCGGGGCGCCGAAGCCGTCGAAGGCGTCGGGGGGAACGTCCTCCTCGGCCTCCAGCGGGCCGAAGGGGACCTCGTCGTCGTACGCGGCCACGGGGGCGCCATCCGGAGAGGCGGCGGGTACGGCGGCCTCGCCCAGGCGGTAGCTCGTCACCGGCTCGGGCAGGACTTCCTCCCGGGGCCCGTCCTGGGCGCCGGAGTCGTAGAAGTCGTCGAACTCCTCGTCGAACTCCTCGTCCAGCTCCCCTAACCCCCAGGGGTCGTCCGACGGCTCGGGCCTGGACACGGAACGGGCGGGGGCGCCCCCGGAAGAGGTGTCGCGGCGCTCCGGCGGAGGGCCGCCGGCAGGGACCGTCACCGAGACGGCCATCCCGAAGTCCCCTTTGGAGGGAGAAGGTCCGGCGGCTCCGGCGTGGCCGGAGGAGGAAGGAGGCCCGGCGGCTCCGGAGTGGCCGGAGGAAGGAGGCCCTGCGGTACCGGCGCGGCCGGATGAGGAATGGGACCCGGCTGCCCCGGCGCGGCCGGAGGAGGAAGGGGACCCGGCTGCCCCGGCTTGGCCGGAGGGAGGAGGTCCGGCGGTCCCGGCGTGGCCGAGGGAGGAACGGGACCCGGCTGCCCCGGCGTGGCCGGAGGAGGAAGGAGGACCGGAGGACCCGACATGGCCGGAGGAGGAAGGAGGACCGGCGTGGCCGGAGGCGGGAGGGGCCCCGGCATCCCCGTCGTCCTCTCCGAAGCGGGGGGTGCGCATGAAGAAGTCTTCCAGGTGGCGCACCCAGGGAGTCCACTGGAAGAGGGGGTCGTCGGACCTGTGCTTCGCCTCCTTCTCGACGATCTTCCCTATACCGGCCATCTTGCCGTCAAGGTCGTCCAGGAAGTGGAGGGCCAGGCCCTCCAGGATCTTGGGCCTGACCGCGGAGCCCTTTTCCGGCTCGCCGTGGTGGGAGACCAGGAGGTGCTGGAGAAGCAGGAGCTTCGCCTCGGGGAAGCCCGGAAGCTCCCGCGCCACCTCGGCCAGGAAGATGGGACCCGACACCAGGTGGCCCAGGAGCCGGCCCGGGGTGGTCATGTCGATGTCCGGACCCTCGGTGTAGTCCCAGACCTTGCCGATGTCGTGAAGCGCGGCCCCGGCCAGGAGAAGCGACCGGTTCAGGAGCTTCCCGTAGTGGCCGGAAACCATGTCCGCGAGCTTCACCACCGAGAGGGTGTGTTCCGCGAGCCCCCCCGCGTAGGCGTGGTGGAAGAGCTTGGCGGCCGTGGCCCCGGCGAAGCCGGCCGTCCGCGGGTGGGCCAGCGCCGCGAGGGTGATGGCCCTGAAGTCCGGGTCGGCGACGGTCGCCAGGATCCCGCGGAGCTCCTCCAGCATGTCCTCCCCGGATCTGTCGGACTTCTGGACATACAGGGACATGTCCACTTCGTCGTCACCGACGGCGTAGGCGCCCTTGATGACCAGCTGGGCCTGGTCGTTGTAGCTCTCCGCCCTGCCGTTGAAGAGCGACACCTTGCCAACGGCGATTATCTTGGAGATCTGCTCGGGATCCCAGACCTTGGCGGAGATCTCCCCGGTCATGTCCTGGAGCTTCAGCGTCAGGTAAGTGGAATTGTGGCGGGTGACGCCCTCGGTTATGGAGGTCACGAGGAGGGGGATGTTGAAGTTCTTGCCCTCGACGAGGTCCGTGACAAAAACGTTCTTCTTGATAGGCAACTTTAACATCTGGCCTTCCTGTGGTCCGAGGACGTGTTTGGGGCTGTAGTTTGCATCTTAGCAGATTACGGGCGCCATGATAAGGCGGTCCGGGAAAGGCGAGGGCGGAAGAGGGAATGATGCCGGCAAGACAGGGGCCGGGGAAGCCCGGAGAGTCGGCGGCCGACCGGAAGGCCAGGATGTCCGGCATGGCATGCCACGGGCTGTCCGCGGCCCCGCCTGCCCCGGCCCGGAGCCCTGAAAGCCGGACGAGGGGTCAGGATGTCCAGCATGGCCTTGCCCCGGACTGACCCCAACCCCGCCGGCACTGAGCCCGGAGAACCGTCCGGAGGTCAGGATGTCCGGCATGGCCATGGCTGTCCGCAGGCCGGCATGTCCGTGGCCCGGCCAGCACCGGCCTGGAGCCGGGAGAGCCTGCCGGGGGTCTGGATGCCCAGCGGGGCCGCGACCTGGCCGGCCCGTGGACCTGCCTGCCCGGGGTCCAGCCTGCCGGGGGCCTGGAAGGCCGGGGAACAGGCCGAAACTGGAAGGTCAGGACGTCTCGGGACCATGGGCCCGGCCTGCCCAGAGCCCTCCTGCCGGCTGCCCGGAAGGCCTGCTGCCCGGAAGGCCGTCGAGCAATGCCTGCCGGTGGTGTCAGATCGGCCAGCAGGTCCATGGACAAGGCTGCCCGGGGCAGTCCGGCCCGGAAGGCGAGGGCCGGGAGACGGAAGCGGCAGGACAAAAAAAGGCCTCCCCCCCTCGCGGAAAGCGGAGGACGGGGGGAAGGCCAGTTCGGTGCCGGGCGTCCGGCGGCACGTGCCGGGCAGCAGGGGCGGGGGACCGGAGCGCCCCCCTCCGCAAGGCGCCCGGGGGGCCGGGGCGGCCGGGAAGGATGCCGGGCTCAGTCCACGGAGCCGTGGGTTATGACGTTCAGGGAGCTCATCTCGGCGTGGAGGATGTCCACCTGGTCGTGAAGCTTGGAGGAGGCGGCGGCGGTCTCCTCGGAGGCGGCGGAGTTCGTGTGGGTGGCGTCGTCCATCTTGACCACGGACTCGTTCAGCTCGCTCACGCTCTCCGCCTGGATCTTGGAGGACTCGGCCATCTCGGCGAAGAGCGAGGCCGCCCTGGATATGTGGTCGACCGTAGTGGCGAGCTTGGCGGAGGTGGAGCTCACCAGGTTGTTGCCTATGTCGATGTTCCGGATCATCTGGAAGATGTGGTCGGCGGAGTCCTTGGCGGCGTCCGCGCTCCGGACGGCCAGGTTCCTCACCTCCTCGGCCACCACGGCGAAGCCGGCCCCGGCCTCGCCGGCCCTGCTCGCCTCCACCGCGGCGTTCAGGGCGAGGAGATTGGTCTGGAAGGCAATGGCGTTTATGACCTTCAGGATCTTCTCGATCTTCTGGCCGGAGCTGAAAATCTCCTGCATGGCCTCGGCCACCTTGCCCATGGACTCCTCGGAATCGTTCACGTCGTTGGTGGTCTCCTCCATCACATGGTCCGCCTCGGTCGCAAGCCGGGTGTTCTTGTCTATGGCGGAGGAAAGATTGTCCAGGAGGGCCCGCGTCTCGGTTATGGCGTCGGCCGACTCGCTCGCGGACTCGGCCATGGAGTGGGAGGCGTCCTTCAGGTGCAGGGTGGCGTTCTCCACCTCGAGGGAGGCGTCGCCCAGCCGCTCGGTCACCTCGGCCAGGGAGGAGTCCAGGCGGAAGGTCAGGAGGGCCGCCAGGGTAATGCCCAGGACGAGCCCGACTGCGGTCACGGCATAAAGCACCGAGAGCGCCTTCCTGGTGGCCGCCCGTGCCTCGTTCTTCACCAGTTCCTGGCGCCCGCGCCCCAGTTCGGTGAGCGAGCCCAGCTGCCTCCTCATCTCCTGGTTCAGCGGGACGCACTGCTCCTCAAGGAGCTGGGTGGCCATGAAGTTGGAGTTGTCGCTGGCAAGCTGGGCCACGCGGTTGAAGATCTCCGTCCCCCCTCCCCGCATGGGCTTCACCGTCTGCCAGTAATAGTAGGAGATCTCCTGGATGTCGGGACGTATGAAGTCAGGGGGGATCTGGTAGGCGGTCTGGCTCCAGTCGGCCGTGCCCTCCTCCCCGAACCTTATCTTCCCGCGGCCGGCCGCCGCGAACCCCTCCCCGAAGACCCTGTAGCGCTCGGCGTCCACCGCGGGGTTCAGGAGAATCTTCTCCATGGCGTTCATGGAGCGAGTGACCCTGGCCATCTCGGCCCTGGCGCTGGCTAGGGCGGCCTCCCTGGCCTCGGGGGTGTCGGCCTGGACGGCAAGCTTCTCGAAGAGCTGGAGGCCCTTCATGGCCTCCACGCACTGGAGGAACTGGTACTCCAGCTCCTTGGCCTCGGGGTGATCCGACTGCCTGGCCTTCTCGGCCATGAAGAGCATGGGCTCCTCGTAGCCCATCCAGTACTTGAAGGACGCCCCCTCGGAGAGCTTCCTGGAGAGGTACCCAGAGTTCACGGAGCTGTACTCCTCCACCTTGCGGATGCTCTCGATGTACTGGTTCCAGCTGGTCAGGAAGGACTGCCAGACCTGGGCCTCGTCGGCCAGTGGCTCGTAGCGGGAGAGTATGGGCCCCAGGTGGCCGTCGGCCACCCTGCTGAGCTCTTCCCGGAACCTGGCCTTGCCCTTCGAGTCCTCCGTGCGGATCATGTCGCGGATGAGCGCGGATATCTCCTCGATGTCGAAGGCGACCGTCTGGAGCATGGAGAAATGTTCGGAAGCCTGGGTGGAGTGGTCCAGCGCGGTGTTCAGGACATTTATGGACACGGACCCGGCCGCCCCTATGACCAGCGAGAGGAGCACGAACAGGCCGACTATGATGCTGATCTTGAATCTGAATGACATGGTGCGGGTCACCGGCCGCTTTTGGCGGCTGTCAAGCCCCGGTCAGCCGGCAGGACGCGGCGGCCTCAGCCTGGGGGCGGTCCGGGGCCCGGCACGGGCGGGGCCGGCGCCGGACGTTGGATGGGCATCTGATGCCGGGTGGGACGCGGGACGCGACCGGGCGCCGGCCCGGGACCGCGGCCCGGGACCGTGCAAGCCGAAGACGCGCGGGGCCGTGCGGCGCACCCGGGAAGACGCCGCACAAAA
>JAISFP010000097.1 GCA_031263525.1 Deltaproteobacteria bacterium | reverse complement strand
CCTCGCTGCGGGAAACTGGGAGGCCGGAAAGCCTCGCTGCGGGAAACTGGGAGGCCGGAAAGCCTCGCTGCGGGAAACTGGGAGGCCGGAAAGCCTCGCTGCGGGAAACTGGGAGGCCCGGAAGCCTCGCTGCGGGAAACTGGGAGGCCCTGAAGCCTCGTCTGGGAAGGGGGCCTGGAAGCCCTGAAGTGTGAAACCGGGAGGCCGGAAAGCCTCGTAAAAAGGGGGCCGGGATGCCGGAAAGCCTCGTTGCGGGAAATCGGGAGGCCCGGAAGCCTCGTCTGGGAAGGGGCCTGGAAGCCCTGAAGTGTGAAACCGGGAGGCCGGAAGGCCTCGCAAAAGGGGGCCGGGATGCCGGAAAGCCTCGTAAAAAGGGGGCGGGATGCCGGCAAGCCTTGCGGCGGGAAATCGGGAGGCCCGGAAGCCTCGTCAAGAAGGGGGCCTGGAAGCCCAGCTGCGGGAAACGGGGAGGCCGGAAAGCCTCGTGAAAGGGGGGCCTGGAAAGCCAGCAGCGGAACAAGAAGGGGCCGGAAGCCCCGGAGAGGGAAACGGGGAGGCCAGGAAGCCTCGTGACGTCTAACCGTGAGGCCCGGAAGCCTCGGGAGGGAGCTGGGAGGCCGGAAAGCCTTCGGAAGGGGAGGGTGGAGGCCGGAAAGCCTCGAGGCTGTGTGCGGGGAGGCCGGAAGCCTCGGAAGGGGAGGGCGGTCCCTCCGGACTAAGAACCCCGCCTGGGAGGCCTTCGGCTCTCTTCGGCGGGGCGGGATTCAGGGGGCCCTCCAGACGGGCATGGGGTTGTGGCCGCCTATGAGGAAGAATTTTGCGGCGGGCGCCCTGGACTCTAGCTCCCGCATGAGCCTCCCGCAGCCCGGGAGCTCGGTCTCGCGGTGGCCCGCGGCGACTATGCCCGTTCCCAGCTCCTCCGCCAGGAGGGCCTGGTGGTGGGTCAGGTCGCCGGTCACGAGCACCTCCGAGCCCCTGGCCCTGGCGAGGGGAAGGTAGCTCGCCCCGGAGCCGGGGAGGATGGACACGCGCGAGACCTGCTTCGGCACGGGCCCGGCCGTGGTGAGGAAGGGTGTGCCGAGCTTCTCCGCTATCCAGGGGAGCGGATCGCGGGGGGGATCCCAGACGCCGTGGATGCCGAAGCCGTAGGCCCCGGTCGCCTCCACCCGGTGGAACTCGAAGGCGGGCTCCTCGTAGGGGTGGCTCGCGCGAACCGCCTCGGCCACGCGGTCCCTGAGCCCGAGGGGGAGAATGGCCTCCACCCTGTGCTCGGCGGTCTCCGTGTAGACGCCGGGGTCGCCTATGAAGGGGTCCCCGTCCCGGGGGGGCAGGAACCCGCCCAGGCCCTCGGAGCGGAAGGAGCAGCGGGAGTACGCGCCTATCTGGCCCGCGCCCGCCTCGAAGATTGCCTCGGAGACGTCGCCGAAGGATCCGAGGGGCACGAAGCAGACGAGCTTCAAGAGCTCCGCCGAGACCGGCTCCAGGAAGCCCTCGGGGCGGATCTCCAGCAGGTCGGCCAGCGCCGGGCACATGCCGAAGGCGTCCCAGTTGGTGTGGGCGGAGATCACCGGCAGGTCGGCCTTGACGGCCCGCACGAGGGCCTCCGACTGCGGGGTGCCGGCCGCGAGCGACTTCACGGGCTTGAATATCAGGGGATGGTGGGCCACCAGCAGGTCGGCCCCGCCGTCGACGGCCTCGGCGACCGCGTCCGGGGAGGGGTCCAGGCAGACCGCCACCCGCGAGACCGGCCTCTCCGGATCCCCGCACTGGAGCCCGGAATTGTCCCAGTCCAGCGCCAGGCCGAAGGGGGCCATGCCGTCTATGAGCTTCAGGAAGTCCTTGGCCTTCACCGGGACCTCCTTGCCGGGGCGGGTCGCGGGGCAGGGAGCCCGCCGTGGCGGGAAGCCAGCGGGGCCGGCGCACCCCCGGCTGCGGTCCGGGAAAAGCCGGGCCGGGTCCGGGACTGTCCGGAGGAGGGCACGGAGGCCGGGCACGAGCAAGTCCGGGATGGCAGGCCGAAGGCCGGGGCCGAGGAAAGCGGGCAAGACAGGCCGAAGAAGGTCAGCCCGGAGGGCGGGCCCGAGGAAAGCCGGGAGGGCAGGCCGGAGGAAAGCCCTGTTGAAATCAGGAAGATCAGCGCGGGAGAAAGCCGGGACGACAGGCCGGGACGGCAGGGGGGCGCCAGGGAGGGGGCAGAAAAAACAACCGCCCTCGGGAGGGCGGTTTCCTGGCGGCTGGGGGCGCTTGTGGTGGAGGGGGCTCGGTAGTCCAGGGGCCGGGACTGGGCCGGCCTTGCCGCGCTCCGGTCGGGAGCCCCCCTGCGGGACCGGCCCGGGCGCGCTAGGACATCTGTCTCCAGCTGGCCTTTCAAACTTCCGCCTCCTTTGCGTCTGGGGGCGCGAGCGGCCCCTGACGGCCTATTATGCATCCGGTCCCCGGCAATTTCAAGCGGGGCCGGGCCGGGGACGGCAAATGCTTACAGGGCTTGACCGGAAGGGTTTCCGGAAGCGTCCTGGACCCCCTCCAGATGTGGCCGGAGCTTCCCCGGACGGCACCAGGGCTTCCCCGTAGAGGGTTCGGACTTCCCCGGAGGGTGGCGCTTCCCAGGAGTGAGCCGGACTTCTGCAGAAGCGCCATGTCTTTGCCGGAAGATGCCTGGACTTTCCCGGATGGGCCGGTTACGCGGAAGTGCCGGGGCTTTGCCGGAGGGGCCTGGACTTTCTGGGAGAGTGGCCGGATCTTACTGTGTGGGCATGGACATCACCTGACGTGCCTGGGCTTTGCCTGAGGGTCCTGGACTTCACAGAACGGGCCTGGACTTCACCAGACGGCGCCGGGGCTTTCCTGGAGGAGGCAGTGATCCTGAAGAGAGCTGGTCGTCCTCGGAAGGTTGCACGGGCACCGGTTAGGAGCCGCTATGTCCCAGAAGTCTGGGGGACCGCGTTTCGCTGACGTGGAGCAGTATCCGCCTTTGTGCCAGGGATCCAATGCTCCAGAATTGCGGCTATCACGCTTCATGCCTTGCATTATCCTTCCAATCAACATAAACATCATGAAATTCATGCTTTTCAACATCTCATCGCCTTCTTCTCCCGGGCAGCCACCCTCCGTCTCGACACCCCCTGTCTCCGCCCCTCTCCTGCCGGTCAGCTTCCCTCCATATCGACCACCTATCACTTGTCCCGCATCCTGTCTCCCGTAACAAGTGTAAGTTCAGGGTAAGTGTTCAGGTGCCCCTCTATTGAGAGCCTTTTCGGGGGAAGAGAGCCCGGATGAGGAGCCTTTGAAGTTAAAGAGTCAATCATGGATGCTTCATGTGGGGAGGGAGAGTTTCAATAGAGAGCATTTTGGTTGAGATGATCCCCATGTTAAGATCCCCATGGAGGGGGCACCTGAACAGTTACGGAATTGCGTATCCGTTCACGGGTTGATCGCCTTGGCCACGGAGCTAGCCTGTCCTGGAGCTGGAGGAAGGCCGCCCTGGCTACGGAGGAAGGCCGCTCCGGCCTGGAGGAAGACCGCTCTGGACCTGAAGGAAGGCCGGTCTGACTCTGTAGGAAAGCCGTCCAGGCCCCGGAGGAAGGCCGTCCTGGCCCGGGAGGAAGGCCGCTCCGGCCTGGAGGAAGACCGCTCTGGACCTGAAGGAAGGCCGGTCTGACTCTGTAGGAAAGCCGTCCAGGCCCGGGAGGAAGGCCGTCCTGGCCCCGGAGGAAGGCCGTCCCGCACCGGGAATGAGAAAGATCTGGGTCCTGCTGTAGGTTCCCCCTCTTTCGTCAATGAACAGATATTACGCTTCCGGATAAATATTAGAAAATGTTGAAATCTTTTCCCACATTATGGGAGCGAGTCATGGCAAAGAGATGCCAGATCTGGTGTCTTGCGCTGATTTCTCACCCCTGGAACGATAGCCAAAATCATAACATTTAACCGAACTCGTAATACCTGTCCGCAACCCTGCCGGTGCCGCCTGTCCCCCGGCAGAGACGGCGGATCCCGCGCTTGTCCCGTTCTGTCCCTGGCAAGCCGGTCGGCCAGGGTGCAGGCCAGGCAGTGACACCGCGAAGTCATGACGGGACTACCCGGGGCAGGCCGGTCCTGCGTGACTTCGCGAGGTCATGGAGGGACTGCTCGGGGCAGGCTGGGCCTTGGAAGGTTTCCAGTGTCCCAGGGTATTTTCCAGTGTCATGCCGAGCTTGCGACAGCATTGCCGCAGCCCGTGCGGTTTTCTCAGGGCTTCCGGGAATGGGACAGGCCTGCGGCAACCTTTCTCGAGGAGCCGCGACGACGGCGGTGCCTTTGCCCGAGGCGAGGGCAGGCGCAGGGTTGCGAGGCATGAGCCGAACGATGAAGGCCAGAGGTTAGGCCGCTAACTTTTGGGCCGGCTCCGCCTGTCCAGATTCCGGCTGAGGATTCTGGCCGGGGCTCCCCCCTGTAGCGGCGGGAGCTTCCGGAGACCGGGGAACCTCGCGGTACGGGGCTGGATTTTTCAGCAACATGTCCAGAGAAGCCTGCCATTTGGCGTTGTCGATTTGTATTTGTTTGAGCGTTTCAGCCATTGAATCAAACTTGCTATCCAGCCTGTCCATCCTGTTGCCCAGCGCGGTTTCTACTCCGGCTATCCTGTTGAGCAAAAGGTTGGCGATGAGCCCGAAAATGGTTATGATGATAAGAATGGCCCACGTAATCAGTGAGATACGGTCGGACAAACTTTTCATCCGTTCGGACAAAAGCTCCAAAGAGTCAGGGGGGCTGGAAGATTTTCTGCGGTTGGCGGCCATGCCCGAAGGCGGCAGTGTTCCAGCAAGGCCCGGGGCGGCCACGACCACGGGCGGGAACGTCTCGGGAGCCTGCTGGCCCGGGGCGGCCACGACCACGGGCGGGATCGTCTCGGGAGCCCGCTGGTCCGGGGCGGTTTGGTGCTCGGTGAGTCCATCAAAGGACCCGGCATCGACGTTTGGCATATTAGCTGACCCTCCTGGGGAGATATTGCCAAAAAACCCTTTCTTGTGCAAAGCTTTTATGCCCTGAAGTGGCCATTCCATCTTGGAGCCAAAGGAGAAGGCGGAAGTGAACGTGGGAAAGTATATGTCATGGTAACTGTTCAGCACCCCGCTATTGAGGACCTTTTCGGAGGAAGAGAGCACTAATGAGGAACCCTAAAAGTTGAAAAGTCAATAATGGATACTTCATGCGGGGGTTAAGAGTTTCTGCAGATGGCATTTCAATTGGAAAGATCCCTCTTGAGTTCACCCTGGGGGGGGGGCACCTGAACAGTCACATTAGAATTAAAACGGGGATAAAGTTAACAGATGGAAACCGGTGCCCCTCCCTCAGCGGCCCGCAGGCTCTTCTTGACTCCAACTTCCGGCGCGGGGCCGCCCTCACCGCCGACCGGGACGGCAAGCGACCATCTCCCGGCCTTCCAGGCCGATTTCCGGGCCAAGTGTCTTCCCATGTGGCCACATTTGAACCCAGAGGAGCCATGTTTACCTCAGATAGGTGAATCTGACCTGTCTTCAGCCCTCACAACCCTCCGTGAACAGATACGCAATTCCCAATATCATAATTAATAATTGTGCAGAGATTATATTATAATTGCATGTATAACAAGCAAAATGATATTGTGAATTCATACAATTATTAAATAATTATTGTTTTCATGCACTGATTTGTCTGCATTTTCGAAAATCAATGAAAAAATGAATTTTTCATTTCTCTGTTTGTCCGACTCTCTGGCCGACGGGGTATGGCGGCGGGTGTTACAGTCTACCTTTCTCTTGCAGGAGCCCGAGTCAGCTCTTCCCGTAACGGACGGGCGTTGAGGGGCCAAACCGCGCATGGCGAGAGCCTGCCGGCACAGATGGCGGCAGGGAGGACTGTAAAGTCTGCGTCATCCGGCCAGTCACGGGTGTCCAGTTCTCCTGAGGAGCCCGGCCGTGCCGGCGGGGCTGCCAGGTGCCGGGAGCACATGCCTGCCGCGATCAGGAGAGTCCTGACGTCTGTCCTGGCCGCAGGGCGCGAGAAATGCCCTCCAGGGCTCCGGGGCTCGAGGGCACGGGACGGAGTCCGGGCGTCCGCCAGGGCCGGGGACGGTTTCCCGGTTCCGGCGGCATGGCCCTGGCCAGTGCGGCAGGCCCAAATCATGCCCCGTGGCCTGCGTACATGGGAACTGTTGGGGGCTCCGGCGCAGGCGAGGACCTGGACGAGGATCGGGACCTTGGCAAGGTCGCGGGCCTGTCTCGCGTCCTGACCCGGGAGGCCCGCGGCAGGGCCGGCGGACGGACGGAGCCTTGTTCGTTCCGGTCGCGCCCGGTCCCTTGCGTCGGCAGAGCGCGTCAGGCTCCCTCATGCCGTGCCTAGCTCTTGCCGGTCATGGCGGGCTTGGAGCGACTCGAACCCTTCGGGGAGGGCTGCTTCGGGGCGGTCGACTTCCCCGCCGCGGAGCGCTTCCTTGCTGGGGAGGACTTCCGCTTCATGGGCTTGCCCTTCGCGGCGGAGTCGGGCAGCCTGGCAGGCGCCTTTCCCTCCGCTCTCGGCTTTTTAGTCGCTGCCAGTTCCGGCATGATCTCCCGGACCTCATGGGTGACGGCCCCCTTGCGGACGGAGTTCTCCGGGACGTCGTCTGCGGCGCCGATGCCGCCCTTCGGGGAGCCGAGCGCCGCGGGGACGGTCCCCTTGCGGTAGTCCGCCTCCTGGGAGCTGGTCGTCGCGGCGTTGAAGGACTTCTTGCGGATGCCGTCATCCTGGGCGCAGGCCGCGGCGGTGAAGATCCCCATGGTGGCGAAGTCCTTCAGGGAGTCGAGCGCCGCGGAAATGGGCCCCTTGCAGATGCCGGCCGTCAGGGATCTGGCCGTCGCGGTGACGATCCCGTCGGAGGCGAAGTCCTTCAGGGAGTCGAGCGCCGCGGATATGGGCCCCTTGCGGATGCCGTCCAGCAGGGTGGCGGCCGATGCGGGGACGATCCCCCCGCTCGTGCCGCCCTTCCGGGTGCCGTTCGCCGCAGGGGACCGGGACGCCGCGAGGGTGAAGTCCTTCCAGGCGTCCGGGTCCGCCAGGAAGGCGGAGCTCTCCTGGGAGGAACCCGTGTCCCCGTCCCTGAGCCCCCTGACGAGGGCCCGCAGGTCGCCCCCGATCTCGGCGGCCCTCTCCCGGAGCTCCAGGTGCCTCGCGACCGCGGCGCCCGCGAGGGCGGCGGGAAGCGTCGGGGCGGGGACGGTCGTCGTGAAGGCGCACAGGCCGAGAACCGCCCGGAAGCGCTCCACCGTCTCGGGGATGAGCGCCCACTTCGACGTCCTGTCGCGGGGGCTCTCCTTCATGAAGTACCGCTCGATCCCCTTCCAGCCGGTGGCGGCGGCCGTCTGGAGGGAGGCGGTCCTCATGCCGACCGGCCTGGCCCCGCAGGAGCCGTTCACGAGCCGGGCCGTGTCGGCCAGGGCCTCGGCGAAGTCGAGACGCCTCTCCTCGCCGAAGCCGGGGCGCTGGATGACGAGCTCCCTCAGGCCGCCTTCGCCGGAGCCGGCCACGTCCAGTGCATCGCCGGCAGCCAGCCGCTCCGCGACGCCGTCCGTGCCCAGCATTTTCCAGAGGCGATCGTCCAGCCCTGCGAACCGCTTCTGAACATGGACAAGCCTGATGCCGCCTCTCCTTCTGGCGCGTCCCGGAGAGCCGACGAGGATAATCCTGGCGGCTCCGGAGAGTTCCCGCAACCGGACCGAGGCCTGCCGGACCCCCCTGGAGGTGAGCCTCGCGTTCTGCCCTGTCCAGGCGGCGCCGACCGGCATGCCGGAGGCGTCGGTGACGGCAAGGGCGTGGCGCCCGTCCGCAGACTCGACCACGTGGCCGAAGAAGGTCGCTCCCTTGTGGCAGCCAGGGGAGGCCACGAGGCATTCCGGGCCGTCCTCGTACCCCTGTACGGCCCTGGACTGCGGAACGTTCTGCTGGCCGTCCGCCAGGGTGCCGGCCCCGGGCATGAGCAGGAGCGCCTCCGAGCCGCGCTCCCCGGCGTCCCCGTCTCGGGACCCGGCCCCGGGCATGAGCAGGAACGGCTCCGTGGCGCGCTCCCCGGCGTCCCCCTCTCGGGACCCGGCCCCGGCCCCGGGCATGAGCAGGAACGGCTCCGTGCCGCGCTCCCCGGCGTCCCAGTCCCGTGACCCGGCCCCGGGCATGAGCAGGAGTGCCTCCGTGCCGCGCTCCACGGCGTCCCCGTCCCGTGATCCGGCCCCGGGCCGGAGCGGCTCCGGGCCGACCTCCACGGCGTCCCCGTCACGTGACCCGACCCCGGGCATGATCAGGAGCGGCTCCGGGCCGCGCTCCCCGGCGTCCCCGTCCCGTGATCCGGCCCCGGGCATGAGCAGGAGCGCCTCCGAGCCGCGCTCCCCGGCGTCCCCGTCTCGGGACCCGGCTCCGGGCATGAGCAGGAACTGCTCCGTGCCGTGCTCCCCGTCGTCCCCGTAACATGACCCGGCCCCGTGAATGATCTGGAGCGGCTCCGGGCCGCGTTCCTCGGCGTCCCCGGCCCGTGATCCGGCCCCGGGCATGATCAGGAGCGGCTCCGTGCCGCCCTCCCCGGCGTCCCCGTCCCGTGATCCGGCCCCGGGCCGGAGCGGGAGCGGGTCCGGGCAGTGCTCCACGGCCTCCCCGTCCCATGATCCGGCCATGTGCAGGAGCAGGAGCGGCTCCGGGCCGTACTCCTCGGCGTCCCCGTCACGGGCCCCGGCCCCGGGCATGATCAGGAGCGGCTCCGTGCCGCGCTCCCCGGCGACCCCGGCCCGTGACCCGGCCACGGGCAGGAGCGGGAGCGGCTCCGGGCCGTACTCCTCCGCGTCCCCGGCCCGGGACCCTGCCACGGGCAGGAGCAGGAGGGGCTCCGGGCCGCGCTCCTCGGCGTCCCCGTCCCGGGACCCGGCCACGGGCAGGGTCAGGAGGGTCTCCCCGCCGCGGTCGGCGGCGTAACCGTTCCCGGCTGGCTCCGGGTTCCGGAAGGCGTCCGTGATCGCGGTCGCCTCCGGGGCATCGGTGACCGGGGAAGCGCAGGATGTCCAGTTGCCGGCCCTCGTTTCCTGGCCGGCATCGTCTTGCCGGGGAGCGGGTTCCCGGTCGGCTGGCGCGCCCGGCAGCGCCGTCGCTGCCTGGACGTCTCCGGCAGCGGCGGAGGGTTGCATGGCGCGGCAAAGGGCGAGCGGCATCCACAGGAAGGCCTCCGCCAGCGACCTTGCTCGCTCGCGGGGGCCGGGGTGGCGGCCAGCCGGGCCCGCCTTCAGGTGTCCGACGAACGCCTTGACGCGCCAGGCGGTCCCGAATGCCCAGAAAATCGCCAGCGCCGCAACGACGAGTGCCGCCGGACCGTTCTTCAGGCCGGGTGCCAGGACCGTCCCGCCATGCTCACGGGCCGCCTGATCAGAATCTGCGGGACGGTTCGGCGGAACCGGCACGGACATGCCGTCCCCCGCGACAGCCGCCCCCGTTGAGATGTCGCCCGGCACCGGAGGTGGGCCGGCCTCGCCGGTAGCTGTCAAGGGGAGCGCGAGAGCCGCCCTGACTGGCGCGGCGTCCACGTCTCGGAGGGCGTCAGGCTGGGAAGAAGGCCGAAGGGGAGCCTCCCAGATGCCTCCCGGCACAGTTTGAGCCGGGGCCTGCCCTCCGGCCTGAGCCTCTCCGGAATCAGCGGCGGGAGAGGCAGGCGCCGCCCCCAGTGTCGGCCCTCCCGACGCCCGGATCACCGGAGCCGCTGCATCGGGAGCCGGCGCATCGCCGGCGGTCGCGGACGCTGGAGCCTTCGCGAGGCACGGAGCTTCAGCGGCCTCGCACTCCTGGCCCTGGCCGGACGGACCCGTGTTCCAGGCCGCCTGGCTATCGCCAGCTTGATCCCGTGGCTCCTGGCTCCCGTCAGCGGACGCTTTTGCCTTCAGGAGCCCGGATACTGTTCCCCCGGCCGCCTGAACCTCCCCGTCTTGGGCCTGAGCAGCCTGGTTTCCCTCCGCGGAGGACTCCGCGTTCTGGAAAGCGTCTCCGGGAACCGCGGACGGCCGGCTCTCGGAGGGAGCCGTCCCGGCTTCCGGAATCACGACCGCACGGCTCCCGGCCGTGCCAGTCCCTTCTGGGAAAGACTCGGCCTTCTCGGCCTTCTCGCGAGCAACATGAGCCAGGAGAACCGATCTCCTGCCTTCCGCCAGAACGGAATCCACGCCCCCGGCGGGGTAGGACTCTGCCATCTTCCCGCCGGTGCCGAAGAGGATGGGGGCGAAGGCGGGCAGTCCCTCCAGGAGGCCGTCGGCGTCTCCTGAAAGGGGGCGCCCGGTCCCGGGGTACGTGCCGGCCGTCGCCATGCCCTCCCCGGCCGCCGTCATGTCAGACGCGGACGGGATCTTCACGCCGCCCGCGTCCGGCTTCTCCGCCGGGCCGGTGACGGTCGCCGGGCCGGCGAGGCCGGACGCTGGATGTCCCGCAGTCTCAATGGTGGACGAGGGGGCCGGCGAGGACCATGACGCGGCGTGGCGGCCTGTCATCTCCTCGACAGAGACCGGGCCTGCGGGCGCGGGCGTGGCGGTAGCAAGGCCATCCGGAAGATTCGCGGGAGCCTTGCCAGCGGAGGCCGGTGCGCCGGTCTTCCTTCTCTTCCTCTTCCCTTTCGCCTTCCTCTTCGCCTTCGCCTTCACGTTCCCGGTCCCCCTGTCCGAGAGGCCGGACCCGGAGTCGCCGGTGACGGAGACGGGGACCGAGCTGCCGGCGGACCGGCGTGGGAGTCCGGGGGCGAGCTCGGGCCGGGAGTTCGGCGCGGATCCTCCCAGCGGCGAATCGTCCGAGGACAGGATGGCCCCGTGCGGGGGCGGGTGGGACGCCGGGCCCTTCGCTTTCCTGGCCGCGGCGTCCGCGGGGATGACGGCCGTGGCCATTATTATGAGGATGGAGGCTGCGAGGCAGCAGCCGAGCGCGGCGGGCGGGCTGAGTCTCTTCGAGGGGGTCATGTTAGACTTTCTCAGATGCCGAGTATTTCGTCGGGAAGGGAGCCGGCTGGCGGCATGGAGGAGAGTGGGGGCGCCCGCGGCCGCGTCCTTCGGGAGCGGCGGCCGGGCAGGGCCCGGGCGTTCACGGAGAAGTGAACAGGAACAATGCTGAATCAGATTGTCGGCGCATCTTTCCTGGGCAAGGCTGAAAGAGCCTGGCCGGCCGGTCTTCACTTGGCATCCCCGACACTGGCTGCGGCGGTCCCTCCGGCTTCTCCCGAGTCCGAATCTCCAGGCTCTGCCGAGTCCGGATCTCCAGGCTCTGCCGAGTCCGGATCTCCAGGCTCTGCCGAGTCCGAATCTTCAGGCTCCGCCGAGACCGAATCTCCAGGCTCTGCCGAGCCCGAATCTCCAGGCTCTGCCGAGACCGAATCTCCAGGCTCTGCCGAGACCGAATCTCCAGGCTCTGCCGAGGCCGAATCTCCAGGCTCTGCCGAGGCCGAATCTTCAGGCTCTCAGGAGATGCCGCATCTTCATCCGCTGCGTCACGAACTGGCAAAAGCTACGTTTTGCCTGTCCCGAAGATTAACCCTAGCCTGTCCTGCATGAGGACATGGCGAGGGCCAGCATGGATCCGGAGCGTGCTCCGGCGCGCTGCCCGCTTGAGGGGACACCCGTGGAGCGGGGCTGGCGGATGCTGAGGGACTGCCGGTGATGCCTGACGGGAAGTCTGCTCGGAGGCAGACGCCGGTCGGCCGAAGGCCCTTCCGGCAGGCGCGGCTTTCAACCGTGCCCGTCCGGAAGATCTCGGCGCTGTTGCTGTCAGGGGGATGACTGAAGCTGACGGCCGGCCACCGGCAGGGGACGATGTCGCCCGGCCCGTGACCGCTATGTGCTACTTGTTGAACATGGTGAATTCGACTCTGGCCGCAAGGCGGAAAGGCGTTAAAGGGGGATCCTGCCAGAAAGGCGAGGGCGGGACCCGGGCTTGGACCTGCCGGCCCGCTGGACGGCCTGTCCATGGGTGCCTCCAAAACACCCGGGCAGGCCGTACCGGAAGACGGCCTGCCCCGCGTGCTCCTGAGAACACCCGGCGAGGGAAGGCCGGCCCGGGGGGACGGCAAATTAGGACGGTGAGGCGGCCAGCCGTCTCGCCCGGGGAGCTCGCGCTCCCTGGTCCGACGGAAAAAATTTATGCTGTTGCCGTGAAAGTCGGAGACTGAGCGGACCGTCTCCGCGTGAATGCGTGAGGTCGCCGCCGGTGGCGGCCGGGCCGGAGCCAGTCTCCCCGCAGGACTGCGGGGCTGCCGGGGCTCCGGTTAAGGTGTCTGCCGGGCGTGTGCCGGGCGTCACCATTCCCCGTTCGCAGTGAGGTGCCCGGACGACCGCAAGCCGTGAAACTTCCAGCGGAGTTTCATGGGCGGGAGCGGGGCTGGCATGAGCGAAGGGGTTTTGCCGGCGTCAGACCGGCAGGGCAGGGCGGCTGTCACAGCGGCCCGCGTGCCGCCCTCGATGCCTGGACGACTGTTTTAAAAGTAAGTCTTCGGCTGAGGGGAGTCAAGGGGGTATCTGAAAATAATATGAAATTTTTCTTCATGCCATTTCGACATCTTTTCAAATAATATAAGTTCATGTTACGGATAGTTGATGTTCACGGGGAATAGAATTCGTATAATTTTCGCAATATATCAGAAAACATAAAGACAGATGAAACCATATGAACATAATATTACAAAATCCCAGATAGATCGGCAGATCGTTCTTAACAGATGTCCGCAACTCTGTCATTCTGTATTTCTGGTTTCTTAATTCATGGCAATTTATACTTTGTTGTAGCGAATTGCTCTCGCTTCATATTTCTTAACTCTTGTTTTTCAT
>JAISFP010000063.1 GCA_031263525.1 Deltaproteobacteria bacterium | reverse complement strand
CATCCCAGTTCACTGATGTTGTCGGACAGCCGCCCCCCGGCCCTTCGCCGCTCCTCCGCACGGCCCTGCTGGCCGCCCTGATGGTGTCATGCCCCCATTCTCCGGCCCTTCGCCGCTCCTCCGAACAGCCATGCTGGCCGCCCTGATGGTCTCATGCCCCCCTTCGCCGGCCTCGCCGCTCCTACGAACGGCCATGCTGGCCGCCGCCCTGATGGTCTCATGCCCCCCTTCGCTGGCCCTTCCCCGTTCCTCCTCACGCCCATGCTGGCCGCCCTGATGGGTGTCATGCCCCCCGTCGCCGGCCCTTCGCCGCTCCTCCGCACGGCCATGCTGGCCGCCCTGATGGTGTCATGCCCCCCTTCACCGGCCCATCTCCGCTCCTCCGCACGGCCATGCTGGCCGCCCTGATGGTGTCACGCCCCCCTTCACAGGCCCTTCGCCGCTCCTCCGCACGGCCATGCTGGCCGCCCTGAAGGTGTCATGCCCCCCTTCACGGGCCCTTCGCCGCTTCTCCGCACGGCCATGCTGGCCGCCCTGATGGTGTCACGCCCTCCTTCACGGGCCCATCGCCGCTCCACCGCACGGCAATGCTGGCCGCCCTGATGGTGTCACGCCCCCCTTCACGGGCCCTTCGCCGCTCCTCCGCACGGCCATGCTGGCCGCCCTGAAGGTGTCATGCCCCCCTTCACGGGCCCTTCGCCGCTCCTCCGCACGGCCATGCTGGCCGCCCTGAATGTGTCATGCCCCCCTTCACGGGCCCTTCGCCGCTCCTCCGCACGGCCATGCTGGCCGCCCTGATGGTGTCATGCCCCCCTTCACGGGCCCTTCGCCGCTCCTCCGCACGGCCATGCTGGCCGCCCTGACCGTCCTGACCATCCTGACCCGAACTTCCGCAAGCCTGATTATGAAGTATCTGTTCACGGACAAAAGCAGAGGAAGCCACAGAGGACCCCGATCATCCTCATTTCTGGTGCAAATCGGCCTTCCGCCTGATCCAGGACAGGGTCCCCCCTGGCCAGGGCAACCTACCAGTGAACGGATACTGAATGGCCGGTTCACAGCGTCCGTCAACTGCCAGGGTTCCGGATTCAGTCGGCCGCCTGCCAGCGAGAGAGTCTGTCAGAAACGGTCTTTAGGTATCGGCAAACCGAAAGCTGAATAAATTTTCTTTTGAAGCGTGCTTGACTTCTTTAAAATCTTGTCATTGTTTATAAACAGAACTGTATGGTCGTCTAAAATTTTAAAAACATTTTTAATTGCCATGTTGTCAAAAATGTTGTTTTCTGCCATCAATCTGCTGATATGCGAGGTTAAAATGAGAGATATGAAAACAATAAAATCTATGTTTTGTTCGGCAGATGTGCTGATATACTGGTTAATTTGATCGATATAAAATAATTTTTTGTTCATATAATAATTGTTCTCGATCAGATCTTTGGCCCTATAAATAGCCATAGCTTTTTTAGTATTGCTGACATGATTGCTTGCAACCACCATCCACCCTGAATAGGTCTTTATTCTGTTGATTTCAGCCTGATTATATTTCACTGTGCAGCCAGATTTTTTGGAAAGCGTATTCTTTGCCCTGAAGAATTTGTAAAATGGATCAGTTGGTTCCAAAATCAAATTGCCAGAAACGATTAAATCTCTGATTTCAGCAAGTTGTGCATCCAGGTCAGTGCCAGCTATAGTTGAAGTCAGCTGATCATGAAAGACATGAACAAACAATTTATGATTTGAATCCCACATAACATGAGATGTTATGCCATGTATTGAAGGTGAACCAATATTTATTGCATTTTATGTTAAATCAATATTTTCCCTTGCGTGTTCAATTTCAGTTTTAGCAAAATTTGTGTAAATAGGAATTGTTGCAAGAAATGGAATTCTATCTGTACTGTTTACAGGAATATCAATATCTTCTGTGCTGAAACATGACTTGTCCAAAACAAACGATATTCTGTTAAATGGAAGTTTACAGGCAATATCAAGCATGTTTCGCATATTGCTTACATCTTGCATATGACGGTCATAAAAAATTGGAAAAACTGGAGTTCCACAATTTTCTCCAAACAGCATGCAAATACCTGACTGCTGGCTATTTTTACCTCCCGAATTATAACGCCAGTTGATACCGCCAATCATCTCTGAATATGATGAAGTTGGGTTACAGTCCAGGGCCAATACGTTATTCTCAGCAATTGTTTCTTTCCAATAATGGAAAAAATCAGTTCTGTCGGCTTTTGAAATTGATAAAAGCAAAGCCCTGACCGCTTATGGAGTCAGTTCACCTGAACCAATACTTAAATTTTTATCTTGTCAGAACTGACAATATCTGGTCGGTTCCCCAGTAACTGTCAGATAACTTGCTAGTTCGACTATAGGAAGCCATTCATACGGAAAAGCCTTGCTTAATGCATCTTGCAATCCAATTGACTCAATTATATTGTTTAGGAGATAGCGAGTTCCAAACGACACTTCCTTTGCGTTTTGAAAGTCGCGAACAGAGTAGATTAACTGGTCGAGCATGTCCGGTGGTTCTCTGTCTGTTCCCTTGACTTCGTTTAAAAATTCAGGGTAGTACACGTTTTGACCTGTGGCAGGGTCAACTTTACCGACGTTCCTGTAATTTATGGTGCGCGACTTCCCGTCTTCGTCTCTGTATGATTCTTGAATGCGCAAATATACACGTCCGTTAGATGTAACTTTGTAGATGTTAATGCCTTTTTTGTTGCCGGGGCGTTCCGTGATGTCAGACAAAAGTCCAGTGAGAACACTGGAGCCGGTGCCGTTGCGGGCGATGAAATCTGAGCCGCTTGGGCTGCCAGTTCCGGAGATGCCCCCGGAACAGGCAGGGCAGCCAGTTCCCGTGTCAGAGCCGATCTGGGCTACGGGGCGGGTGCCCTTGGCGGCCACGCTCTCGCTCTCGGAAGCGGCCCCCCTTTCGCCCTCGGAAGCCACGCTCTCGTCCTCGGGGGCGTTGCCGCTCTCGCCCTCGGAGGTGACGTTTTCGTTCCTGACTGGGATGCCCGCAATATCACCGCCCTCGCCCTTGGAGGGAGTGCTCTTATCCTTTTCGTCTTTCCCGGAGAAAAGCTAGGCGGGCATCGCATTCTCCTCCTGGCCTGGGAATCCTGTCACTCAAATGAGTGTATCGACACACGGATTGCACGTCAACTGCAATTTGGCGTATGCTCTAACTTTGACAAATTGATCTGTATCGAAACGGCTGTGCGGCAGGGATATCACGCAAAATTCTGTCTTAATGCAGTTCCTGTCTTTTCGCTGAACGTTCCAGACAGGGAAGCGATCTTGCCGGCAGTTCTAGCCGGCAGATATTGCAGGAACGATCTTGCTGGAAATCTCCGCCTTCGAAATGGAAAGCCCGGGCCAGGGCGGCCCGGGCAGTCCTTACGGAAGCGGAGGGCGGGGGGCCGTGCTGGCTCACTCCCCCCAGAGGCCCGCCTTCTTGAGGACCGGGACTGGGTCCACCAGGTGGTACTTCCACCAGTCGTTGTGGTCCTGGGCCTTCTCGCCCAGGTAGAGGGCCATCAGCTGGTTCAGGTGGAAGACCGGGATGTTCAGCTGAAGGCCCGCGGAGACGATGCGCATCTCCAGGTTCATCTGGCACATGGCGCAGGTGGTAACGATGGCCTCGGCCCCGGCCTCGAACGCGCCCGTCACTATCTGCACCACCAGCTCCTCGGCGATCTCCGGGTAGACCGCTGACACGAACGCCGAGCAGCAGCGGTTCGGCCAGGGCCAGACCACGGTCTCGGCGCCGATGTGGCGCACCACCTTCTCCACCGTGTCGCGGCGGACCTCGACGGGGCGGAGGGTCTTTGGGTACATGGCCCCGCAGCCGTAGTAGACCGCTATCTTCAGGCCTTTCAGGGGAGTCTCGCCCTCCCAGGGCTGCTTCTTCTCCTTGGCGGCGGTGAGCATCCTGTCGTAGAGGTCGTAGATGTTCAGGATCTCGTTGTCGGACCAGATCCGGCCGTACTCCCTCTCGTACTTCTTCTTGGTCTCCGGCTCGGTCATCAGGTGGTACTTGGCCGTGGCCCAGTTGCGGTAGCAGCTGGGGCACGGGATGACCACCGGGACGCCCTCCTCGATGAGCGAGAAGTTCCTGGCACCCATGCCGATCGGGATCTCGTGGTTCACCGCGTGCCCCGAGGAGGAGCCGCAGCAGTTCCACTCGTCGATCTCGTTCAGCTTGACGTTGAGCTTCTTCAGGACTATCTGCATGGGCCGGTTGGACTCGTCCACGCCGGTCTTCATGGTGCAGCCCGGGTAGTAGTAGGCCTCGTAGGCGTATTGCTCAGTCATTGCGGCCTCCTCCTACATGTTCAGCCAGTCGCCGACGACCGTCTTGCGGACCTGGGAGAGCCCGCGGCTCATGATACGCGAGGGCATCAGGTGGAGCTTGCCCTTCAGGATCATGCGGATGCCCAGGATGGCGTCCTGGAACCAGGCCCTGGGGCCGCTCCCCAGGGTCAGGAGCTTGTGATGGCCCATGAGCTCGACCTTGTGGCAGCGTCCGTGGCGCCTCACCGACCACAGGAAGGCGCGGTGGAACTCCAGGATGGGCCGGTCGCCGGGCTGGATCTTCTCCTTCAGGCACTCGCCCCGGAGGTAGTCCATGACGCCCGCGATGTCGATGGCCATGGGGCAGACCGCGGCGCAGGTGTGGCAGCCGACGCACCGCCAGATGGTGGAGGAGGAGAGGGCCTCCTTCTTGAGGCCCAGGACCGAAAGCCGCATGATGCCGTGGGGGCCGTAGTCCATGTACGTGTACATTGGGCAGCCGCCCGAACAGCTCATGCAGGTGAGACAGTTGTTGAGCTCCGTCCCGGCCACCTCGCCAATTCTCTTGGCGAAGCCGAGGTCGCTCTGGTCCATGTTCACCGGCTCCCGGGTCGAAAGCTTTTTCGATTCCGGATACATGATATGTGCTCCCTAATATTGAAAGGGGTTGGACGGGGCCTCGGAGAGCGGGGCGTCTCGCCGTGCGGGAAAGCGGCCCGACCTGTTCCCAGGCGGCCGGATTACTCGTGACGCCGGATGGGAGGGCTGGTCGGGGCCCCTTTCAGGCGGCTCGTTCGTCCGCGCTGTCTTTGTGAGGCTCCTGGCAAAATATGTCTTGAATATATCAGATGCGCCCCCTGATTCGCAAACTATTTTCTTGACATGCGGCACGGGGGCGCCTGCCGAAGGCGGCGGGGAGATCGTCCTGAAGGGCCGGGTCCCCCAGGAACAATAGTAGGACAGCGGTTTTCGGCAATCCAGCGGACGGGACAGGGCCCGACCGGACGGTAGGCTTTTTGACCGTCCGGAACGCTTCTTGACGCCAGGAGAGCTCCCGGTCGGTCAGCGGAGAGACGGAACGGCCTGGCGGGTCCCCGTCCGTACGGAGAGCAGGCGGCCAGGAGGGCCGCCGTCCGTCCGGAAGACGTCTGCCGTCCGCTGGATGTCCGGCCTTGAGGAATGTTTCGTGGCATCCGCAGACCGTCTGGCCGCACGGAAAGAATCCTGAGGAAGGCGTCTGTGCGACCGACGTGTCTGTTCTCCCGGAAAAGCCCGGGGTGACCGCGGCTGATGCCCAGGGATGGTGCATCGGAGGCCGTTAGGCCGGCTGCAGGTGGTGCGAAAGAGGCGGTCCGAAAAGTTGAAGATGAAAAAAGTACACCAATATGAAGAAAATAAATCGATTAACGTCTATGCCTTTCATTCAGCCGGTATAGAGACATTGTTGGAATCAACAGTAATATGAAGAAAATAATCGAAGAATGCGCAGAACTCGGGGCAGATAGTTGGAGGAGGCTTCTATTGAAGCAGATTGACACTATTATGAAGGAAATATCTGCAATCAAGTGGCTAGGATGCCAGGAGGGAGATGTTTGACTGGATTTGGATATATCTTCCTTATTATGAAGGAAATAACCTGAAACAGGTATTAGCGGACATCTAGGCATGATGTTAAAAATTACAGTATTATGAAGGAAATATCATCCTTTTTGATCATTTTTTCCGAAGCGAGGGTTCTGGATGGAATGAAGGCGTGAGGAGAAGAAGGCGGAGTGTGGGCATTCCAGGCGAAGGACGGGGAATTTGGGTGATGAGGAGAATGGCAGAAGGGGAGAGGAGGGGCAGGGGTGACGGGAGAGGAGGGGCAGGGGTGACGGGAGAGAAGGGGAGAGGAGGGGCAGGGATGACGGGAGAGAAGGGGAGAGGAGCATGTTCTGCTCTTTTGACGACTATTACCCCGGAATTTAAATCTGGCCCTTTGGGCCCTCTTCACTAAGAGCTAGTCCGTGAAACTGGCCCTGTCCTCCCCATCTGCCCCTACCCCTTCCCCCAAAGTTCTCACTCATTCAGTACTCGCCCCTGCCCAAAGCCCTCTCGCCTCTTGCCCCTGCCAGAGGGCCAGATTTAATTTCCGGGGTAATACTTTGCTTTAATTGCTGTGGCTTTCTTCGGGAACGTCAGACCGGGCAGAACAACTTTGTTCATGCAGAACTGCTCAAGGGCGTGACCTGTCTAATAAACGAGTGAAACGTCCGTTCCGTCGTCATCGGAATTAATCAAAAAATGGACATTGCCTTGGCTTTGCAGCCTTCCTCAACTACTGGCATATCAGGTCAGGCCAGGCCATCCTGGTTTCCAATGTTGTCCGCCCTGAAGCTTCCCAGCGCCCAGTCCCGCCTGAAGTCCACCTTCGACCCGTACGCCCTGAGGCCCGCCTGCGTCCTGGCCGCCCTGAGGCTCTCCTTCGTCCTGGCAGTCCTGAGGCTCTCCTTCGTCCCTGCTGCTCTAGATGTCCAGGTCGAGGCCCACGGGGCAGTGGTCGGAGCACATGATGTTCGGCTCTATCCAAGCGTCCTTTATCTTAGACGCGAGCTCGTCGGACACGAAGAAGTAGTCCAGGCGCCACCCCACGTTGTTGGCGCGGGCGTTGGCTCTGAAAGACCACCAGGTGTAGTCGCCCTCCGTGTCGCCCCGGTGCCTGCGGAAGGTGTCCACGTAGCCCTTCTTCATGAAGGCGGTCATCCACTCCCGCTCGATGGGCAGGAAGCCCGAGACGGTCTCGTTCTCCTTGGGGCGGGCGAGGTCTATCTCCCTGTGGGAGGTGTTGAAGTCCCCGCAGATGACCACGGGCTTCTTCTTCCTGAGCTTCTGGGCGTGGGCGAGGAAGGCGTCGTAGTAGCGCCTCTTGAAGTCCAGCCGGTCCTCGTCCTTCTGGCCGTTGGGGAAGTAGACGTTCATGAGGAAGAACGCGGGGTACTCCGCTATGATCATCCTGCCCTCCTGGGCGTACTTCTCGTCCGGCAGCTCCTGGACGACGGCGGCTGGATCGTCGCGCGTGTAGATGGCCACGCCGGAGTACCCCCGCCTCGCCTTGGAGCTCGACCAGTAGCTGAGGAACCCGGCGGGGTTCAGGACCTCCGGGGGGAGCTGGCCGGGCTCGGCCTTGGTCTCCTGGAGGCACACCACGTCAGCCCCGGAGTTCTCCAGGAAGGGGAAGAAGTGCTCTTTCTTGGACGCCGCTCGGATGCCGTTCACGTTCCAGGAATAAAGGCGCATGTCTGCTTGGCTCCAGCCCTGGGGGGCTCAGGTGGGGGTTATGGAAGGGGGGCGTGCCGCGGGGCCGGGACAGCCGGCAGGGGAGAGGGCCAGAGGCCGGGGAAGCAGGCCAGCTCGCCGCAGGCCTGGACTGCTGGCATGGGAGAGGGCCTGAGGCCGTGAGCGGGAGAGTTTGCACTGGTCGGGCCTGGCAGATGCCTGGACGACCCTCCCCGGAAGGTTCCGAACCTTGCCGGCTCGGACAGCTCGCTCTGTGAAGCAGTAAGGATCGGACTTCCAGCCGCGTTTGTCAACATCCTCCTGCCAGCTGGCCTCTGTTTCTCCTTGGCTCATGTCTGCATCCCAGGAGCGGTCCAGGCTCAGTTCAAAATTGGTTCAGGCTCAGGACAAGACGCAGGTTCAGGCTCGTTGCGGGCTCATGTTCAGTCTCGGTTCTGGCCCAAGCACTGGCTCAGGTTCTGGCTCAGGTTCGGGCCCGGTTCAGACTCAGGCTCAGGCTCAGACTCAGGCTCAGCTTCAGGCTCTGCTGGCCGATGGTCAATGTCGGGCGAGGACCCTGGCGCAGGCCTTCGGAAGGGCTATTATGACCAGGAGCCTTTCGGCGAGCGATGCCGCCCGCACCAGCCCTGCACGGTCCAGCCTTCTCTCGGATCCGCTGCCCAGGGCCATGACGACAGCCGGGAAGGAGGCCCAGGGAGGGGCGTCCCAGGCGGGCAGGGCCCAGCAGGGCATGAGCTCACCCAGTTCATCAGGGCCGCAGCGGACTTCCCGGTCGCCGAAGGACACAGTGGCGAACGGCGACCCGGGCCCTGCGGACACGAGAGTCCCCCTGTCGCCCCTGACAAGCCCGAAGTCGGGATTGTCGGCGGTCTGGAAGACTCTCTCGCCGGGGCGCAGGATTCTCCCGCGCAAGTGAAGGCCGCTGAGGCCGCCCCGGCCCGCCGTCCTGTCTGCGGTCCGGTTCCCGGCCGGAAGAGCTGAACGGCCCCCTGCCTGTATAGCCGAGCGGCTCCAGGCCTGGCCGGCTGGGCCGCCCTCGGAGGGGAGAGCTGAAGGAACCCCTGTGGGGCCAACAGGGCTGGCCCCGGCCAGGTCCGCTGGCCGGCCTCCGCCGGGCTCCCGGGCAGCGTCTCCGTCCGGCGCTTCCGGGCACAGCGCCAGGTGGATCGCCTCGTGCAGGGCAGTGACGCCCAGCGGGCCGGCGTCCCCTCCGCAGAGCGCCAGGGAGCCGTAACGCGCGTCGACGCCAAGCTTTTTCGGGACGCGCTCGGCTATGAGCCTCACGGCCTTCCGTGCGAGCTCCGCCTCGTCCGGGCCCTCCAGCCAGAAGAAGTCCCCGTCCGGGACGGACGATCCCTGGGGGACCCTGCCTTGCCGGAGGGCCGCGACGGCGCCCGGGAGCATTGAGCCGGAGGCACCGTAGGAGCCGGAAAGCCTGGCCGGCCTCATGAGCCTCTCGCTGGGGCCGGGCCGGGGCGGCGGACGGCGCGGGTCGCGGGCCTCGGGCTCGCGACGGCCCCGGGCAAGGGCCGCGAGCCATTCAGGGATCCCGTCCCGGCCCTCCTCGGTCCCGTCTTCCGGGACCCTTTCCCCGCGCGGGCCGAGACTCTCACGGCGGCTCCTTCCGGGCCATCCTTCCGGGCCGTCGTCCGGAACTTCCGGGAATTCCGGAGCTTCCGGGACATCGTCCGTGCCGGTGCCGTGAGCTTCCAGGCTGTCGTCCGCGCCGGCTTCCGGAGCTTCCGGGCCATCCGGGAGATTTCCGCCGGACGGGCGGCCCCGGCTTTCCGCGAAACCCCGACCGCCGTGGCGGACCCCGTCTTCCGGGCCTGCGGGTTCCCGGTGCTCCGGCCAGGCCTCCGCCGGGACAGGCGGGGGGACCCTTCCGGTCTCCGCGAACAGGGCCAGGGCGGCGCCCGAGGCCAGTCCCCGGAGAAGCCGCGCGAGCTCCCCCGCGGTCATGAGCTCCGCCTCGCAGACGCAGACGAGCCCCGGCGTACCGTCCCGTGCCGCGTACCCGGAAGCGTCCGCGGGCCTGGCTCGTCCGGGGCCTGGGTCCGTGCCCGCCTCCCGGACGTCCGTGTCACGGAGGTGGCCTGAGAGCGTCGCCGCCCGGATTCCCGAGGCCCTGGAGAGGGCGGAGGCGCCGCGGCGGGTCACGGACACGAGGCAGGCCGGGACGCCCCGCTCCAGGAAGAGCCTGGCCATGACCGAGGCGACGAGCTTCTTGCCCGAGCGGCGCGGGCCCGTGACGAGCGCGGCCCGTCTCCCGCAGACGGCAGCCACGGCCCGCTCCTGGCCCGGATCCAGCGGGAAGCCGCACAGCCGCCGGGCCGCCTCCAGCGCCTCGCCGGCCTCGGGGATGCCTTCGCGGGGGCAGGAGGAGACCAGGGCGGCGAGCTGGGTCTCCGCCGTCATGAGCTCGCGGGCGCTTTCCGGGAGGAGGACGAGCCTCCCCCCGGGTGAGGAAGGCAGGGGCGGGAGCCGGAAGACCGCCTCGGAGGCCCTTATCAGGCCCTCCAGCCCTTCCCGGAACGCCTCGGCCCTGCCGGGCCCGTCCGGGCCGGGCATGAGCGGCGCCGCCGCCTCCCGGAGACGGGCCTCGGGGACGGGAGCGTCACCAGCGGAGCGCATTGCGCTCAGCGTCGCGAGGATTCCCGCGCCCGCCCGCCCGAGCCGCGGCACGGACGGGTCGGCAGGGGAGGCGAGCCTCATGGCCGCCCAGACCCCCGTCCCTCCGGCGGCCCGCCCGAATCCTCCCGGCCACCTCCCGGCGAGCGCCGTCACCGCCCGCAGGGGCTCGTCCAGGAGGATCCCCCTGGCGTTGCGGCCCAGGGCCCTGACGAGCGCGGACGCCGGCAGTGGGCCCAGCCCCCTGGGGGCGAGTTCCGCCGCGAGCTCTATCAGCACCAGGAGGGCGAGGGCGCTCTCGACTACGCCGTCCCGGCCGCCGGGGTCGAGAACGGCCGAGCGCGGGAGCCGTTGAGGCTCCAGGGCCAGCGCCTCGAGGACATCCTTTCCGAAAAGCTTCACCAGCTGTTGGGCTTTCTCGCGGTCCAGCCCCTTGACGCAGCCAGAGCCGAAGAAGGCGGCGTACCCCTCTGGCCCTGCGGGGGGCGAGAGGCGGACGGCGGTCGCCAGGAAGCTCCGGGGAGGGGCGGTGCCGCCGACGGCAGCCGAGCCCGTGGCCGAGTGTCCTGCCGGGGCCTTCTGCCAGCCGGTGCCTGCGGATCCTGCCGAGGCTTTCTGCCATGCCGAGGCCGAGTGCCCTGCCGGGGCTTTCTGCCAGCCCGAGGCCGAGTGTCCTGCCGGGGCTTTCAGGCAGCCCGGCGCTCCGCGAGCCCCCTGCCAGGAGGGGAGGGCGCCCCTGCCGGCAGGGGGCCTGCCCGGCCTTCCGGATCCGTCGTCCGTGAAGCGCCCTTCCAGGGTGCAACTCTCGCCCGGCACGGGCAGCCCGAAGGGGCCCGTGGCCTCCACGAGCACCGCAGCGCCGGTGTCCACGAGTGCCGTGGCCTCTCCGGTCATGGCGTCCAGCCCGAGGACGCGGATCAGACGGCCCCGGAGCGTCACTGTGGCCGGGCCGGGAACGGCAGGGACCGAAGGTCCGGGCGATCTCGGGCCGGAGGCTTCCCGGCCAGGCGGTCCGCTACCGGTCATTCCGGTCATTCAGCGCGTTGCGGGCCTGCCATATGGCGTGCCCCGGCTGGGCCCCGCCCCTGACGTTCGCTTTCGGGTGAGTCGCGGCAGGCGGCCCCGCTTTCCGGCGGGCCGGCCGTGGCGTTTTCAGGGTAGCCGGGGACGGGGCCCGTCCCCCAGATTCGGTTTCGCGGGCTGGCGGCATTCCCGGTCCGTTTCCGGGTCGGACGGAGCCGGGCGTGCTGATTTCTGGGGTGCCGGGGGCAGGCGTTCCGGGGAGGGCTGGGCCTCCGGCACCGTCAGCCGGCGGGGGCACTGGCGGCGAGCTCCAGGGCCTTGCGGACGCCTTCGGTGGGGAATACCTGGTGGGCGAGGGCCGGATAGAGTCGGTAGCGGCCGTCGGGGTCGCGGCGCAGGCGGATGAAGAACTCCTGGATGAAGTCACCCTCCACCACCTTGGTGGAGAGGAAGCCCGTCTCGCGGAGAGGGTCCCAGACGAAGTCCCGGAAGACCACGGCGGTCTCCCCGGAGATCCCCGCCGGGCTGAAGGTCTGGGGGTCGAGTGTGTCCAGGAATGTCGGCTGCATGGCCTCCGTGCCCCTCCGGGGCACCTCCGGGTGGCGGGCCTTTACGCCCTCCAGGTAATAGAAGATCCGCGCCCCCCTGGTCTCCCACTTGCGGCCGTACTTGGTGTCCAGGGCCTCCTCCCTCTCCTCCAGGGCGAGGGGGAGGGCTGAGCCGAGGGACTGCTCCACGGTCCAGCGGGCCAGCACGGGGTCGTCCGTCACCATGTGGAAGGCGCCATGCGGGACGAGCCTGGAGGCCAGGAGATCCAGAAACTTCCGGGAGAAGAGCCTCTTCTTGGCATGCTTCTCCTTGGGCCAGGGCACGGGGAAGAGGGCCCTGGCGACGGACACGGACTCTTCCGGGAAGTACAGGGACAGGGCCGGCCCGGCTGGCAGGCACACGAGCCTCACGTTGGAGCGGGGAGGCTTCCCTATGCGTCTCAGCGCCCTCTTGACACTGGGCCAGCTTATTTCCAGGCCCACGAAGTCCCGCCCGGGCTCCGCGAGAGACTGGCGGCTCAGGAACTCCCCGTTCCCGAAGCCGATTTCAAGATCCATCGGCGCCTCCCTCCCGAAGATTGCCTTCCAGGAGGGACCGGGGTTCAGGACGGTTGCGGGCAGGAGGGGCGCCAGGGAACGGTAGTACTTGCGGGAGGAGACGGGGTTCATGCGGACTGGCAATGGCTCTGGTGAGGTGAATGGGCGGGAAGGACGTCTGAGATTACCCGTTTAGCCGATTTTTGGCAAGCGTCCCGGCCAGGCAGGCGCTAGGTCCCGGCAGGTGTCCCGGTCTCGCAGGCGCTCGGCTCCGCCGGGCGTCCCGGCTGGGCAGATGGCCGTCACCTGCTGGCGTCCCGGACGGGAAGGTGCCCGCCAGTCTCGCCGTGAAGAGTCGCTGACGGCTTCCGTACTGCCTCGGGTGGGGCAGGGGAGACCTTGAGGTGGCTTGGTTCAGGCAGGTTCGTATTTTTCAGATTTTTTCAGAGATTTACGAAGTTTTTCTTAGATTTTAAGAGTTATGCCGATATCTATCGAGATTTTTGAGAATTTTCCGACTGTTTGGTTTTTGTCGAGCTATGTCGTGATTTCAAGATAATTGCCGAATATTGAGGGGATTTTAAGAGTTTTTCAGGATTTTTCCGAGCTTTATTTGAGTTTCCAGGGATTTTTGGTTCTCCGGAGCGTTCCGGAACCGTCCAGAGCTTCCCGACCCTTTCCGATTTTCCACGATAATCTCCGTTATTCCATAAATTTTTATCAGCTACTCTGAGTTATCCGGATATATGGGGAGATATGTTGCAATTTCCTAAGTTTTTTTTTATGAATGATCCGAGCTTTTCCGATTATTTAAGCTTTCCAGCTATGCCGAGCCTTTTTGTACTTTTCGGAGATTGTCTGATATTTCAAGACATATTACCCCGGAAATTAAATCTGGCCCTCAGGCAGTGGTAAGAGGCGAGAGGGCTTTGGGCCGGGGCGAGTACTGAATGGGCGAGAGCTTTGGAGGAAGGGTTAGGGGCGGAAGGGAAGGGCAGGGCCAGTTTCACGGCCTAGCTCACAGTGAAGAGGTCCCATAGGGCCAGATTTAATTTCCGGGGTAATATCCAGAGACATCCTGAGTTTTTCCAGGCATTTCGGGGATTTCCGGAGATTTCTGAGCTTCACGGAAACTTCCGGGGCAGTCCCTGCGGGCTTTCGGGGCTCCTTTGGCAGGGATCGTGCGGAACGCCCGGGCCGTGTGATAATATGGCGGGGCCCGGCCTTTTCCCCCGCCTTGCGCCCGGCTGACCGCCGGCGAGCGAGAGCTTGCCCGGCAGGCTTCCGCGGACCCTCCCCGGCTCGTCCGTCCCGACTCGACACCCCGGCCCATCAAACCCTCCTGACGGTTCATGACGAGGACCAGTGCCAGATGACATACGCGAAAATCCTGAAGGACAGGTCTTTCTGGCCGTTCTTCTCTTGCATGACCCTGGGCGCCTTCAACGACAACTTCATGCGCCAGGCGCTCATAGCGCTTCTGGCCTTCGGGGCGGCGGGCCTGGGGCCCGCGGGGAAGTCCGCGTACTCGAGCCTGGCCACGGGGCTCATGATCCTGCCGTTCTTCCTCTTCTCCGCGCCGGCCGGGGAGCTCGCGGACCGCTACAGGAAGTCGTCGCTTCTTAAGGCATACAAGATCCTGGAGCTGGCCTTCGTGGGGGTGGCCGCGTACTTCTTCTTCAAGGGGTGGCTGTGGCCGCTCATGGGCGCGGTGTTCCTGATGGGGCTCCAGAGCGCCCTGTTCGGCCCTGTGAAGTACAGCCTCCTGCCCGAGATCCTGCCCGAGCGCGGGCTCATCCCCGGCAACGGCCTCGTGGAGGGGGCTACCTTCCTGGCCATCGTGCTGGGCACGGTGGCCGGGTCGTACCTGGGCGCGTCCTCCGCAGTGTCCGGCGCCGCCGCCGCGGTGTCCGGGGCGGCCGGTGATGCCGCGGCCGCGGCCCTGGAGGCGGCCACGTCCGTGTCGGTGACCGGCACCGGGCCCGCCGTGCCGCTCGGGCTCATCCTCGTGTCGGCCGCCGGGCTGGCCCTCGCCCTGATGCAGCCCCCCTCCAGGGAGGGGGACGGCGGTCTGCGGGTGACCCGCAACATCGCCGCCTCTGCCGTGTCGATCCTGAAGGACGCCAGGGCCAACGGGGACGTGTGGCTCTCCATTCTCGCCGCCAGCTGGTTCTGGGGGGTGGGGAGCGTCCTCCTGGCCCAGACCCCGGTCCTGGTGGCGGCCTACGCCGGCGGGACGCCCGCCGCCGGGACCTTCATGGTGTCCCTGTTCGCGCTGGGCGTGGCGGCGGGGGCGCTGGCCGTGCAGGTCTTCCTGAAAGGGGACGTCTCTGCGCGGCTGGCCCCGGCATCCGCGGCGCTCTTGGCGGTGCTCCTCCTGCTGTTCGCCCGATGCGCGGGGACGCTCCCCCCGGAACCGGCCGGGAGCGTGGGGGCATTCAGGTTCGCCACCGACTGGACGTACCTGAGGCTCGCCATACTGGCCTTCCTGACCGCCGCGGCAGCCGGCTTCTTCGCCGTGCCCTTCAACGCGATAATCCAGCACCGCTCGCCCGAGGAGTCCCGTTCCCGCATGATAGCCGCGGGAAACATAATGAACTCGCTCTTCATGGCCGCTGGGGCCGCGATTGCCGCGCTGTTCGGGTTCCTGGGCGCGGGCATTCCTGCCCTGTTCCTCTTCCTGGCGCTCACGGCCGTGATAATGACCGTGGTGACGCTCTGCTTTCTGCCGGCGGAAGCCATACGGCAGGCGGCTTCGGTCTTCATACGCCTTTTCTACGATCCGAAAGTTTCCGGGCTGCACAACCTGGACAAGGCGGAGGGCCCGGTACTCGTAGCGCCCAACCACACGTCGTTTCTGGACGTGGCGCTCCTGGTCTGCTTCTTGAAGAGGGATCTCACGTTCGCCATAAACGCCCGCTGGGCCGGCGAGTGGTGGGTCAGGATCTTCCTCGTCTTTTTCAAGGCCGTGCCCGTGGATCCCCAGCGGCCCCACCAGCTCCGGGCCCTGGTGGCGGCAGTGAACGCCGGGGCCGCGGTGGTCATCTTCCCAGAGGGGCGGATCACCACCACCGGGTCGCTCATGAAGGTGGAGGAGGGCATAGGCATCGTGGCCTCGCTCACCGGGGCGCCGGTCCTGCCCGTGGTGATAGACGGGGCCGAGCACAGCTTTTTCGGAAGGATGCGCAAGCTGCTGCGCAACCCCCCCGAGAGCTGGCAGGTGGCCATGAGGGTCTTCCCGGCGGTGCAGCTCGACCGCCGCCCCCGCGAGGGCGAGGGCCGCAAGGCCTTCAGGGCGCGGCTCGCCCGGGACGTCTACGAGGTGATGCTCCAGTGCCGCTTCCGCACCCGCGAGTGGCGCAGGAACCTCTGGAGGGAGCTCACCCTCGCCGCGGGAAGGGCCGGCAAGTCCCGGACGATAGCCGAGGACCAGGACCGCAGGCCCGTCACCTACAAGCAGGTGATGGACCGGGCCCAGGCCGTGGGCCACGCCCTGGGCAGGCGGCTCCCCCGGGCGGCGCCCGCCGGGATACTCCTCCCGAACTCGCTGGCCCTCACCTACGTCCTCTTCGGCATCTGGCGCGGGGGCAGGGTGCCGGTCATGCTGAACTACAGCCAGGGCAAGTCGGCCATGGCCACCGCGCTCGTGGCCTCCGGGGCCAGGACCGTCGTGAGCTCCCGCTCCTTCCTGGCCAGGGCCCCGCACGTGGACGAGGCCATCCGCGGGGCCGCCTCCGAGGCGGACGCCGAGATAGTCTGCCTGGAGGACCTGGACCTGGGGGTCCTGAACTACCTGCGCTCCAGGCTCTCCCGGGCGGACCTGAGGCCCCCCGACAGCCCGGGGGCCGTGCTGTTCACCTCCGGCTCGGAGGGCTCCCCCAAGGGGGTGGTCCTGAGCCACGGGGCGCTCCTGGCCAACATCCGCCAGGCGCTCTGCGCCATCGAGCTCAACGATGACGACGTCCTCTTCAACCCCATGCCGGCCTTCCACGCCTTCGGCCTGAACATCGGCATCCTCCTGCCGCTCCTCTCCGGGATCAGGTCCTTCAACTACCCCTCGCCCCTGGCCGTCCAGGCTATCCCGGAGCTCGTCTACGACACCCGCGCCACGGTGGTGGTGGGCTCGGACTCCTTCGCCCGGGCCTGGGGTGAGGCCGCGCACCCCTACGACTTCGCCTCCGTGAGGTTCCTCGTGCTCGGCGCCGAGAAGGTGCTCCCCTCCACCCGGGAGCTCTTCTTCAGGAAGCTCTCGGTGAGGCTCTTCGAGGGCTACGGCGTCACCGAGTGCGCCCCCGTGGTCTCCGTGGGCTCGAGGATGAGGGTGAGGGACGGCTCCGTGGGCGTCCCGCTCCCCGGCATCCGCTGGAGGCTCGACCCCGTTCCCGGCGTGAAGGAGGGGGGGCTCCTCATGCTCAAGGGCCCCAACATCATGACGGGCTACCTCACCCAGGGCGAGCCCGGGGTCATCCGCCGCCCGCCCGACGGCTGGCACGACACCGGCGACATCGCGGAGGTGGACGGGGACGGCTTCCTGTGGATCAAGGGCCGGCTCAAGCGCTTCGCGAAGCTCTCCGGCGAGATGGTGCCCATCGGGGGCGTCGAGGCCGCCGCCGAGAAGGCCTTCCCGGACGTCCAGCTCGCCATCGTCTCCGTCCCGGACCCCAGGAGCGGGGAGCGCCTGGTCCTGGCCGCCCAGAACCGGGACCTGGACCGCGACGTCCTGAAGGCCGCCGTCCGCGAGGCGGGCTACCCGGACCTGGCCTGCCCCAGGGTGATCCTGAACGTCCAGGAGATCCCCGTGGCCCCCACCGGCAAGGTGGACATCCCGCGGCTCACCGCGGACGTCATGAGGATCCTGGAGGAGCTCCCGGGCGCGGGAAGGGGCCGGGCGTAGCCCCCCGGAACGGTGCCGGCAGGCTCCCGCCAGGCTAACCTGAGCTGACGCCGGCCAGGTCGAGAACGTCAGCCCGGACGTCTTCCTGAACCTGGCAGGGCGCGGCCGCCTGCCCGGGTGGCGCCCTGATTCTGACAGGGCACGGACGTCGGACCGGGCTCCTTCCTGAACCGGGACTTGCACGTACGCCTGATTTTCCTTCGTGAAGGCTTCTGGTTGTTCTCGGCCTGTACGACGCGTCCATGCCGGTTTGACACGCCGGCTCATGTCGCCTGCCAGGCGTTTCATGCCAAGGAGAGAGGTAACTGTTCAGGTTCCCCTCTAATTGAGAGCCTTTTCGGGGGAAGAGAGCCCAGACGAGGAAATCTTTAAGTTAAAGAGTCAATCATGGACTCTTCATGTGGGGGAGAAAGTTTCAATAGTGGGCATTTTTCTTGAAATGATCCAACTTTTAAGCTCCCTTTGGGGTGGCACCTGAACAGTTACGGAGAGAGTTAGCTTCCTGACTCGTGCCAATTGACTCAGCCTGGCGATTCGTTTTGGAGCGGCCAGGTGCGTGACGGCCCCCCTGCCATACGAGAGCTCTGTGCCTTGCCCCGGTCTTTCAGCCATCAACAGGCTTCTACATAAAGTCCCATTATGTGATTGGTCACTGGAGCATCGTACTTCATCAATAAGGATGACAGCACCGGCAGCGAATTTTTTGATGCAACATCCGGAAGGTCATCAAAAATAATCCCGAGGAAATATAATGAGATCAATGTTATTACCCGTTTAATCAAATGTCGGAATTTGGCTGTCAGTCCAGGGGTGGAAATGTCGGGCAAACCTCCAGCCCTGGTATCTACTCGCTATAATTCGCTACTAACATATGGAAGAAGATTCCGACATTTGATTAAACGGGTAATACTTTGTATTTTTTCGAATAGCTCGTAAGATCTTCCTGAAGCGGAGACCTATGTTTATCCTTTAGATTCATATCTGTATAGGGCAAATAGAAATGCAATACAGGGTGATTTTTGAACTTGTAGTCGCTCTTGTCGTTCCAAGTTCTCTGAAGAGCTCGCGGTCGCACTGGAACAGTTCTTCGATGGAATTTAGAAGGAGCGTCTTGGTCGGGACTGGATGCGGCAGTTGCGAGGGATGGCAGTGAGTAAATTGTAAATATATTCTTTCATGTCAGCATGGAGATATTACCCTTTCACTTAAATATGGTAACCATTCAGGTACCCCTCTATTGAGGAACTTTTTCGGAAGAAAAGAGCTATGTCGAGGAACGCCTGAAGTTGAAGAGTCAACTATTGATACTTCATATTGGGCAAATAATTTCCA
>JAISFP010000021.1 GCA_031263525.1 Deltaproteobacteria bacterium | reverse complement strand
GCGGGGCCCCGGAGAAGCCGGCCGCGGTCCTTCCTGGGCGGGCGGGGCTCCGGAGAAGTCGGCCCCTGCCCTTCCTGGGCGGGCTGGGCCCCTGAGAAGACGGCCCCTGGCCTTCCGGTTCGGGCGGGGCTCTGGTGAAGCCGGTCAAGGGCCCTTCCTGGGCGGGCGGGGCCCCTGAGAAGTCGGCCCCTGGCCTTCCGGTTCGGGCGGGGCCCTGGTGAACCCGGTCAAGGGCCCTTCCTGGGCGGTCGGGGTCCTGGTGAACCCGGTCAAGGGCCCTTCCTGGGCGGGCGGGGCCCTGGTGAAGCCGGTGAAGGGCCCTTCCTGGGCGGGCGGGGCTCCTGGGAAGCCGGCCTCGGTCCTTCCGGTGCGGGCGGGGCTCCTGGGAACCCGGCCACGGTCCTTCCTTGTCGGGCGGGGCCCTGGGTATGCCGGCCTCTGGCCTTCCGGTCGGGCTCGGTCCTGGGAAGGCGTCAGGCTTACAGTGCCAGAAATCCCCAGGAAATCAGGCGTCAGGGCCAGATAAGTCATATTTTGGGCCATTTCAGGCAGGCGAATACTCTTCCTTGACGGGAACAGGGGTTTCCGATAGATTGGGAAACCGAAAGCTTAATAGGTTGCTTGGCGTTCTATATTGTGGAACGAACATGGCTGTCCTGGCCTCTTCCGGAAAGCGGCATCCCTGGAGGTTTCCTCTCTGTGTTTCGGGAGGCTGTCAGTCCGTGTTCCTGGAGGTAGCCCGCCTTGGTTCCGGGACGTTGCGCCTTCGCAGTCCCGGCCTTGCCGGTTCAGCACTCATTCGCTTGTTCAAGTGTCTCAGTAAAGAGACGTCAGATGCCCACGGGAGATTTCAATGCCGGAAGTGATCAAGGTTGACATCGGCCTTGTCAGAAGCGAGACAGCAAGGCTTAAGGGCCTCAAAAGGGCGTATGTCAGGCCTGACATACCGTCCGGGAAGCTCGCCAACGCACTTGCGGGGTACGCGCGTGAAGCCGACCAGGGCGAGGTGGAGCTCCTCTACGACGACACGTATCTGGGGAGCGCCAGGAGCGGGTTCGCAATCACCGCCGACCGGCTTTTCGTGGACGGACCTTCCGGCGATCCGGGATCCTTCGATTTCCGCGATGTGTCGGGCGTGATCTTCAAGAGGAACGTCCTGTTCGTGAACGGCGAGCCCGCAAAGAAGTTCTCCACCCTCTCCGGCTCGGGGGCGGAGGCCGTACAGGCGCTTGTCGCGGCCATGGCCGATCTTTACGGAAATCCGCTTGCGATATCCGCCAAGGACGATCTGGCCATGAGCGGCCTGATACGGAATTCGGCTGGACCTTTCGATCCCGGTCGGGTGCTGGAGAAGAACAGGTCCAGGACGGAGGGCCTTGAAAGGCTGTTCGTGTGTCCGAACATCCCTGACGGCCTGCTGGGTACGGCAATTTCAACGTTCGCTCAGGGCGCCCTCGCATCCGATTCGCTCTTTTTTTATGACAATTCAGAAAAGGGTGACGGCTCTGTCGGATTATTATGCACCGGCATGTCTGTGTACGCGAGCAGAGAATCTGATCCGCCTTTCTCGATGGATCTTTCGGAGATAAGGAACGTCACCGCCGCCGAAGGGACTCTCGCCATAAACAACATTCCAGTAATTTCTCCAGCACGTGAGAAGGCGGCGGCAAATTTGCGACACATCGTCTACGACCTGTTTCTCGAGTGGAACGGAATAGAGGAATCCTACTTCGGCATCATGGACGTAAGCCGGCTCCGTCCTGAGCTAATAACTCCCGACAACATTCTCTGCTACGGGGTGTTCCAAAGATTTGACAGTGAAAATTTTCCTCCCTATGATTTGTACCGTAACAATTGCGGAGGGATCAACATTTTTGTTAACGGCCCCAGCAATGAGCGCATGGAGACCCCCACGCTCGAAAATACTGAGGGCAATCTGTATCTGCCGACGTTTTATGTCAATCTTGCCGGGCACATCATCCATAAGGAACAGAATCTCCGTCCGAGGATTCCCTTCCTCATGACCCAGTTCATCCTCACGCTCGCTCTCCGCTTCCAGCGAATTGACATGCAGCCGTCGTGCGATGCGGAAGAGATAGTCGAGAACTCTGAGAACGTCACTCTGGTAACGGCCCGGTTCCTGACATACCTTCTCGCCGACATCATGAAACGTTGCGGGAGAACGGACTTCTCCGAGGGATGCACGTTCGCCGCGCTGATCTATCGGGCATTCGCCTGCAGATATGTCTTTCACCTCGTTGAAAGATACCTGCCCCCTCAGGACCAGATGATATCCAGGGGGGACTTGGAGCTTGACCGTTACTTCGGGATGGTCGGCGAGCCAGGCATGTCAGGGTTCCAGCCCAGGTCCGGCGAGCTCGTCATGAGCTACCGGGATCTTCCTGCCTACGACGAACACGACCTGTTCGTGCAGGACTTCGTCTCTGCAGTCGCACAGGCGGCAGGCGGGGCGCAGTACTCCGGATACGCGCTGGACGATACTGCGCAGGGGCTGGACTTTCTCCTCTCGCTGTCACCGTTCGGTCCCGGACATGGCATAAACGCTACGGCCGAGAGCAGTATCGTGGAGTCTGCTATCCTCGCGAGGCGTCCCGAGATCTCGCGTTCCGCGAGCAAGTTTTTCGACATTGCGCAGCTGAACCTGAGAAAGTTTGTTGAGGGGCTTAGCGAAATCACGGATCTGATAACACTTTTGCATATTTTTGAAAGTTCACCTTTCTAGCCTATGCAACAGTGTCCATGGCAGGCGTTCTCATGCAACAGTTGCCCTGGCAGGCGTCTGCAAGATCGAAAGGACATGTAGCTGACCCAACAACTTTCGAAGTGTAACCAGGGGCTTCCTCCGGTTCAGGTGTCTGCAGGCGTGAAAGGACATGTAGCTGACCAAACAACTTTCGAAGTATAGGCAAGGGCTTAGCCCGGTTCAGGCGGAGAATTTCAGCCGATGAGGCATGGGGACTTGCGGATAGCCGTGCCAGATGCCGTGAAAGGCATCGTCAGCGGCGTTTCGTCACCCGTTCCTCTGATCCCCGTGATCACCGTGATCATCATGATCCCCGTGATCACCATGATCCCCATGATCCCCTAACGGTTACCTGAGGAGTCCGCCCTGGTCCGGCCTGGGAAGCTCCCCGTTCCTCCGGAGTACGCCAGACACTCTCGAGAGGGCGTTGCGGTACTGGGGGAGCTGCCGCGACTGGAAGGCCAGCCTGAAGCAGCGCCACGCATCGGGCAGATCGCCCGTGATCTCCCGGTAGAGGCCCAGGTTGTACAGTGCGGGCCCGTAGGACGGGTTGAGGGTCAGAAGCTCCTCCCAGATCCTGGCCGCCCCCTCCCAGTCCCCGGACGCGGCAAGCATTCGCGCCCTGCGGCCGTCAGGATCGTTGGCGGGGGCCAGATCCATCTCGGTGAACCTGGGCCCGGCCAGGAGAGCCAGGTCGGAGGCCGCCTTCCGGGCCAGATCCTCCAGCATGAGCTGTTCGAGCTCCCCGTGCGGCAGGGATGGTGCCTCGGACGAGGCGGCGGCAGATGCCGAGCCGGCCCTCCCACGGCGGTCGGCGTAGCCCCCCTCGGCCCTGGAGGCCGAGAAGACGTTGCGGCCGGAGCGCAGGACGGTGCCGCCCGGCTCGGCAAGGGTCCAGCGGACGTCCAGGATCCCCCTTGCGCGCTGGAAGTCCATGTCCCTGGGCACGGAGCGCTTCTCCCTGGTCGTGATGAGAAAGCTCTCGCCGGTGAGGGAGTCGTCCTCCCAGATCTCCACCACCTCGCCTTCCTCGGTGGTGATGACGGTCTCGCGGCCCGGGGAGGCGTCGAAGCGGTACTCGGCGGTTCCGGTCAGGACCGGGCCCCGGCCTCCCACGATTCCCTCCCTCAGGAGGGCGAGGGAGAGCTCGTTTCCGCCCGTGCCCGTGAACGTCCCCGCGACGAAGGACCCGTGGAACCTCTGGGTGGTCTGGGCGCAGGACGGGAGCGCCAGGGCAAGTGCCGCCGCCAGCAAGATGACGTGCCCCGCGCGGGCGCACGCGCCAGCCGGGCGGGCATGTCCGTGCCCGGCACGGGGAGCGTTCGCTCGGCCTGGCAGAGGGGCTGACGCCGGTCCTGTCCCGGAAAAGGCGGCCGGCCCTGGCCATGAGGCCGCTGCAGTCGCGGAAGCCCGCATCGGCCCGGGGCAGGCGGCCGGCCCTGGCCATGAGGCCGCCGCGGGCGCGGAAGCCCGCATCGGCACGTGGCAGGCGGCCGGCCCTGCCCATGAGCCCGCCGCGGGCGCGGAAGCCGGCATCGGCACGGGGCAGGCGGCCGGCCCTGCCCATGAGCCCGCCGAGGGCGCGGAAGCCGGCATCGGCACTGGGCAGGCGGCCGGCCCTGCAGAGATCCGGGAAACGGGCGCCTGTGCCGCCGCCGGGAGGGAAGTTGCCGGGAAGGCCGTTTCCGTGAAAGCCTTTGTCGGGGGCGTTTCGGACGCCGCGGCGACGCAGGGGCGTCTACCAGGTGAATACATGGTTCGCGTCCTCCTTGAGGGGGGTCCAGGAGGCCAGGGCCGCTTCCGCGCGGAGGGAGGCGGACTCCCGCCTGCGGTTGGCGGCGGACTCGCTCCTGGGGAGGCGCTTCGGGAGAGCCGGGAAGAGGCCGAAGTTCACGTTCGAGGGCGCGAACGGCCCCCCGCGCCCCTCCGGGCGCAGGTGCGAGACCAGCGACCCCAGGGCGCTGGCCCTGGGAGGCATGGACAGGGGGATCCCGAGCACTGTGCGGGCGGCGTTCTCCCCGGCCCAGAGCCCCTGGGCAGCGGACTCCACGTAGCCCTCCACCCCGGATATCTGCCCTGCCATGAAGACGGACGGGCGGGGCAGGAGCCTCTGCCAGGGGTCCAGCACGTCCGGGGCCGAGAGGAAGGTGTTGCGGTGGATGGCCCCGTAGCGGGCGAACTCGCACCGCTCAAGGCCGGGTATCATGCGGAAGACCTTGTCCTGGGCCGGACGCGTGAGGCGGGTCTGGAATCCCACTATGTTCCAGAGCGTGCCTTCCAGGTTCTCGCGGCGGAGCTGGACGGCGGCGTAGGGCCGCCTGCCGGTCCTGGGGTCGGTCAGGCCCACCGGCTTCATGGGGCCGAAGGTGAGGGTCCTGGGGCCTCTCGTGGCCATAACCTCAATGGGGAGGCAGCCCTCGAAATACTTCTCGTCCTCGAAGGATCTGGCAGCCGTCCGGTCGGCCTCGACCAGGGCGTCCAGGAAGGCGAGGAACTCCGCCTTCTCCAGGGGCGCGTTCAGGTAGTCGCCGCCGCCCTCCGGGCCGTAGCGGTCCTGGGAGAAGACTTTCGTCATGTCCAGCGACTCGGAGGTCACTATGGGGGCGAGGGCGTCGTAGAAGGAGAGGCTGTCCTTGCCCGTTGCCGCGCCCAGGAGCTCCGTCGCGGGCTCCGAGGCCAGCGGGCCCGGGGACATCACCACAGGGTCGGGGGTCTCGGGCCAGCCGGTCAGCTCCTCGCGCCTCACTTCAATAAGAGGATGCGCCTCGACCGTCTCGGTCACCAGCCTGCTGAAGCGTTCCCTGTCCACGGCGAGGGCCTTGCCGGCGGGCACGGCCGTCCGGGCCGCCGCGTCCATGACCACGGACCCCAGCCTCCTCATCTCCTCCTTCAGGAGCCCCACGGCATTATCGGTCGAGGAGGCCCTGAAGGAGTTGGAGCACACCAGCTCGGCCAGGTCGGGGCTCCTGTGCGCCGGCGAGAACTTCACGGGCTTCATCTCCCACAGGACGCACCTGACCCCCCTGGAGGCGGCCCTCCAGGCGGCTTCGCAGCCCGCGAGCCCGCCGCCAACGACATTTATGACGGTGCCGGTCATGGCGTCCGGACTCCGGCCGGGAGGGAGGGGACGCGGTGGGAAGCCGCAAGGCGGCAGCTGGCGCAGGCCCTGTGCGGGCAACGTTTGGTGAAGGTATGATCTGACATTTTGTCGTGGGATTCCGCAGGGGGGAAAGGTTAGGAGCGGGGGGCCGGGCCTGTATGCCCGCGAGGCCCAAAGTGCATTTGAATTTAAAAGATTCTCCTTCAAATGTAAAGGCCGCGTTCCGCCGTCTGCCTTGGTCACCTGCCCGTCGGGATTTCCGTGCCCCAGTCTCCCGCGAACGACGCGTTCTGCCGGGGCTGGGGAGGGAGTGCAGGGGAGGGGAGCCGTCTGTGAGGGGAGGGGAGCTACAGCCGGGGGTGGCAGACCCTGAAGATGATGACTACAAGAAAATAACATTTTGATATATTCCTCTCTATATAATGTGTTCTATATAACAAAGTATCTATAAAATCACTGCTTTTAATGCTAAATAAGTTTTTTTGCTATTTAAAATGATTTTAAGGCAATATAACATCGTTAAGTCATCTTCAAAATACTTATAATCTCTTCAATAAATCTTAATAAGATTTTTATATCGTCTTTATATTCTTATATAATCTAATTAATTTTTTATACGCTTTTAAATTCTTCATTAGTTATAATATCATTTGTTTTTAGATTGGCCGCTCCATCTGGCTCTCAACCCCCCGCCGCCCCCTCTTTCCGAGTCCGGCAGGAATTTCGGTCTCCCCGGCGTCCCGTCCGGGGACTTGGCAAGCCCCTGCGGCATTTTTCCCTGACAATTTCGTTCAAATTGGATAATATCCTGCGAATGTGATAAACTTGCAACCCAGTTCTGTCCCCCTCCGCGCAGGGCCGGGACCGGGGCACACCGGTTCCCGGCCAGCCCTAAACCCCAGGAATCCTCTGCTTCCGGCCGTCGAGCCGGAAGATCCAGAGCAGGAACGAACCCGAAGGAAATACCCAGATGGCAATTAGCGAACCGAAGATAGATACCTGCATCGATGAGAAGTCGCATGCCTGGATGGTGGTCTCGGAGGAGTCCGTGCAGAACGGAGACATCGTGAAGCTTGAGCACCGGTGGTGCCGGAAGTGCGGATGCCTCACCCAGGTGGGCATAACCGCGTCCGGCGACCCCATCGTGGCCGTGAACGAGGCGGGGGCTCCCCACCTGGCGGTGCCCAGGATCCTCAACATCATTATCAAGTAGCGCCGCAGAGGCGCGGAAGCCGCTTGACGGGCCTTCCCCCGGCCCGGGCGGGCGGGGTGTCCCCCGAGTTGCCGCCCAGGGAGGCCCGGAGAGGCCTCCGGACGTCTTCCAGAACATCCTGCCCGCCTCCCGCGCGGCCCCCTGGGCTTTCCTGCGTCCGGGCTTCAGGCCCTGACCGCTCAGCGCACCGCATCCCGCACCGTCCGTTTCTCAGTGGGGCCGGATCCCCGGCCCCGGGAGCTCCGCACACGCGGGGCTTTTTGTTTTTCGGGGTCCCGAGCCCCTGTGAGCTTTCCGGGATTCAGCCCGGATTTTTGAGGGCCCTCGCGGGCCCTTTCCGGCCTTCGGGCCTCCCTGGCCTTCCTAGCCTTCCGGCCTTCTGGGCCAGCCTTAGCCTTTCTGACCATCTTTGGTTGAACAGGTCTTATGGCCCCACCGGCCCTCTCGGTCTGCCTTACCTTCCCGACCCTCCTGGCCTGCCTTCCCGGCCCCCGGGCCTGCCTTCCCGGCCCCCCGGGCCTGCCTGGCCTTTTCCGGTTTACCTGGCCTTCGGGCTTTTGCTGGCCACCTGGCCTTCAGGCCCTCCCCTGCCGCACTTCCGGCCCCGGCCGGTCTCCGCCTCCAAAGGACTTTTAATAAATGACGGACATAAGAAATATCGCCATCATCGCCCACGTGGACCACGGCAAGACCACCCTGGTTGACGCCATGCTCTGGCAGAGCGGGCTCTTCCGCGAAAACCAGCAGGTCCGCGAGCGCATAATGGACTCCATGGACCTGGAGCGCGAGAAGGGCATCACCATCATGGCCAAGAACACCTCCGTCGTCTGGAAGGGGGTGAAGATAAACATAGTGGACACGCCCGGGCACGCCGACTTCGGGGGAGAGGTGGAGAGGACCCTGGCCATGGTGGACGGGGCGCTCCTCCTGGTGGACGCGGCCGAGGGGCCCCTCCCCCAGACCAGGTTCGTGATGCAGAAGGCGCTCCAGCGCAACCTGCCCGTGATCTGCGCGATAAACAAGATAGATCGCCCGGACCGCAGGCCCCAGGAGGTGCTAAACGAGATTTACGATCTTCTAATAGATCTGGACGCCGACGAGAGCGTACTGGACTTCCCGGTCCTCTACACCGACGCCCGCCGCGGCGCCGCCACCCTGGACATGGAGCTGGCCATGTCCCCGGATGGGGCGCCCCCCACCCTTGAGCCCCTCTTCGAGGCCATGACCGGCCACATCCCCCCTCCCCAGGGCGACCCCGACGGGCCGGCGCAGTTCCTGGTGGCGAACCTGGAGTGGTCCGACTACGTGGGCAGGCTCTGCATAGGCCCGGTGCGTCGCGGGAAGCTCGTGGCGGGACGCGAGGCCGCACTTGTCAAGGAGGGCGGCGCCGTGACCGTGGCCCCCCTGAAGCTCGTCTACGTGTACAAGGGTCTCGCCAGGACGGAGGCCGCCGAGGCCGAGACCGGCGACATTGTGGCCGTGGCAGGCCTGCCCGACGCCTTCATAGGCGACACCATAGCCGATCCCGAGTGTCCCGAGGCGCTCGAGCGGCTCACGGTGGACGAGCCGACTCTCACCATGGAGTTCTCGATAAACTCGTCGCCCCTGGCCGGGCGAGAGGGACGCATGCGCACTTCCCGCGAAATCCGCGCCCGGCTGGAGAAGGAGGCCCTCTTCAACGTCTCCATAAGGATTTCACCGGGCGAGGGATCCGACGCGGAAGGCCTGAAGGTGGGGGCCAGGGGGGAGCTCCAGCTGGCGGTGCTGGTCGAGACCATGCGCCGCGAGGGCTACGAGCTCACCCTGGGGCCGCCCAGGATAGTCACCAGGGTTGTGGACGGAGTCCTCTGCGAGCCCCTGGAACTGGTGGTCTGCGACGTGCCCGAGGAGCACATAGGCATAGTCTCCGAAAAGCTCTCCGCCCGACGCGGCCAGGTGGCGAGGCTCGTTAACCACGGACGGGGCCGCGCCCGCCTGGAGGTCCGTTGCCCCACTCGCGGCCTCATAGGCTACCGCAGCCAGTTCATGACCGACACGAGGGGCGAGGGCCTCTTCACCGCGGTGAACATCGGCTTCACGCCCTTCGTCGGCTCCATCAAGGGCCGCAGCAACGGCGCCCTGGTGTCCGACCGCATGGGAACCGCCGTGACCTACGCCCTTTACCACCTCCAGCCGAGGGGCATCATCTTCGCCTCGCCGGGGGAGCCGGTCTACCCGGGCCTGGTCGTGGGGGAGAATTCCCGTCCCGGAGACATTTGGGTGAATCCCACCAAGGAAAAGAAGCTCACCAACGTCCGCGCCTCCGGCTCCGACGAGGCCCTGCGCCTGACCCCGCCCCGGCGCTTCTCCCTGGAGGACGCCATAGCCTACATGCGGGAGGACGAGCTGCTCGAGGTCACCCCCAAGTCGCTGAGGCTTCGCAAGCGCCACAGCGTCCCCAACCCCAAGCCGGACAAGAGCTAGCGGCTCCCCCGTCCCCTCTCGCCCGGTGACGCTCAGGTCCCCGCCAAAAAATGCGGTTGCCCGTGCCGTCAACTCCGGCCTTTCCCTCCTGACTCCTGCCTGCCCCGTCCCCTTCCGGGCCCAGTTTCAGGGCTGATCAGTACCCTTCCGGGCCCTGTATCCGCCAGGTCTTCGGCCTGATCTGTCCCCTTACGGGCCCGGTCTCCGCCAGGCATCCAGCCTGTCCCGTACCCCTCCTGACCCAGTTCCCGTTGCTCCTCCGGCCCGTCTGGAGCCCTTCCGGGCCCCTCCTGGCCCTTGCCGTTCGGATTTCCAGCCAATTTGACCTTCGGTCCCAGCACCATCCGGGCCACCACTGTCTGCCAAGACCCCTTCCGGACCTTCCGGGCTCAGCTCCAGAGGGTCCTCCTGCCTGCCCGGACCCCTTCCAGGCCTTCCGGGGCCAGCTCCAGCCGGGCCACCACTGCCTGCCCGGACCCCTTCCGGGTCTTCCGGGCTCAGCTCCAGAGGGTCATCCTGCCTGCCCGGACCCCTTCCTGGCCTTCCGGGCCCAGCTTCAGCCGGGCCACCACTGCCTGCCAAGACCCCTTCCTGGCCTTCCGGGCTCAGTTCCAGAGCGTCCTCCTGCCTGCCCGGACCCCTTCCTGGCCTTCCAGGCCTTCCGGGCCCAGCTCTAGCCGGGCCACCGCTGCCTGTCAAGACCCCTTCCGGGCCTTCGGGCTCAGCTCCAGAGGGTCCTCCTGCCTGCCCGGACCCCTTCCTGGCCCTCCTGGCCCAGCTTCAGCGGGTCCTCCTGCCTGCCCGAACCTCTTCCTGGCCCTCCTGGCCCAGCTCCGGCGGGGCCTTCTGCCTGCCCGAACCTCTTCCTGGCCTTCCTGGCCCAGCTCCGGCGGGGCCTACTGCCTGCCCGATCCTCTTCCTGGCCCTCCTGGCCCAGCTCCAGCGGGGCCTTCTGCCTGCCCGAACCTCTTCCTGGCCTTCCTGGCCCAGCTCCAGCGGGTCCTTCTGCCCGCCCGGACCTCTCCGGGCCATCCTGGCCCAGCTCCAGCGGGGCCTTCTGCCTGCCCGGACCTCTTCCTGGCCCTTCCTGGCCCAGCTCCGGCGAGGCCTCCTGTCTGTCTCGACCTCCTCCGGGCCCAGCTCCAGCCGGGACTCCACACCCTGCCCAGACCCATTCCGGGCCTTCCGGGCCCAGCTTCAGCGTGGCCTCCAGCCTTCCCAGACCCCTTCCGGGCCCTTGCCCGTCCGTACCTACAGCCAGTCCCGACTGCCATCCGGGGCCCTTGCCCGTCCATTCCTCCAACCTGTCCCGTTCCTCCAACCAGTCCCGAACCCTTCCTGGCCCTTGCCCGCCCGTTCTTCCGGCCTGTCTCGACACCCTCCGGGCCCCGTTACGTCTCCTTCCGGAGCCTCCCAGATCTTCTTCGGGGCCCGGCCCTTAGGGGGCCGCTGCCCGTGCCGTGCTGTCCTGGACATCTTTCAGGTCCGGGACTTCGACAGAATCCGTCCCTCCCTGCTCAGCGCAGCCGCCCGGCCGAGCGGCCGAGACGGCCCTCCAGCAGGGCTCCGGGCAGGCTTTCTCGGGGCCTTCCGGGGGGCTTCCGGGACCCTCGCTGAGCCTCCCCGGACCGGATTTTTGTTTTTCTGCCTTCTGTGTTGTGATATACTCATTTGGCCCCGATATCGTTTTCTCCGTCCCCCGGGTCACGGCCTTGCGGGGGGGGTGCCCCGATCTGCGCGAGGGGTACCAGGTGACGCGTTCTGGATCGCCCGCTTCCCGGCCTCGGGGCCGCCGGGGGACTCCCGGCGCCTGCCATCAGAGGGCAGACGCCTTAGGCGAGGAGAGGTGTTGGTGACAGAGCTTTTTGTAAATGCCAAAGAGAACTACGGCTTAATCATTGCCGTCGTCGGCCTCGTGATCCTGATCTTTTTGTACAGGCGGATCAAGAACAAGAGCGCCGAGGATCCGGCCTTCGCCGAGCAGGCTGCGGCAGAGGCCCGCAGGGCCAAGTGGGCCGCCATAGACGCCGCCCAGGCCGCGGCGTCCGTGACGCCCCCTCCTCCCTCCGACGCTGACGGCGGCGCTTTGCCCGCCGAGCCGAAGGTCGACAAGAAGCTCGCCAAAAAACAGGCCAAGGAGGAGGCCGTTGCCCGGAAGGCCGCCGAGAAGGAGGAGGCTGCCCTCCGCAAGGCGCAGGCCGCCGCAAGGAAGGCTGCCGAAAAGGAGGAGGCCGCTGCTCTGAAGGCTGCCGAAAAGGAGGAGGCCGCAGCCCTGAAGGCCGCCGAAAAGGAGGAGGCTGCGGCCCGGAAGTCTCTCGGTAAGGACGAGCAGAAGGCTCTCGCCGCCGAGAAGGCCGCCGCCAAGATCGCGGCCAAGGAGGCCGCGAAGGAGGCTGCCCGTGCGAAGGCCCTGGCCAAGGCCGCGAAGAAGGGCGGCAAGGTCGCGGACGCCCCCCCCGTCGGCGAGACGGAAGAGCCGCCACCTGCGCAGCTTCCGGCTTCCCCGGCGCCCTTCCCGTCACAGGATCTCCCCGCTCCGCAGTTCGCGGGTGCCCAGCCCACTTTCCCGCCGCCGGCCCCTCCGGTCATAGATCCCTTCGTGCCGCCGTCCGCCCCGGTGCCGCCGGCTCCGCCCATAGACCATTTCGTGCCTCCGGCCCCGCTCCCGCCGCCCGTGCCGCCTGTTCCCATGGCGCCTTCCGCGCCTTCCGTGCCCCAGGACCCCGCGCCTTCGTTGCCCGTCCAGCAGGTTGCGGCCCCGCAGTTTGCGGGACAGCCAGCGCCCCCAATGCCGCCGGCCGGTTTCCCCCCCCAGCAGGGGCCTCAGCCCGGCTCCGCTCAGCAGGGACTTCAGCCCGTCTTCCCTCCCCAGGGACCTCAGCCAGTCTTCGCTCAGCAGGGGCTTCAGCCCGGTTTAGAGTCCCAGGGTCCTCAACCCGGCTTCGCGCCCCAGGGTCCTCCGACCGGCTTCGCGCCCCAGGCGCCACAGCCCGACTTGGCTCAGCAGGGGCCTCCGCTCGGCTTCCCTCCCCAGGGTCCGCAGCCCGACTTCGCTCAGCTGGCACCACCTGCGGCACCCGTTCCGCAGGCTGCACCCGCTGGCCAGGCTTCCCCGGACTCCGCCGCCCTCCATGCCAGGGCCCAGGCCCGTCCCGCCGGCGGCCAGGGCCCGGTAAAGAAGCTCGGTCGCTTCAAGGCCCTGGAGCTCCGCGCCGTGGGCGTCCATGCCGACGACGGCGATGCCGTGGCCGTGTCGCCTTCCGCTCCACCGGCCGCGGCCGGCCCCGCTCTTGCCGGGCCGCACGACGCCACGGTACCGGCGGCAGCGCCCGACTTGGCCGCTTCCGCACAGGAAGCCGATCTTCCGCCCGAGCCCAGGGTCACCCAGCCCGGTGCCCTTCCTCCCCCGCCTTCCGCCGAGATCCTGAGGTCCCGGCCTCCGAGGGCCGGAGGCCCCGAGATTGCCGGCCGCACCCAGATGGCCGCCCCCATCCAGATAGACCAGACCCAGATGCCGCGCTCCTCGCCCGTGGCCAGGGAGAAGAAGTCCGTCACCATCCAGGACCTGGACGTGGCATACGAGAAGCTCTCCTTCATGACCCCCCTGGAGATCATCTATTACAAGCTCCTCCGGGGGGCGCTGAAGCAGTACCTGGTCTTCCCCAGGGTGAGCGCCAGGGCGGTCGTGAAGGCCACCTCCGACGAGGCCGAGCACCTAAAGATCGCCGACAACGTCCTGAACGGGACGAGCGTGAGCTTCATCGTCTGCGACGTTCGCCTGAACATCAGGGCGGTGGTCGAGGTGGTGGACGAGAACATCATCCCCACCAACAAGGACAAGGCCCGGGACTACATACTCAAGAAGGCCGGCTGCCTCCTGGTCCGCTTCTACTCCGGGGACAGGCCCCCCGACGTCGACTCGCTGAGAAGACAGATTACGGGCTCCATGTAGCGGTGCCGGCCGACATTGGGCCTTGCGTGGGGCACCCGTCCACTTGACATGCCGGGGCGAGCCACTCCATTTGACATGCCGGGGCGAGTCCTTTCATGTGACCTGCGGTCGGTACACCTTCTTTTTCGCTTGCCAGAGCGCCAAGCCAGTCCTGTCGACCTGCAGGTTCCGCCGCCTCTGCCTCCCCTGCTTCCCTGCAGGGCAGGTTCTACCAGATGCAAGCGCCTCACGGAGGCACTGGCCCGCCTGTTCCTCTTTTCCCTTCTTTTTGCTCCCTTTCTGGCGAGTTGCGGGGTGTTTCCGCCCTGACTTCCGGGGCTAGCCGAACCCCTGCAGGTGAATCGCGGCATCTGCCCCGCCTGCTTTCCGGGGCGATCTGCCCGTCTCCGGCCGAGCCGCTGGCCCCGCCCATCCAGCAATCCTAGGCAATTCGCCTTCCGGTCCTGCCCTCCCTTCCCGAGCAGGGCCGAGCATGTGGCTCCCGGCCCTGTCAGGGCCGCGACCGTGGAGCCCGTCCCGCGAGGCACGGACTCGCCTCCGGGCCCTTGGGGCCTGTGTCAAGGCATGCCCCTGGCGTTCAGGTTGCGGCTCCGGACGGCTCGGCCGGGCCCCAGGGCGGCCCTGTCTCTTGCAGTCGTTTGGGCAAGGAACCGACATTGACATCGATCCGGGTGTTTTTTATACTTGCCTGATCGCCGGGGTGCCATGGCTGGCTCCGGCGGTCGGGCACCCTCCAGCCCGGCCAGCTTGCTTTCCGCCCGCCGGTCGTCCTGTCCCCGTGGGCCGGACATTTTTTTTGCCCTGCTTTTCAGTGCTTCCGACGGGGGCCTTCGGGAGGCCCCGCACCCAGGAGCTTCCCGAAGACCTCCACGCGACCCTGCCGGCCTTCTAGGCCCTCACGTGCCTCAGTCCTTCCGGCCAGGCCCCCACGGGCCTCTGTCCTTCAGCCCTTCTAGGCCCGCACGGGCCTCAGTCCTTCAGCCCTTCTAGGCCCGCACTGGCCTCAGTCCTCCAGCCATTCTAGGCCCGCACGGGCCTTAAGCCTTCCTGTTGCGAGGTGCCCGGAGGCTTTTTTCAGCCCTCCTTGCCACGCATAGGGGCCCAGCCCCTCAGCGCGGCTCCCAGCGAAGCCCCGCTTCGCCCGTGCCAAGCTATCTCAGCCATCCTTTGAAGCCGCGGGGGCCCTCCTCCCGCGGTATCCTGCGGGACCGTGATGCCCCGCCCTGCCCGGAGGTTCAGGAAGATGTCAGATTTCGTGGTCAACGATCGCCGTGCCTTTAAAAGAGACGGGGTGCTCAGCAAGGACCCTGAAGAGTCGCCCGAGTCCCCCGGCGGCGGCGAGGCCAAGAAAGAGGCAGAGATCGGAAACGACGACCGGACCGGTTCCGAGGCTGAGGCCCGGAGCGGGGCCGATGCAGGATCCGAGACCCAGGCCGAGGTCGGCGCCCAGAGCGGGGCCGCTGCCGGCGACGGGACCAAGGATGAGGCCGTTGCCGACAGCAGGACCAATGACGAGGCCGCTGCCGGCGACGGGACCAAGGACGAGGCCGTTGCCGCCGACGGGACCAAGGATGAGGCCGCTGCCGGCGACGGGACCCAGACCGAGGCCGGCACCAGGTCCGCCGACGCCCCCGCTGAGGAGCAGCCTCCGGAGAGGCCCTTCGTGGGCGATCTTCCGGCGACCTTCGCGACCCTCATCATAGGGCTTGCCACCACCGGCATGATGCATATGGAGGGCGAGATCCAAGACGGGGTCAAGTCCCCGCCCGACCTCAACGCGGCCAAGCACTTCATCGACATCCTGGCCGAACTGGAGAAGAAGACGAAGGGCAACCTCACGGTGGAGGAAGGCAACATGCTGAAGACCTTCCTTTTCGATCTCCGCATGAGGTTCGTCGAGATATCGCGCCGGGCCTGAGGCCCGAGGCGGCACGAAGAACTTACCGCACCCCTACAGGTTTCTGAAAGGACCCGTATCAATGAGGAATTTCTCAGGCATCTCGCCGGCCGCCCCGTTTGCGGGCATTCTGGCGGTCGCCGCCCTTGCCATGTACTGCTTGTCCGGCCCCGCCTGGGCCGACCAGCCGTCCGCCCGCTTCGTGCCCGCCCAGGCCGCGCCCGCCCCCGCCGCCCCCCAGGCCGCGCCCGCGCCCGCCGCCCCTGCTCCAGCCGCCCCCCAGGCGGTCGCGCCCGCCGCCCCTCAGGCCGCGGCCCCGGTCGCCCCACAGGCCGCGGCCCCGGTCGCCCCACAGGCTGCGGCGCCGGCGGCCCCTGCGGCTCCGGCACCGGGCCCCGTGGCGATTGCCCCTGACGGCGGCAAGGTCCTGGCACCTCTCCCCTCCCTCGCGCCGATGGTCAAGATCGCCCAGCCTGCGGTCGTGAACATTTTCACAGTGAAGGTCGTGCGCTCCCGCGGGGGGCCCAACTTCCCCGGGCGTCCCAACTTCCCCGGCCCCCAGGGCGGCCCATTCAATAGCCCCGAGGAGGAGTTCTTCAACAACTTCTTCGGGTTCCCCCAGGCCCCGCCCCGCGAGTACAAGGAGCGGGCGCTGGGCTCCGGCTTCATCTTCGACGCTCAGGGCTATGTCATCACCAACAACCACGTGGTTGACGGAGCCGACGATATCAAGGTGAAGCTGGACGACGGCCAGGAGATCCCGGCCACGGTCATAGGCAAGGATCCCAAGACCGACATCGCGGTCCTGAAGCTCTCCAAGGAGGGGACCTACCCCTTCATCAGCTTCGGCGACTCCGACAAGGTGGAGATAGGCGACTGGCTGGTCGCCATCGGCAACCCCTACGGGCTGGAGCACACCGTCACCGCCGGCATCCTCTCCGCCCGCGGCCGCGCCATCGGGGCGGGTCCCTACGACGACTTCCTCCAGACCGACGCATCGATAAACCCCGGCAACTCCGGCGGCCCGCTCCTGAACCTCCAGGGCCAGGTGGTTGGCATCAACACGATGATAGTGGCCGGCGGGAACGGCATAGGCTTCGCCATCCCCTCGTCCCTGGCCACCAAGATAGTCGACAAGCTCCGCACGTCGGGCCGCGTCGACCGCGGCTGGCTGGGCGTCTACATCCAGGAGGTCACTCCCGAGCTCGCCCAGGGCTTCGGCCTCGATTCCCCGCGCGGCGCCCTGGTAGGCACCATCCAGCCCGACACGCCCGCCGAGGCGGCAGGCTTCCAGCACGGTGACGTGGTCCTGACCTTCGACGGCAAGCCCATCAAGCAGTACCAGGAGCTCAGCTCCTTCGTCGCCGACACCGAGGTTGGCAGGGTCTGCCCGGTGGTGGTCTGGCGCAACCGCCAGGAGACCACCCTCACGGTCACCATAGGCCTCCTGCCCGACGCAACCCAGAACCCCCCCGGCTCCGGCAACAACCCGCAGGATCTGGGACTCACCGTCCGCGAAATCACCCCCGACGTGGCCAGGTCGCTGGGCCTGGAGCCCCCGCAGGGTCTTCTCATCGAGAACGTCAGCGCCGACTCCCCCGCCGGCCAGGCGGGCATAAGGCCGCGGGACGTGATCCTCGAGATCGACAACACCCGCGTGAACAGCATGACCGACTACCAGAAGGTCCTAAACGATCACAAGAAGGACACCCCCTACGTGTTCTTCGTGAAGCGCGGGGAGCACAACCTCTTCGTGAGCTTCAACGTCAACGGCTAGAAGCGGCAGGCCTTTCCCCCTCCGGATCATGACCCTGATCCGGACCCGGACCGGCAGCGCGGGGCGAGCTTCCGCCCGCCCCGTCTTCCGCTTTCGTCACGACTCGCTAGGCGCGGGTCCCCGGGCGTTCCGATGCCGGGGGACCCGCGCCTTTTCTTTTGCCCGTCGCGGCCAGTGCCTGCCCTGCGCCGCAGCCTTGGCTTGCCGGCACTTGACAGGCTGGGGTGCGCTGGCTATAACCCCGGTAGGTAACGGAGGCACGTGCGGCCCTGCACCTTCTCCGGCCTTGCGCTCACAGGATGGCCCCTGGTCCCAGCCCCGGCTGGCCGTGCCCGACGCGTCCGGGGGGGGGGGCACGGGAGGCAGTCCGTCTGGGCGTCATGACCTTAATGTCTTAATGCCTTAATGCCTTAATGCCTTAATGCCTTAATTCCCTAATGCCTTAATGCCTTAATGCCTTAATGCCTTACTGTCTCAACGCCTCAACGCCTGAAAACCTTGACTCTCTGCGCTTCAACGCGTCGAGACCCCGATGCCTGAGGTACTGAGCCGGTAAGGCTCTGGGCCTTGAGGGTTTCCGGGCTTCCGATTCCTGGAGCCCCCTAGCCGGTCGGCCCCAATGCGGTCCGGAACGGCCAAACATCACACTCCCCCGTTTAAGCGAGGCTCAGCCGCGTTTGGGCGAGGGGCCGGAGGACCAAGTGCCGGAGCCCAAGAGAGACGTGGCCCCCCTCCCGTTCGGAGTCAGGGCGGGCCCCTTCAAGATCACGGGGATCTACGAGACCAGGCAGTTCTCCTTTCTCTACGCTGCATCCGGACCGCAGGGGCCGGTCATACTGGAGGAGTTCGTGCCGCCGGGCGCAGTGAGGGAGTACGACGGCACCCTGAAGCCGGGGGATGTCAGATCCGCGCCCCTCTACACGGAGAAGCTCAACCGCTTCAAGACGGCATCCAAGACTATGGGGACGGTGCTCCACCCCAACGTGGTCAGGCTATCCGGGTCCTTTAGGCACGGGGAGACCTCCTTCCGGGTCTTCCCCTGGATTCCCCGAAGGACTCTCGCCACGTACCTGCAGTCCCTCCCCGAGCACGCGTTGCGCCCCGCGCTCGCCCCCGGGCTCCTGGAGCCGCTCCTGGGGGCCCTGGAGGCAGGGCATGCCCTGAATATTGTTCATCATTCGCTCAGCCCCTACACGGTGTGGATGTCAGGGACAGGAGAGCTCCTCCTGTCCTCGTTCGGGGACGTGTACCTGGAGATCCGCGAGGGCTACTCCGCCCCGGAGCTCTACACCCCCGTGCGCGGGGCCATAGGACCGCGCACCGACCTGTACTCGCTTGCGGCCACGGCTGTGAAAGCGCTTACTGCCTCCCATCCGCCTTCCGCGGCGAGGCGCAGGGAGTTCACCGCCGCTGGCGGACCCGACCCCATGGACCTGCCGCTGGGCCAGCTACGCGGGGTGCTGGACAAGGGCATCCACGAGGCCGTCTCCCGGAGCCTGCGCCTGAACTGGGAAGAGCGGCCCCAGAGCGTCCAGGAGTTCCGGAAAATCATGGCAGGGCGCACGGCACCCAAGCCTTCCCCGGCACCCACCCGGACCGTGGCCCCTCCTGCGCCGCACGTGCCTCATCCTGACCCTGAGGCGTCTCCTGCGCCCGTGACTTACCCGGAACCGGTTGCGTCCGCTTCTTACCCGGATCCGTCCCAGCCGCCTGTGCCCGTGCCTTACCCGGGCCCGGCTACGTCCGTTCCTTACCCGGATCCGTCCCAGCAGCCTGCGCCCGTTCCTTACTCGGATCCGTCCCAGCAGCCTGGTCCAGAGTCTTACCAGAATCCGATGGTGGACGGGCAGGCCCTCTTTCCGCTTCCGGCAGTTCCATTCACGGATCCTGCTACTGCCGCGCAGTCTCCGTATCCTCCGGCGGCAGGCCCTTTTACGGATTCTTCGGTTCCCCCGATGGCAGGTCCGTTCGCTGATCCTGCGGCTTCACCAACGGATGGACCTTTCGGGGAACCAACGGCACGGCTTTCGGCCATGCCGTATCAGGATTCTGCGAACACTACGCATTCAGCGTATCCGCCTGCGGCAGGTCCATTCATTGATCCTGTCGCCACAACAGCCGATGGACCATTCGTTCAACTCTCTTCATCGGATGAGACCGTGCCGTATCAGGATTATTCGGCTACTGCGCAGTCCGCGTATCCGCCTGCGGCAGGTCCATTCACGGATCCTCTGGCATCCCCTGTTGCCGAATCCGTCGCTGACCATTTTGCTTCAGTCCAGTCCCGGCCGTCAGCCGCAGACCAGCACGTTGTCTCGGTTCGGGAAGTGTCAGCAACTTCCACAGCGTTGCCTGCTTCACCAGTTTCTGAGGATCCTGAGGTTTTCAACGTTCCGCTGGACCAGATCCAGGTCGAACCCTGGCAGGATGCTGGACAGCCCCAGCCGCCCCAGGCAGTTCCTGCCGTGGATGCAGCTGCCCCTGACTACGGGGAGCTTCCTCCCGGCTTCGGCCCTGACTCGCCTCCTGTTGCCGCTCCGTCCGCTGCCCCTGACTACGGGGAGTTTCCTCCCGGCTTCGGCCCTGACTCGCCTCCTG
>JAISFP010000004.1 GCA_031263525.1 Deltaproteobacteria bacterium | reverse complement strand
GCGGGGCCCGGCAGTGCGGGAGGGCCCGGCCGCGCGCACGCCCCCGTCCGTGAGCGTGGCCCAGGCCGCGAGCATGCCCCCGGCCGGGAGCGTGGCCCAGGCCGCGAGCATGACCCCGTCAGTGAGCGTGGCCCAGGCCGCGAGCAGGCGTCGGCAGCGGGCATGGCCCAGGCCGCGAGCATGGCCTCGGCAGCGGGCGTGGCCCAGGCCGCGAGCATGGCCTCGGCCGCGGGCATGGCCCAGGCCGCGAGCATGGCCTCGGCAGCGGGCATGGACCAGGTTGCGGTCCGACCGTGAATCGCCCCGGTTCGGAACCATGCGCTCCTATTTGACCAGTATCTGAAGTTTGAACCAGGACCTGGCCAGGTTCCGGACCATGAACCGACCCGTTCCTGGCAAGTGCCTGACCAGGTTCATTTCCATGAGCCTGACCCGTTCGGTGCCATGTTCCTTATCCGTTCCGGACCAAGTTCCTGACCTGTTTCGGGCCATGACGCTGAGCCGTCCGGCCCCCCTTCCTGCCGAAGCGAGCATCAAGGAGCTCCTTTCCATGCCCGAACCCGTAGTCAGCATCAGGAGACTGGTCAAGAGCCGCCAGGGCGGGGCGGGGTACCACCTGAGGGTGGACTCCCTCCTGGTGAGGCCGGGAGACAGGCTGGCCCTGGTCGGGCAGTCCGGGTGCGGCAAGAGCACCCTCCTGGACATGCTGGGGCTGGTCCTCCGTCCGGACATGAGGTTGGTGCCGGGAAACTCGTTCGTATGGAGGAGGGGGTCCACCGGCGAGCAGGTGGACGTCATGAGGAGCTGGCGCTCCGGGGACGAGGGGTCCAGGGAGCGCATCCGCCGCGAGGACATAGGCTACGTGCTGCAGTCCGGCGGGCTCCTGCCATTCCTGACCGTCCGGGACAACATAACCCTTCCGGCAAGGCTCAAGGGATACCCCAGGGCGAAGGAGCTGGAGAGCTCCCTGGTCTGGCTGGCGAGCGAGCTGGGCATTGGCCACCTTCTGAAGAAGTACCCCGGGACCGTCTCCATGGGCGAGCGCCAGAGGGCGGCGGTGGCGAGGGCCCTCATCCACCGTCCGGCGCTCATCCTCGCCGACGAGCCCACGGCGTCCCTGGACCCCCCCACGGCCGCCAGGGTCTTCGACCTTCTCCTCGAGCTCTCGGCGGGAATGCCCCTGGTGGTATCCACCCACGACGAGCAGCGGGTCCGGTCGCTCGGGTTCACGATCAGGCGTATAATCTGCCAGGACATGGGCCCCGGCGGAGGCATCAAGGCCACGCTCCGCCATCCTGACGGCAGGTGCCCGCAGGGAGCTTCCGGCAGGCCCCCGGAGGGAGGCATTATCGAGGACTTCGGCGACGCCGGCCATGCCGCCCCCTTCCCGGACGGCCGGTGACCGGCCCGGAACGGACCCGTGCCGGCCGCCCGCGTCCCCCGCCTTCTGAATTCCCTGTCGGCACCGCTCAGCCTCGTCCCGCCTCCTCCCGACCCCTGGCCAGCGGCCTTCCTGCCCTGAGCCCCTGACCTTCCCCCGCCCGTGAGCATGACCCTGGCCAGCTCAGCGGTCTCCTGGCCCTGAATCCGTGGCCTTTCCTTCGCCCGGGACACTGACACTTGCCCGGGCGAGCGCCCTCCCGGCCCTGAATCCGTGGCCTTTCCTTGCCCGGGACACTGACCCTTGCCCGGGCGAGCGCCCTCCCGCACCTGTTCCCGTGGCTATCCCTTGCCTGGGCCCCTGGCACGGGCGAGCTGCCTCCCGGCCCGACCCCGTCCCCGGTCGCCTGAACCCGCCCCCTGTCCTTCGCCTCCCGGCCTGCCGGCCCTGGCCGCTCTGCCGGTCACTCGACCCGGGCCGGACCCTGTCCGCCTGCCCCCTGACCCCGTCCTCCCCCTGCCGGGAGCTGTCCCGGGACGCGCCGCCCCTGCCGGCGACCGTGCCCGACCCTGCGAGGTGGCAAGATTTTCACACAGACGATATCCCTTGCGCTTAAGAGGTACGGTCGCGACTGGCTGTTCTCCCTGTGCTCCATCTTCTCCATGGCGGCGTTCCTGGTGCCCCTGCTCACCATCTTCGGGCTCAAGGACGGCATAGTGGGCACGATGAGGAACCGTCTCACCACCGACCCGGGCACCCTGGAGATCACCCCGGTGGGGCACCCCAACTTCGTCCCCGACTTCTTCAGGGAGCTGGAGTCCGACCCGGACGTGACCTTCGTGGTTCCCAACACCCGCGACGTCTCCAACATCCTGGTGCTCATGAAGCCCGGCCTCCAGCCCCTCAGGGTCTCCACCGGGGTCACTGCGGCGGGGGATCCCCTCACCTCCATAGCCTCGGACAGCGCGCTTCCCGGCAAGGCCGGGGGGAGACCGGAGTTCCTGGAGATCTGGGTCTCCGAGCAGGCCGCGGGGAAGCTGGGCCTGAGACCCGGGGACTCCGTGACGGGCAGGGTGTCGCGCTCCGAGCGGGGATACCTGGAGCACGGGGACGCGGTGCTGACCGTGGCAGGGGTGCTCCCCGCCCACGTGGCGGACACGGACCTCATACTGGGTTCGCTGGACTTCCTCCGAGCGGTGGAGCTGTTCCGGAGCGGATACCCCCACGAGGAGCTCGGCTGGGAGGGGACCAACACGGTTAAGCTCCCAGGCTCCGACACTGTCGCCTACCAGCAGTTCCGGCTCTACGCGAGGGACCTGGACGCGGTGGGCCGCCTCCAGAGGAAGCTGAACGCCATGGGGGTCATGGTCAAGGCCCGCACCTCGGAGATAGCCCGCGTCAGGAACATGGACACGGCCTTCAGCATGGTGACCCTGACGCTCCTCGCCGTGGTGGGCATCGGCGCCCTGGCCTCCGCCTCGTCCGGATCGCTCGACCAGGTGGCCAAGAACCGCAAGTCCCTGGCCTGCCTCGCCCTGCTTGGCCTGGGCAAGCGGCACCTCTTCCTGTTCTCGTCCTTCCAGGCGGCCCTCTCCGGGCTCCTGGCCTCCGTCCTGGCGGCGGGGCTCTTCCTGGCCACCGCCAGGGTGCTGAACTACCTCTTCATGGGGAGCATCCGCAACGTCGAGCGCTTCTGCACCCTCTCGTGGGGGAAGCTGGGGCTTTCCTCTGGCGCGGTGGTGCTCTTCATGATCCTGGCCTCCCTCGCCGCCTACAAGGCGCTCGCGAACATCGAACCCTCGGAGGGCATGCGCGATGTCTGACCTTTCCGCTCCTTCCGCCCGCGCGGCGAGCCCGGACTGCCGACCCCTGGCCGGAATGCTCCTGACCTCCGACGCCATCGAGGCCCGCCCGTCCGGGGCCGCCGACGCCATCGTGGCAAGTCAGGCCGGGGCCGCCGACGCCCGCGAGGCAAGTCAGGCCGGGAGCACGGATTCCCGCGAGGCCCGCCCGTCCGAGGCCGCCGACGCCCGCGAGGCAAGTCAGGCCGCGGCCGCCGACGCCCTCGAGTCAAGTCGGCCAGGGAGCAGTGTCTCCCTCGAGGCTTTCCGGACCGGGGCGACGGACGGCCGCGGAACCCCCCGGTCCGGGACCCTGCCTCCGGCTCGGTCCCGCCTGTCGGTTCCGGCCCTGGCTGCCGCGGCCTCCCTTCTCCTCCTCCTGGCCTCCTTCCCGGCGGCGGACGCGGAGGCACAGATAGCGGCCGCCGGCCGCCCGGCGACGCCCCAGGAAGCCTCGAACCCCGACCCGGACCCCCTGGACTACGTGATCCCGCTTCCCTGCAACCTGACCATGGCCTTCCGCCCCGTCTTCGTGACCGTGAAGGGGTACCTGGGGGAGACGGAGGGTTACTTCGGCTCCGAGCTCCAGAGCGAGAACGACCAGACCCGGAGCTTCAGCCAGAGGCGCAGGGTGTTCGTGGGGTCGCCCCTGGCCATCAAGGATCTGCCGGAAGCCTACAGGCCCCTGGCGACGGGGGCTGTGAAAGGTGACGCCCAGCTGGATCCGATGATATCCCAGCTTTACCTCATGCAGAAGTACGAGACCACCGTCGCCCAGTACGACGCGGTGACGAAGCCCGACTGCCCCTTCGACCCGAAGACCGCCGCCTACCCCGTCGTGAACGTCAGCTGGTACGACGCCCAGGGCTTCTCCGAGAAGCTCATGAGCTGGCTCCTGGCGAACCATCCCGAGGCCCTCCCGCAGATGGCCGACGAGCCCAGGATAGTCGGCGTCGTGAGGCTCCCCACCGAGGACGAGTGGGAGTACGCGGCCAGGGGCGGTCACAAGGTCGGGAAGGACAGCCTCTCCCAGGAGATGTTCCCCATGGCCGACGGCGACGGGCCGGACGCCTACGGGATCTACTACGCTATGAAGCAGGGCGCGGAGCCCCCCCGCGGCCCGGGCCGGATAGGGAGCAGGAAGCCCAACCCCGCCGGACTCTACGACACGGTGGGGAACGCCTCCGAGATGACCAGGGAACCCTACAAGATTACCGTGGGGTCCCGCCTCCACGGGTCGGCCGGGGGCTTCGTCCGCAAGGGCGGGAGCTTCAGGTCCACCTACGAGAAGGTGGTGCCCGGCGCCCGCGAGGAACTCCCGTACTTCTACAGCCAGGGGCCAGCCAGGTCCGGGGAGATGGGCTTCAGGCTGGTCGTCTCCTCCATGAACGGCGGGAGCATGTCGAGGATCAGCGAGATCTCGGACGAGCTCTCGAGGGCCTCCACGACGGACGGGACCCTTGTCGCCGACGATCCGGTCAAGCTCCTGGACGCCCTCATCCAGTCCTCCGAGAGCGCCCCCGAGAAGAGGGCGCTCACCGAGCTCAAGGGCACCCTCCTGAGCTACAACACCGCCGTGAACGACCAGCGCAGGCAGTCCGCCCGCTCGCACCTGTGGCAGATCCTCTACACCATGATGTCCCTGAGGGAGACCAACGCCCGCATGCTCCGCGCCGAGGACCAGCGCGGGAGGGAGCTGGACTCCATCAAGACCATAGACGACGCCATGAAGCTCCCTGACACCACCGCCGCCGTCAGGAAAAGGCTCAGCACCGCCCGCGCCGACCGGGTGAAGAGGCGCGACGCGTTCCAGAAGATCATAGAGGAGGGCGAGGTCTCCTACGCCAGGCTGAGGACGCAGTACGAGTCCCTCCTTGCCGAGACCAGGGACTTCCCCAAGGAGCTCGTGCTGGAGCAGCTGGCCGCCCTGAGCCGTGGGCTCGTCGGTGAGGACTATTTCCACAAGGAGCTCCGCCTCTGCGGCAGGGCCGTGCAGATGCACGTGAGATCCGTGCTCCAGGGCGGGAACCCGTCGGACATCCCCCGCGCCGAGCTGGAGATAAGGCGGGTCGCGGTGGAGATGCCCAGGGCCTGACCCTGACCCTGGCCCTGGCCCGGACCCTGACGTTGACCCTGATCCGGACCCGGACGTTACGCGCCCCCGCCACCTGCAGAGTTGGAGATGCGGGGAGGGGGGAGCAGGAGAGTTGCGTCCGGCTTTGAGCGGGCGTCGGCTGGAGAGCGGAGTCCGGTTGGCTGGAGTGGGGAGCGGGGCTGGAGAGGAGGGCGGAGCAGTGAGGACAGGGGAGCGGATCAGGCAGACGGGGAGCGGGGCTGGCTGGAGATGGGGACGGAGCCGGCAGGGGAGAGGAGGAGAGCGGAGCTGGCAGGAGTGGGGGGCGGAGCTGTGAGGCGAGGGGATCGGGGCAAGCTGAAGAGGGGGCGGAGCCGGCAGGGGATAGGTGGAGAGGCGGCAGGGGAGGCGAGCGGAGCTGGCAGGAGTGGGGGGCGGAGCTGTGAGGAGAGGGGAGTGGTGCAAGCTGAAGAGGGGGTGAGAGGAGAGGCGGCAGGAGTGGGGCGGAGCCGTCTGGGGAGAGGAGCTGTGAGGAGTGGCTGCGGAGCTGTGAGGATAGGGGAGTAAGTTTTGGGGGGAGAGCGGTAATTGAAGGAGAGTCAGAGAGAGTAACTGTTCGCTGGGAGGGATGTCGTCCAGGGCTCGGAGTGTGGCTCACAGGGCTCTGGTGAAAATAGCCACTGTCCCTACGGAAGGCCCGTCATGGGACAGGCGGGAGGCACTTCACGTCACTGGCTCGGAGGGAAGCCGCTCATGGGCAGGAGGGAGGCCGGTTCGGGCACGTTGGGAGACGGAGACTCTAACGGATCCGCCGGAGAACATAATAAGTATCTGTTCACGGGGGGGTGGAATCTTAGGATTCTC
>JAISFP010000486.1 GCA_031263525.1 Deltaproteobacteria bacterium | reverse complement strand
CGGATTCTGAGGCGGCGGCTGAGGTCCGGAGCCTGAGGCTGCGGCTGGGGTCCGGAGCCTGAGGCCGCGGCTTGGGTCCGGTGCCTGATGCCGCGGCTGGGGTCCGGAGCCTGAGGCGGCGGTTGAGGTCCGGATCCTGAGGCCGCGGCTGGGGTCCGGAGCCTGAGGCCGCAGCTGGGGTCCGGAGCCTGAGGCCGCGGCTGGGGTCCGGAGCCTCAGGCGGCGGCTGGGGTCCGGAGCCTGAGGCCGCGGCTGGGGTCCGGAGCCTGACTCCATGGCGAGGGTACAGATGCTCCGGTCGCGCCGGCGGGCCGTCGGCAGGTCGGGGATGGGGAAGCTCCTGATGCGGGAGCCCTCGGGGAGTAGGACGGGGTTCCGGTGCGTGCAGAGTCTGAAAACTGAACTATACCACGTCCGGACGACAGATCTGGGGACAACGCCATCATTCGTCTTTGGAAGTTGACGGGTGTCAAGACTGGCGGGCCGTTCGAAGCTGGGCCCATGAGTCAGCGTGTGTCGCAGGAAGGCCGGGGCAAGGCCTGGAATGGGGCCGGTCGCCGGGCCTGAGGTCGGAAATGGCGGAAGGGCCGAGAAGAGCTTGCGGAGCCGTGAGGCAGGGTCAGCGGGCCGGGGCGTCCGAACGGTCGGGATGCCGGAGCAGGAACCCGGAAGGCCCCCCGCGGCGGTGTCCGGGTCCTTATTCCGTCCGGGTATCCGCCCCTGGCGGCGGCCTGCTCGGAAGGATTCCGACCGGCGGGGAAGGGCGAGCCGTCCAGGCCGGGAGACGGCCCCTCCATGGCCGTCCCTGACCTCCGCCGGCGGGGCCCTGGCGGCATCCGGGGGGCGCAAGCCCGCCCAGCAGGCCGCATCGGGGGACAGGGCCCCGTCCCGTCTCCTTGACAGCGCAGGGAGAAATCATATAATAAAGTAGCCCTTCCGGCCCGGCACCCCCTCCGACGCGGGGACCGGTCGCGCATCTCCCTCGCGTCAGCCTCTCCCCTCCCTCCGGACCTCCCTCTGCCCCGCCCCGCCGGGCGCCTGCCTCGGACCGCGGGCCGCCCGGACACCAGAAGGGATACGATGCTAAAGAAAATGTCCACATCCGAGCTCAAGGTCGGCATGTTCGTGGCCGACGTGGGCAGGGCCTGGTTCAATCATCCCTGGTCCTCCAAGAGCCGCCTACTGACTGAGCAGACGGAGATCCAGGAGCTCCTGGACTACGGCATAGACGAGGTGTACATAGACACGGAGAGGTCGAAGCTGAAGGGCCAGGCGGGCGGCGGGCGCAAGCCCTTCGTCCCGGTGGCGGGCACCTCTGGTCCCATCAGGAGGGCCGCGTCGTCCGCGCCGTCTCCGGTCGCGGCCGCGCCCGACCCTGTCTCCCAGCTGGAGGCGGAGCTTCCCAAGGCGGCCAAGGCCTACGGCAAGGCCCTGGACACCTCCAAGGCCCTCCTGGCCGCCTGCTACATGAACAAGCGCATCGAGGTGAGCGAGGTCCAGGAGAACGTGGACGAGCTCGTGGAGTCCGTCACCCGCAACCAGGACGCCCTGTCGGCGCTGATCAAGCTCCGCCGCTTCGACGACTACACCTACACCCACTGCCTGAACGTCTCGGTCCTGTCCATCAGCACCGGCAAGGCCCTGGGCCTATCCCAGGAGGACCTGAGGATCCTGGGCATGGGCACCATGTTCCACGACCTGGGAAAGACCAGGGTGCCCGCCTACATCCTGAACAAGCCCGGCAAGCTCACGGACGAGGAGTTCTCGGTCATGCGCAACCACGCGGCGCTCTCCGAGGAGATCATCCTGGAGCAGAAGCTCGACGTGGACGACCAGGTCGTCAAGGTGGCCCGCTTCCACCACGAGCGCATGGACGGCTCCGGCTACCCGGATCATCTGAAAGGCGAGCAGATCCCCCGGCTCGCCACCATCTGCGGCCTCTCGGACGTCTACGACGCGCTCACCTCCGACCGGGTCTACCACAAGGGCATGCTGCCCCACGACGCTCTGAAGTTCATCTACGGGCTCCGGGGCACGCATTTCGAGCCCAGCTGGGTGGACCGCTTCGTGCAGTCCGTGGGCATCTACCCGCCCGGCTCCGTGGTGGAGCTCAACTCCGGGCACATAGCCGTGGTGATCGAGGTCATCCACACCTCGCTCCTGAACCCCGTCATCAAGATAGTCGCCGACCCCTCGGGCAGGATCATGTCCAGGCCCAAGCTGGTCCACCTCGCCTCGCAGACCGAGGGCGCCGCCCTCTCGATAACCAAGGTCATACCCCCGTCCGAGGCGGGCTTCGACCCGTCCCACTACTTCAACCTGAAGGAGGTCGGGAACGGCTGACCTGGCACCGCCTGGTCCGGGGGCCTTCCGGCCTGCCCCGGGCCCGGGGATGACAGCGAGCGGCCCCCGCGGACGCATGAGGAGAGTCAAGTGAGCCCCCACGAGGCCATCCCGAAGGAGGAGGCCGCGAGGCGGCTTTCCGACGTGCGCATGAGCATAGCCCGGGCTGCGGACCGCGTAAAGCGGGACCCCGCGGCCGTGACCCTGCTCGCGGTCTCCAAGACCTTTCCCGCCCTGGCGGTGGACCGCTTCATCGAGGCCGGCCAGCTGGAGTTCGGGGAAAGCTACGTCCAGGAGGCCCGGGAGAAGATCCCCCAGGTCAGGGGGATTGCCGTGTGGCATTTCATAGGGCACCTGCAGGCCAACAAGGCCAAGTACGCGGCCAGGCTCTTCGACTGCGTCCATGCCGTGGACAGCCTGGAGCTTGCCGCGGAGCTCTCCAGGCGGCTCGCCTCGGAGTCGAGGTCCATGGACGTCTACCTCCAGGTTAACGTCTCGGGCGAGGACTCCAAGAGCGGCGTGTCACCCGATGAGCTCCCGGTCTTCCTGGAGGGCCTGAAGGCCTGCAGGCAGATTGTCCCCGTCGGCCTCATGACCATGCCCCCCTTCGACCCCGATCCCGAGACCGCCCGGCCCCACTTCCGGCGGCTGAGGGAGCTGAGGGACTCCGTCTGCCCCGGCCTCTCCGGGCTGTCCATGGGCATGAGCGGCGACTACGAGGTGGCCGTGGAGGAGGGCGCCACCGTCGTCCGGGTCGGCACCGCCCTCTTCGGGAGCAGGTAGCCTCCCCGTGCCGCCGATTCCGCCACGGGGAGGTCCCCGCCATGGCCGCGTGCCCCCTCCCGAGCCGCAGGGCAGGGATCCGGTCTGCCGGACCTGCGCCCATTACTTCGTCACCTGGGTCCAGGCGACGCCGCACGGGTGCCGGGCCCTGGGTTTCAAGAGCCGCCAGGTCCCCAGCCTGGAGGTCCGCCGGAACTCCGGGGAGGCCTGCCGGTATTTCTCCCCCGCCAGGCGGGGCTGAAGGCTGAGGCTGCCGGGAACCTGCCTGTGCCGGAGTACGCTCTCGCCCGGTACCGGGCGCTTCTGAAGGTTGCGGCTGCCAGGAACCTGGCCGAGCCGGAGTACGCCTTCGCCCGGAAACGGGCGCTTCTGTAGGCTGCGGCTGCCAGGAACCGGGAGGTGCTGGAGTACAAGCTCACCTGGAACTGGGCGTCGCTGAAGCTGTGGACGCCTAGAACCGGGTGCCGCAGAAGGGTGTTGTTGCCGGGGACAGGGCGGTGCTGAAGCACTCGGTCGCCAGGAATCGGGCGATTCCGAAGGATGCGTTCATCAGGTACCTGGCGACGCTGAAGTTAACATGCTCCTGGAAACTGGCGATGCCGAATGTTGTGGCCGTCAAGAGCCGGGCGGTGCTGAAGTACACGGGCGCCCGGAATCGAGCGGTGACGAAGGATGCGTTCATCAGGAATCTGGCGACGCTGAAGTTGACATACTCCCGGAACCTGGCGATCCCGAATGTTGTGGCCGTCAAGATCAGGGCGGTGCCGAAGTTCACGGCCGTTTGGAATCGGGCGATATCCGTCCGGGGTCCAGGACTCTGGAACGTTCGTGCTACATGGCTGGCAGTCGGGATTGAGTCCGGCGCGGAAGGGCCGCGGAACATCCCTGGTCAGGGCGTCCGGACTGTCCGGGTCATAGGGCCGCATCCGTCCGGGGTCCAGGAGTCTGGAACGTCCGTGCTACATGGCTGGCAGTCGGGATTGAGTCCGGCGCGGAAGGGCCGCGGAACCTCCCAGGTCAGGGCGTCCGGACTGTCCGGAACACAGGGCCGCATCCGTCCGGGTTCCAGGACTCAGGAACGGCCATGTCGGAAGGCCAGCAGTCGGGATTGCGTCCGGCGCGGGGGCGGTGGGGGCTGAGGAACCCCCCAGCTGCGGGCGTCCGGACTGTCCGGAACACAGGGCCGCATCCGTCCGGAGTCCAGGACTCAGGAACTTCCGCGCGGCAAGGCTGGCAGTCGGGATTGCATCCGGCGCGGGGGGGGCCGCGGAACCTCCCAGGTCAGGGCGTCCGGACTGTCCGGAACACAAGGCCGCATCCGTCCGGAGTCCAGGACTCTGGAACTTCCGTGCGGCAAGGCTGGCAGCCGGGATTGCATCCAGCGAGGAAGGGCCGCGGAACCTCCCAGGTACGGGCGTCCGGACTGTCCGGGAGATAGGGATGCGGTCGTCCTGGCACCTGACTCTGGAACGTCTGTGTCTCGATGCCTGCCTGCATGATCACGTTAGAAGCGGAGGTCTCGCGGAACCGTCTCTATGAGGGTACAGGGGGGGCCGGGTCTCGTGTCCCGCCCCGTGTGCTTCAGTGCCCCCTGCGGCACAGGACGGCATCCGGGACATCGTTGACGGAGGCGGTCCCGGTCATGATCATTGAGGTCTCCAGCTCCTGGCGCCAGCTGGCGGCGAGCCTGGCCACGCCCTCGGCCCCGCCGCCCACGGCGGCTATCGTGAAGGGCCTGCCCGCCATGACGCAGTCGGCGCCCAGCGCGAGCATCTTCAGGATGTCCCCTCCGGAGCGGACGCCGCCGTCGCAGAAGACGGCCGCCCTGCCGCGAAGGGCCCGGGCCACGGACGGCAGCACGTAGGCGGTGCCGGGCATGGAGTCCAGGACCCTGCCCCCGTGGTTGCTCACGATGACGCCGTCAGCGCCGGAATCGGCCGCGCGGAGGGCGTCGTCAGCGGTCATGAGGCCCTTGATGGCGAACTTCAGGCCGAACGCGTGCGCGTGGTCCGCTATCTCGCGGATCTCCCTCATTCCCTTGGGGAGGCAGGGGCGCTTCATGATGCGGAGGGTGGCCAGCCCCGCGGAGTCCAGGTCCATGGCCGCCGCCTTGCACCCGATCCTCGAGGCCAGCTCGAGCTTGGCCTTGACCAGCTCCGGTTCCCAGGGTTTCACGAAGGGCATTATGAGGTGATCCAGGGGCTTCCCGGCATCGGTGAGGCCAGTCTCGAAGACCCCGTCCGCCGCCGCGTCCGGGGTCCCGCAGGAGATGCCAGCCGCCTTCGCCCCCTCGCCCACGGCCCTCTGGTATACGCTCTCGCTCACGGGCCCCCCCAGGTTGAAGGATATGCCCCCCACCGGGGCTATCATGAGGGGCATGGAGAGACTGAGCCCCATGACCTCCGTCCGGAGCTCCGGGCGTTTCACGTCGTGGATGAGGCTGGTCACGAACTCGTAAGCCGCCAGGGCGGCGAGGTTGTTCTTGAACGAGGCGGCCGTACCGGCCCCCCCCATCCCCGGTATCTCTCCCGCGCAGGCCCTACCGTCGCAGGACGGGCAGACGCGGCAGAATCCCCTGGAGAGCTCTCGTGCCCTGTCCCGAATCTCGTTTAGTTCCATGTGGGCATCCTTCCTGGCTCGAGTGCCTGACGCCGCCCCCGAAGGCGCCCACGGTGCTGCCTGAGCGGGCCTGAGGCGCGATTGATTAAACAGTTTCAATTGTTAAGCGGAAATCTGCATGTCTGACATGACAAATCAGCAATCATTATATGAGTCATTAAGTGTACGTCATCAGAAATCCGGGCGTGACGCGACGTACGGGAGTCTGAGTGAATCCGGGCAAGCGGCGAAAGACGTGAGTCTCCGGGAATCTGGGCCCGCGGAGTCAGGCGAGAGTCTTCGGGAATCCTGGCGAGCGGCGAAAGACGCAAGTATCCGGGTATCCGGGCCCGCGGAGTCAGGCGAGAGTCTTCGGGAATCCTGGCGAGCGGCGAAAGACGTGAGTCTCCGGGTATCCGGGCCTGCGGAGTCAGGCGAGAGCCTTCGGGAATCCTGGCGAGCGGCGTAAGACGTGAGTCTCCGGGTATCCGGGCCCGCGGAGTCAGGCGAGAGTCTTCGGGAATCCTGGCGAGCGGCGTAAGACGGGAGTATCAGGGAATCCGGGCCCACGTAGGAAGACGGGAGTCTCCGGGAATCCGGGCCCACGGCGTCAGGCGGGAGTCTCCGGGAATCCAGGCCCACGGCGTCAGGCGGGAGTCTTCGGGAAACCGGAAGCGTGGCGTAAGTCGGGAGGATCAGAAATCGAGGCGGAAGTCATCCTTTAGGAGACATGAGACGGGAAAACGCCAGGGCTGCGGGCAGGCCATGGTCCTGATCTCCTGGTCGAGGCGGACGGCGCTTGTGGAGGACCCGGATCGTTTCGGACGAGATCGGTTGACACGGAACAGGCGAGGTTGCTCGCCTGATTTGGCCGGCGGCAAGAATGAGGCGAACGTTCTCCGGTGACATTATCAGACATAGGCCTGTGCCGGTAAAGCTTTCGTGGGGGCGGGCGGCCAGTGGCTGTCCGTGGACTTCGCGCGTTGATGTGTCGGAAGGATGATATCTAGTTGCCGTTCAGGCGCCCCTCTGTTGAGGACCTTTTCGGAGGAAGAGAGCCCTGATGAGGAGCCCTTAAAGTTGAGAAGTCAATCATGGATGCTTCATGTGCGGGGAAGAGTTTCTGTAGAGGGCATTCAGGTCGGGATAATCCCCAAATTAGCTCCCCTTGTGGAGGGGCACCTGAACAGTTACGATATCTGTATCCGTTCACAGGGGCAAGATTGTGGCGCTGGACACTTCCATCGTCCTGCTCTCAAAGCTCTCTCGCTCTCAGGCAACTCAGCACTCAGGGCCATTATGTTGCCCTCAGGTCTCCAGCATTCCCTCCGTCCCAGGCGGCCTGCAACGCTTTCAGCCCCCCCCC
>JAISFP010000384.1 GCA_031263525.1 Deltaproteobacteria bacterium | reverse complement strand
CCCTTCATCCATGGACATGGCCCCCTTCATCCATGGACATGGCCCCCTTCATCCATGGACATGGCCCCCTTCATCCGTGGACCTGGCCCCCTTCATCCGTGGGCATGGCCCCCTTCATCCGTGGGCATGGCCCCCTTCATCCGTGATCATGGCCCTCTTCATACTTGTGCATAGCCCCCTTCCACCGTGCGCATGGCCCCCTTCCTCCTTGCGCATGGCCCCCTTCATCCTTGCGCATGGCCCCTTCGTATCTATTTATTACAACGCCGCCATCGATCTTAGACAAATCAAGTGGATATACCAATCTAAGAGAAAAGCGGAAATGTTTATGGATTCAGACTATTGTTCAGTCACGCCTCTATTGATGGGACTTTTCGGAGGAAGATAGCACGGATGATGGGCTTTTGAAGTTGAAGAGTCTGCAATGGATTATGAAGGGGAAGAGTTCCTGCAGAGGGTATTTTGGTTTGAAAGGCATCCTGTTTATCTCTCCATGGGGGCGCCTCAGAATAGTTGTTACGAGTTCGGTTAAATGTTATAATTTTGGCTATCGTTCCAGTGGTGAGAAATCAGCGCAAGACCCCAGATCTGGCATCTTTTTGCCATGACACGCTCCCATAATGTGGGACAAGATTTCAACATTTTCTAATATTTATCCGGAAGCGTAATGCAAAAATAGTTGACATATTGAAACAAACCATTTGACTGCCGGGAAATTTTCGAGTATAAATAATTAAAAGCGTTTTGTAGCCTGTTTTCAGGATGAATTCTGGCTGTCTGCATTTTTTTTGATTCCCCTGCCTGTCCCGCCCATGCAACATAAATGGGATAATCGCTCCGTTGGGAAATGAGCCCTGAGAGCGCCACGGGCAGCATCGTCCCGGCGGGGGGGCGCCCGTGCCCTGCCGCATTGCCCCGAGTAATTTCAGGCATCACGGGCCGGGGGTTCGACCGTCCATCTCCCTCGTCCTGAGGGACACGTCACGGAGACTTCATGAGCATTTCCTTCGACCGCATTGCCTTTGCTGTTGCCGCGGCATTTCTCGTGGCTTCGGCAGGCGGTTCGCTTCACGCGGAATGGATCACTTCCGAATACGTCATCTCCCCGTTTGTCAGGACTTCCGAACTGCCTCCGGGAGTCACGGCTTCGGATGCCAAGGATGAATTTGTCACGGAGGCATGTCCAAACGCCAAATTTGAGTACAGCATAAGCTACCCGCGCGGCATGGACGGCGGAGGGCCTGTGGACAGGGCTATCATCGCCATGGGCCAGGAATATGTCGCAGCGGCACAATCCAGGGGAGAAACATTCTTGGCCAATGTCGTTGATGACTGCGAACCGGATATGCCAGCCTATACGCAATTATCATATGATACAGTTACAAGCCGTCCTGTCCGCGTATCAAGCGCCGCCTACGCGGTGATGTTCGTCGAGGAAAACTACTTTGGCGGCAATCACAGCGCCATCACCTTGACCGCCGTGAACCTGCTGGATGACGGATCCGAAATCACCCTGGGACGGCTCTTCCCGGATCCGGCCCGATCTCTGCCGCTGCTCTGGGAGCACGTGTTCAGGGGATTCTGCCGCGATCACGATACCGCGCCGATCTTCTACGGCTCTCAGCCCTGCGGCTCCGCCGTCCCGCCGGTGCCGGATCCGCTGAAGTCCCCCGGTTCTGGCCTCGGTTCGGCTGGGGCGGCAGTCCTGACGGGCAGAGGACTGAGCATCCACCTGAGCGACTATGCCGCCTACTCGTACGCGGAAGGAATACAGTTCCTCGACATACCCTCAGACGCGCTGATCGGGATGGGGGCGGACCGGACCTTCTGGCAGTGATGAAAACGCCGATCGCCATCTCCAGGACTGACTGCGACCATCGTCCGCAGCCTCGTTCCCTGGTTCCCGGCCTGCTGACAGGCAGCGGCAGGCGGATTGGGCTGCAAGCCGGAGCCTCTGCGCCTGTCGCCTCGGCAGGACAAGACACCCTCGCGCGCAGGAGGATACCGGACGGCTATTTCCCGGCCGGCCTCACCTGATTTTGGCATTGCCCTTCATCCGGGCAGCTTTGCCGCGATTGCATGGAGCACTGATTAAGGAGGCACTCCTTGAAAGATTCCCCGAGCGGGTTCTTCCTCAAACCGTCGGACATTGCCCTTGCCGCACTCCTTGGCCTCTGTGCAGCCATCGTCTCGAGTCCGGCCCAGGCCGTTCAGGAGGAACGCGAACATGGCCCGTGCGCCGTTTCGGCAGTCACGGGGATCCCCAACCTAAGGCCTTTGCTGACCGAGGAGTTGGCTGAAATCGAGAAGGACTTAGGTTCAGAGGAGCCCGAGACACTCAGGCAGAAAGAGTGCATGGCCGAGTACCTGTACAAGATAGGGGCACGGGCCGAGGCGAGGGACATGCTGTCGGCATTGGCGGAAAGCCGTGAAAGGCTGCAGGGGTCCGACCACCCCGACACGCTGAAGACCAGGAATTCGCTTGGTTTCATACAATTTCATCTGGGCCGCCGCTCCGAGGCCGTCGAGATCTACGCGCCAGTGCTGGAAACGATGGAGAGGGTTCTGGGAGCTGAACACGCCGACACGCTGAATGCCAGACGGAATCTGGCTCACGCGTTGGACGTGCTTGGCGAGTATGCGGAAGAATTGGAGCAGCTTGAGAAGCTTGTCCATTTAATGGAGAGGACCCGGGGTGCCGAGGATCCTCAAACGCTGGTCGATCGGAACAACCTTGCCGTAGCCCTCTGGAGGCTAGGGGAGCTTGGGCAGGCCAGGGAAATCTTACGGCAGGTGCTGGAGATTCAGTCGAGGACGAACGGACCGGATCACGAGAACACGCTTGCCTCAAGCAACAACCTCGCCGTGATTTTACAGGAGCTGGGACAGCTCGAAGAGGCACGCGAATTGCATGCGCGCGTGCTGAAAGTCCTGGAACGGGCCAAGGGGCCAAATCACCCCGACACGCTTCTCGCGCTTCAGAACCTCGCGGCGGCAGAGGCAGATCTGGGCGAGCTCAAGGTTGCGAGGGAGATGCTGGAACGGGTGGCCGGGACTCTGGAACGGACCCGCGGACAGGAAAACGTCAGCACCCTGTCCGCGAAACTCTCACTTTCCAACTTGTTGGCAGTATCAGGCGAGATCGCCACTGCCACAGAGACTACCTCCGGGGCTCTCGGTCTCCTCGAGCTGACTCTCGGCCCGGAGCATCTGATGACGCTTGCCGCGAGGACGGAACTCGCCGTCCAGCTTGAAATGTCCGGAGAGAGCGCCGCAGCCCGCGATCTTCTGCTTCCGGCGCTGGAGACGGCCACGAGGAGCTTCGGGATATACCATCCGCTCCCGACGATGATCGCCGCGGGACTGGGTGTGGCATTCGCAGGTCTGGGCGACCTCGGTCAGTCAGTCTTCTTTCTCAAGCTGTCGGTCAACTCCTCTCAGAAAGCGCGCGAGAAGCTCTCGACTTTGGACAGGGATCTCCGGCGAGGCTACCTGCGCACCGTGCGATACCGCTACCACCTGCTCTTCGACATTCTCATGAAAACTGGCAGGACAGCCGAGGCCATGGCCGTCCTGGAACTCCTCAAGGACGACGAGTTGCGCGGACTTGATCCAGAACCTTCGGTGCCGAGGTCACGCCGAGACGTTTCGGAGGATTCGCTGCCAGCCAATTCTGAAAGTTCGTCCGGCCCAGGGAATATTTTTGTCGGAACAATTGAAGAGGCGGCTCATATGGAATATTCACGCGTGGCGGAAGCCGACGCGGCGCTCGGGTCGGAATACTCGTCACTCCTTGAGAAACGCGACAATGAAGGCCTGACCGAAGAGGAACAGTCACGTTTCGCCTCTGTCGCCGACGGAATAGCCGAGTCGCGCGCAGCTTTCATTAACGTCTGCGAAAGTCTCCCGCATCTTCTCAAAAACGGGGAGGGAATTGTCGCCTCGCGCGCCATGGGCGAGCTTCTGACACGTCAGGAGACCCTGGGCGAGATGGGCGAAGGAACGGTGATAGTTCATGCCGTGTCGACAGAGAACACCCTTTACGTTGTTCTCCTGACGTCGCGCGGGATAGTGACGCGGAAGTCCGCCGTGGGGAGAGAGGAACTCGCGGCGCTCGTTTCCAGGTTCCGGGCACTTCTCCTGGACCCGTCGAAGGATCCGCGGCAGGAAGCCAGGCTTCTTTACGATGCCGTCTTCAAGCCGCTCGAGGAAGATCTGGAAAAGTCGAACGCGGTGACAGTGATGCTTTCCCTTGACGGAACGCTCCGCTACGTCCCCCTGGCCGCGCTCTGGGACGGGGAGAAGTGGCTCGCCGAGAAGTACCCGACAGCGATCTATACCGAATCAGCCGCTGACAGCCTCCTTGAAGGCCTCGCCAGAGGCGGGGAGACCGTGAGGGCGTTTGGCGTGACAGTTGAAATGCCATCCTTCCCGGCTCTCCCGGGTGTAGCTGACGAGATAGCCGGCATAGTCAGGACGGACGGGGCTGACCCGGAAGTCCCGGGGCGAGGGGTGCTCGACGGTGCTGCCTTCCTGGACGCCGAGTTCACCAGGGAAGCTCTGTCCCGCAACCTTGCAGGAGCCCGGGTGGTCCACGTCGCGAGCCATTTCAGACTGGACCCCACGAGCCACGAAAACTCCCTGCTTCTCCTCGGGGACGGAACCCTGAGCCTCAGGCAGATCAGGCTGGACCCCGCCCTTGTCTTCAGAGATATCGATCTCCTAACACTGTCAGCATGCGACACTGCCTCGGGGGCAAGTCGCGGCAATGGCGAAGGCGTTGAGATGGAAAGCTTAGGAGTGGTGGTCCAGAGGCGCGGAGCCTCCGCAGTCCTGGCATCTTTATGGCCCGTGGCGGATCGCTCAACTGCCGACCTTATGCGGGAGTTCTATCGGCTGTATTACTTGTCTGACATGGACAAGGCGATGGCCCTGCGTGAAGCCCAGCTTGCGGTAATGCGTGACGATCGCTCCGCCCCGGCGGAGGAACGGGGAACTGTCATCAGCGCGACTGGCGTTTCCTCCGCTCAGGGCGCCAATGCTCCGAGTTGGGAGGGTTACGGCTATTCTCATCCGTATTTCTGGGCACCTTTTTTAATAATGGGAAATTGGAGATGATCTTAAACTGTCATGTATTTTTCAATTGCTGATCTGTTTCAGGCATTAATATCTATTCCGAAATTCCATAAACTTCCAAAACACTCATAAGAATCAGACATTTCCAGTGTCTCACTTTCTCCCTAGGCATCATAACTTATGTTATCTCCATGTTTTATCTTAATTTTATCAATGATTACATTTGATTCTATGCTGGATATTGTATACGGTTAAGGTATTTGCTTGTTTAAAAATTATATATTAAAAACTTGCAATGTGTCAAGATTATGCTCTTCAATATTTGATAATATATATCCTGCAAAGCTCACACGATGAAATAAATATCTAAATATTTCGTAACCATTCAGGTACCCCTCTATACAAGACATTTTTCGGGGGAAGAGAGCCATGATGAGGAACCTTTTAAGTTAAAGAGTCAACTATTGATACTTCATGTAGGGGTAAATAGTATCCATCGAGGGTATTTAGGTTGGTCAAGATCCCCCTGTTGGGTCCCCATTAGGAAGGTACCTGAATGGTTACAATATTTCAATATTTAAAAGTTTGAATTTGATATCCTTTAAGTTTGTATGACCTGTAATTTTCATGTTTAACTTTTGGATTAATTTTATATGTCTGATAATATATTTGTATCAACTGTTTATAATCGATAATGTGATCTTGTAACAATTTAACCAGCTTTGTCCGGGGGAAAGTAGTTTCAAGGTGCCTGCCGCTTGATATTTTTTGAGGAAGTAAATGGCGTTCGTCTCTGAGGAGCAGACTTTGGGTCAGCCGTGGCGAAAATCAGCTTGTTCATGACAGTGCCCCGTTTGGGACGGAAGGCTGAGGCGGCGATTATGAGGACCTCGTCGGGGGAACAGGCCCAGGGCATTCCATATTGTTCAGGCGCATGAATTCCTTCTGCGCGTTCAGTTCCAGTCTCGTGAACAGGTCAAGGAACTCGTTGTCGTCGTCGTCCTGCGTTTCCGCTCTGTCCAGAGTATCGTAATACTGGCTGAGGGAATCCTCGCCGACATTTATGATCTGATATCCCCGGTTGACCAGGACAAAGTTCGTAAGGAGCCTTGCGATTCTCCCGTTTCCGTCGACGTAAGGGTGGATCTGGACGAATCTCAGATGGGCAAAGGCTGCCAGCCTGACCGGATGCATCGCGTCAGCGTGTCTCGCGAACGAGTCCCTGAACCCGTCCATGAACGTTTCCAACATGTCCGGCGGCGGCAGGACAGTTCTTGCTCCGGTGATCATGACGCGCACGTCGCGGTAGACTCCGGCGTATTTCCTGTCTATGAATTCGTAAAACGTGCGGTGCAGTCCTGATATGATGTCCAGGAGACTTTCCGAAACGAAATCCGTAGAGTTTTCCCTGGCAGTTTTCAGTATCGTGTCGAACGCCTTCGCGTGAAAGATCGTCTCGAAAAGGTCCCTCAGCGTCTTCCCGCCGACCGAGATGCCGTCTTCGAGAACCAGCTTCACGTCCTGCAGCGAGAACCTGTTTCCCTCGACGGCGTTGGACGTGAACGTGTTGGTCAGGCGGTAGTGCCTGTCGAGCGTCTCGGCTTGTTCCGGCGTCAGCCGGCATCTTTCCTCAATGAGGTCCCGGTTCCCGTCAATTTCCCTAAGAAGCTCTTCCCTCTGCATGGCATTCTCTCCCGGAGGCATCAGCCGGATCCGCAACCTGCCTTCGGCAGTCTGTCTGCCAGTCTGTCAGTCTGTAGATCCGTTCCTCAGTCCGTCAGTCCTTCAGTCCGTTCAGGCTTTGGACCGTCAGCCGGTCATCCGTTCATGAGCCGGGTCGTCTGTCCATTCGCCCATCTGTCCATCCGCCCAGCTGTCAATTTTACCATCCTATTCCATTCGTTCTAAAACCGCAATAGGAACCAGGAACAGTCAATCAGGGTGCTTGAAGAATTGGTACTGGCCTTGTTGTCCGGCATTGCCTTGCTTAAATGCCTGTTGACCGGCATTGCCTTGCTTAAATGCCTGTTGACCGGCATTGCCTTGCTTAAATGCCTGTTGAAAGGCATTGCCTTGCTTAAATGCCTGTTGAAAGGCATTGCCTTGCTTAAATGCCTGTTGAAAGGCATTGCCTTGCTTTAATACCTGATGACCGGCATTGTGCAGAAGAAATGTGCATTCAGGCGATTCTCCATCCATGGTCCGTCCAAAGCCAACAGTCCATCCAAAGTGAACGTATTGAGCAGATTTGGATTCGACAAGGTGATGAAAATTTTCAATTGCTCCGACTTCATCCCTGAATGCCTTGCAGATGACAAAAAAAAACTGCCAGCGCCATCCTCCCCGGCGTTTAGCCGGACAAGGATGCCGCTGGCAGGATGTGGCAGTTCAGGGAGTTTCCTGAAATTTCAGGAACAGGCGGAAAAGTCTGAAAGCAGGAAAATTCAGCTCTTCATGACGTCCCCCGATGCCCGTCGTTTCGTGACGTTCACCGTGGTCCGCCCGGTCATGGCGTCCGGGGACCGCCGGTCAGCGGCGACCCGTGATGCGCCGTCCTACGGCTTCTGGGAGAATGCCGCCTGCGACGCGTCTATGGAGGCCTGGGTGCCCACAACTGACAGCACGGCGCGGTCCAGGTTCAGGTACTTTTCGGCGACCCTCCTGATATCCTCGGGCGTGACTGCGGCCACGGAGCTCAGGAGCCTGTCGTTGTAGTCCTGGCCCAGGCTGTACAGCTCGAAGAAGGCGGACTCGTCCGCGCGGCTGGACAGCGTCTGGTGCTGGATCTTGTTGTTTCCGGAGAAGTACTCCCTGGCGAAGGCGACCTTCTCCGCGGGGTAGGCCGTGGAGGCGGCCTCGCGGATGATCTTCATGATGCCCGTCACGGCGTCTGTCGCCTTCTCGGGGGCACAGGCTATGTAGAAGCTGAAGGAGCCCGTGCCCAGCCCCGGCTGGTAGCTGGATATCACCGTGTAGGCGAGCGACTGCTTGTCGCGGAGCTCGGTGAAGAGGACGCCTCCCATGCCGGACAGGAGCGAGTCGAGCACGTCCAGCGCCGCCTGGTCCCCCCCGTCGCCCATGCCGGGAGCCAGGAAGGATATGACTATGTGGGTCTGGAGGCGGTCCAGGGGCTCGGTGACCGTGACCGGGCCGGCGAGCTCGGGCGGCGGCGCGGGGGCCGACGGGGCCGCCGCCGCGGCGGGCGCTGGCTTCCAGGGCTCCAGAGCCTCGTCCAGGGCAGCGGCCGCGTCCTGGGCGGTGACGTTGCCGGCCACGGCGAAGACCAGGCTCTCGGGGCGGACCAGCTCGCGGTAGAAGGCCTCCGCGTCTTCGCGGGTGAGCTTCGTGACCGACTCGGTGGTCCCGAAGCTCTCCACGGCGTACGGGTGATCGCGGAAGAGGGCCCTGTTGTTGATCCGGTAGACCCTGGTGCGGAGGTCCTCCTCGATGGTCTTGAGGAGGGCGAGGTGCTCCTCCTTCTTGAGGTCGAAGTCCTCCTGGGAGAAGGCGGGGTCGGTCAGGATCTGGGCGTAGAGGGCGAGCCCGGCCTTCCAGTCGGAGCTCAGGAAGGAGCCGTCCATGCCGATCGTGTTGCGGCCGGAGAACCCGCCGATGCCGGCCCCCAGCCCTTCCACGGCCCTCGACATCTCGGGGGCGGGTAGCTTCCCGCTGGCCCTCGACCACACCGCGGCCGCGAGAGCCGCCACGCCCTCCTTGCCGGGCCTCTCGGCGAGCCGGCCGCCCAGGAGCGCCCCCTTGACCTCGACCAGGGGAATCGACGGGTCCTCCAGGACGAAGAGCCTTGCCCCGCTCTTGAGCGTCACGGGCTGGAACTTCGGGGCGGGGTCGGTGCCGGCCGCCGCCGAGGCGGCGGGCGCGAGCTTCATGACGGCGGCCCTGACGGCCGCCTCGTCGAGGTCGGGGGCCTCCTGGGGCAGGAGAACGGTGACCGTCATGTTTGCTGCGGAGAAGATCCGGGACGCCTCGCGGGCGAGATCCGGCCCGACGATCCGGGACCAGATGGTCAGGAAGGCGTCCTTCAGCCTGTAGTCGCCGTAGGAGAGCTCGAAGGAGCTCACGAATGACGTCATGGATGACGCGGCCTCCTGGGAGTCCACGAAGTCCTTGGCGGCCAGCGCCCTGGCGCGGGCCAGGTCGTCGGGGGACGGCGGGTCGGAGGAGAAGCGGTTGAGCTCGGCCACCACGGCCTCCAGGGCGGGCAGGACCTTCTCCGGATCGGTGTCGTAGCTGACGATGAAGACGCCCCCCTCCAGGTGGGTGAGCGGGTATGCCCCTATGGAGGTGACGAGCGAGAGCCTGTCGCGGACCGTCTCGACGAGCCTCGAGGAGTCGCCCCCGGACATGACCGACGACAGGAGCTCCATCTCGGGGGCGGCCGAGTCGGACGCGGAGGGGCAGGGGAAGCCCAGGACCACCTTGGGCATCTGCACTTTCGGGCTCTTGATCACCCGCACCTTTAGACCCGTGACGGGCGTGGGGGGCACGGTGTTCCGGACGAGCGGGGCGGCGGGCCTTTCAATGGAGGAGAGGTACTTGTCCGCGAGCGCCCTGGCCTCGTCCGGGTCGAACCCGCCGGAAATGAAGAGCACGGCGTTGTCGGGGCGGTAGAACTTGTCGTGGAAGGCCAGGGCCGTGTCGCGGCTAACCGCCTCGACGGCCTCGGCGTCGCCGATGACCCTGTGGCCGTAGGGGTGGTCCGGGCCGAAGGTGTCGGCGTAGAGGAGCCTGTAGAGCTCGGTGGAGGGGGTGTCCTCGCCGCGCCGTATCTCCTCGATGACCACCTGCTTCTCCCTGGCGTACTCGTCCGGGTCGTAGGTCGGGTGGAAGACCATGTCGGAGAGCACGTCCACCGCGATTTCGAGCTTGTCGGAGGGCATGACCACGTAGTAGGAGGTCTGCTCGAAGGAGGTCAGGGCGTTTGTGAAGCCCCCGTTGTTCTCGATTTCCTGGGTGAGCTCGCCCACTTTCCTCCGGGACGTGCCCTTGAATGCCATGTGCTCCATGAGGTGCGCCAGCCCGTACTCTGCGGCTCCCGTCTCGTCGCGCGAGCCGGTCCTGATGGAGAACCGCGCGGAGAACACCGGGTTGCCGGGCTGGGGCGAGAGGATGACCTTGAGCCCGTTGTCCAGGGTGAAGGAGGAGTCGGCGGCGGCAGAGGCCGGAGCGGACGGGAAGATGAGGGGGGAGGCCAGCGCCAGGAAAAGCGCCGCCAGCGTGGCGAGGTGGAGTTTTCGCATGATTATGTCTCCTGCGGGAGTCCGGGAAGACCCGTGTCTGGCCGTGAGCTCCCGCGGGCGTGTTAGGGCGGCGGCTGGCCGCCCGGCAAGATGTCTCGTCTGCCCGCCTGGGGCGGGGATCGGAAAGGGCGAGTCAGGCATGGCCCAGCGGGTGACGCGCTCAGGGATAGCATGCGCGGGGTCGGGCCTGGCCGGGGAAGGATGAAGAGGCCCCGCGGGGGAGAGCGGAGCCAGGCGCGGGAGGGGCGGCGGCATGCCTCGCGGGGCCAGGCAGGGAAGGTGAGCCTGGGGGCCGGGCGAGGCCGGTCCCGGGGGAGCTGGCCGGGGGCCGGGCGAGGCCGGTCCCGGGGGAGCTGGCAGCGGGCCGGGCGAGGCCGGTCCTGGGGGAGCTGGCTGGGGGCCGGGCGAGGCCGGTCCTGGGGGAGCTGGCAGCGGGCCGGGCGAGGCGGTCGTCAGCCGTCTGGACGGTCCAGCCTCTCGAGATCTGTCATCTGCCGCTCGTAGACCTTCTCGACGGCGGCCATGGCCTTCTTCAGGTCGGCCTGCTCGTTCAGGATCTCGGACATGCGGGAGCGGTCCTTGTAGACCTCGTGGCCGGAGAGGACCTTGTCCAGCTCGCCCAGGCGCCGGGCGATGCCGTCCAGGCGGGACTCGGTCTCGACCATAGCCTTCCTGAGCTCCGCCCTCTGCCTCTCCGCGGCCCTGCCGACGGCCTTCTGGGCGCCCTTCCTGCGGGCGGAGACCCCGGCGTCCAGACGGTCCATGTCCTGGGAACGGGATTTCTGGGAGGCCGCCTTCAGGCTTGGGGCCTTCGTGGAGGGGGCCCTGGCGTCGGCGGCGTCCGGGGCAGGGGGGAGGCTCCCGGCGGCCTGGGCCTCCTCCATCTTCTGGAGCCAGATGTCGCGGTAGTCGTCGTAGTCGCCGGGATAGACGGTGAGCCCGCCGTTCTCGATGATGCCGACCGAGGTCGCGAGGCGGTTTATGAAGTGCCTGTCGTGGCTGATGATGACCATGGTGCCCTGGTAGCTCGCGAGGGCCTCCTCGAGCATCTGTCGGCCCGTGATGTCCAGGTGGTTGGTGGGCTCGTCCAGGAGCAGGAGGTTGGGCGCGCCCATCATTATCTTGGCCAGGACGAGGCGGGTCTTCTCGCCCCCGGAGAGCACCTTCACCTTCTTGAAGACGTCCTCCCCCTGGAAGAGGAACCCGGCCAGGAGCGTCCTCTGGGAGCCGGGGGTCATGCCGGCGGAGGAGGCGGCGAACTCCTCCAGGACCGTGCGGGAGGCGTCCAGGCTGTCCATCTGGAACTGGGAGAAGTAGCCCAGGTCCACCGACTGGCCCAGCCGGGTGTCGCCTGAGGTGGGGGCGACCGCCCCCGCCATCATCTTTATGAGGGTCGACTTGCCCCTCCCGTTGGGCCCGACCAGGGCGAGGCGGTCGCCGCGGCGCAGGGTGAGGTTGAGGTCGGTGAACACCTCGATGTCGCCGTAGATCTTGGAGACGTTCTTCAGCTCGGCCACCATGTCCGGGCCCCGGCGCCCGACCGGCAGGGAGAGGATGAACTTGGGGTCCAGCCCGGAGTCGGGGGCCGCCAGGCGGTCCATCTTGTCGATGGCCTTCACGCGGCTCTGGGCGCGGCGGGCCGTGGAGGCGCGGGCGCGGTTCCGCTCGATGAACTTCTCCATCTGCTTTATCTGAGCCTGCTGGTTCTGGAAGGCAGAGGCCTCGGTCTGGAGGCGCATGTCCTTGGCCTCCAGGAACTGCTCGTAGTTGCCGGGGTACAGGTCCGCCTTGCCGTTCCGGAGCTCTATCACCTTCGTGGCCAGGTTGTTCAGGAACACCCGGTCGTGCGAAACGAGCAGGAGCGCCGAGGGCGTGCCCTTGAGGTACGCCTCGAGCCAGATGAGGCTGTCCAGGTCCAGGTGGTTCGTGGGCTCGTCCAGGATGAGGAGGTCCGGCCGCGCCAGGAGGAGCCTCGCCAGGACCGCCCTCATGATCCAGCCCCCGGAAAACTCGGATAGGTCGCGCTCCAGGTCGGTCTCGAGGAAGCCCAGGCCCGAGAGGATCTTCTTGGCCGCCGACTCCTTCTCCCAGCCGCCGAGCCTCTCGAACTCGTGGAGGAGCGCCCCGTGGCGCTCGACCATGTCCATCACCTCGTCCTCGGGGCGGGGGCTGTCCTGGAGCGCGGCCAGCTCGGCCTCCATCTGCTTCAGGGACGCCTCGACCCGGCGGTACTCCGGGTCGGTGTCCAGGACCAGCTCCAGGAGGCGCTTGCCGGGCTGGGTCAGGATCTCCTGGGGCAGGTAGCCGATCCTGAGGCCCCTGGCGCGCACCACCTGGCCGCGGTCGGGCTGCTCCTCCTCCATGATGAGGCGGATGATGGTGGTCTTGCCCGCGCCGTTGCGGCCCACCAGGCCTATGCGGTCGCCGGGCTCAATGGCCAGGGTGACGCCGGTCAGGACGTCCTGGCGCCCGTAGAAGCGGTTGACATCTGAAAAGGTTACGAGAGACATTGAATCCTGTCGACGTGTTGTGCGGAGCGAGGCGGTGCGGAAGGCGCGTTCACGGGCCGCGCCCGGGGACGGGTACCGGCCCGGCCGGACGGGCTCGGGGCAGTGCCGTGAGCAAAGGCGATTATTATAACAGGGTAACCATTCAGGTACCACCACCTGACGTAACTGTTCAGGTGCCTTTCTATTGAATGCCTTTTCGATAGATGAGAGCCTAGATGAGGAACCTTTGAAGTTGAAGAGTCAACTATGGATACCCCATGTGGATGGAATGATTTTCTGTAGAGGGCGTTTTGATAGGGAAGGCCCCCTGTTGAGCACCCCAAGGGGGGGGCACCTAGTATGAAACTGGGCGCTAGCCAGCCGAGCGCTAGCCAGCCGAGCCCGAGCCAGCCGAGCGCTAGCCAGCCGAGCCCGAGCCAGCCGAGCGCTAGCCAGCCGAGCCCGAGCCAGCCGCCCTCTTGGCGAGGTTGCC
>JAISFP010000338.1 GCA_031263525.1 Deltaproteobacteria bacterium | reverse complement strand
GAAGAGCTCCACATGAAGTGGATCCGGCCAGGTCGGAGCGTAGCGAACGGAATACCTGGCTGTCGCTGACTCGAGGCTCCCCAGACGCGCGAGCGCCGGGGCCCGCTCGCTGGCCCGGGAACCAGCGGATGGCCCTCGTCCAGAGCGCCGAGGGAGGCGGCGCCAGTGTCCGGGCTTCAGAGGATGGTCCTCGTCCAGAGCGCCGAGGGAGGCGGCACCAGTGTCCGGGAACCAGCGGATGGCCCTCGTCCAGAGCGCCTCGGAGCCGCCGCCCATGTCCGGGAACCAGCGGATGGCTCTCGTCCAGAGCGTCGAGGGAGCCGACTCTCGTGTCCGGTCATCAGCTCATGGCTCCCCAGGTACGGGAGGAAGGCACCGCTATCAAGCGACGCCAGGCAACATAAAAAAACATCAGATAATATAAAATGTCATTAAATGTCATCAAATATCATTAAATGTCATTCGATGTCAATGCCAATTGGCGTGGTATATTTACATCATTTTTTTCCAGTAACAGGGTTTTCTTTTCCCCGCCGGCCTTCCGGGCGGATCAGTCGGCATCTGTTCGTATCGTAGTAACCGGTCGTAACGGAGCGGCACTCTGTGACTGCGCCATGGCGGCACTGGGTGGAAGCTAGGAGGCAACCAGTTTTCTTTTCCTCGCCGGCCTTCTTTGCCTTTGGCCTGCCTGCTTCGGCTGGCGGTAAGCGGCCAGTTCACTCCAGGGCATCGTCAGCCGTTAGGGGCGATCTTGTTTCGGCTCCATTGCCGCTGCCTCCCACCGTTTTTCCTTTTTTCGCCAGTCTTTCCAAGCAGGATAGTGTGAAAAATTGTTTGTTATATATATAACATTAAGCCTTGCATTATAAGAAGAATCATAAATATTATTGTTTTAAACGCTTAATATGTCTTTTGAGCATTGCCCAGGGCAGCAACCCTTTTCTTTTCCCCGCCGGCCTTCTTTGCCTTTGGCCTGCCTGCTTCGGCTGGCGGTAAGCGGCCAGTTCACTCCAGGGCATCGTCAGCCGTTAGGGGCGATCTTGTTTCGGCTCCATTGCCGTTGCCTCCCACCGTTTTTCCTTTTTTTCGCCAGTCTTTCCAAGCAGGATAGTGTAAAAAATTGTGTATTACATATATTACATTAAGCCTTTATTTTATAAGGATTATCAAAAATATTGTTGTGTTAAATGCTTAATATGTTTTTGGAGTATTGCCCAGGGCAGTAGCCCTTTTCTTTTCCCCGCCGGCCTTCTTTGCCTTTGGCCTGCATTTTTTTGATGCGTATGTCCGTTAGAACATCTTTTCTTCCTTTGGCGGGCTGAATGAATTCCTCTTATCGTGACAGGGATGGGCGACGTGGTCTATGGAGGTAGCCGACCCTCCAGGCTAACGGGGTCGGCGGAGCAATCTTCGTTGGTCTGGCGGCCAGTTTTTTTTCTGCCCATCCGTGACTGTCACGAGACAACGATTCATGTCGAATCGGAAATAATTCGGCGGATGGAAAAAGGAAGATTGACCAGTTGGCAGTGGCCAAAACAGAAGTAATGCTCTGGTACCAACTGGTGCAAACCTATAAGTCTGCCTCAAGTCCGGAGGATGGCCGCCCCTAACCTCTGAAGGAATGGCCGCCCAGGTTCCAGTGGAAGGTAGTCAAGTACCCGAGGGAAGGTCGCCCAGAGCCTGGAAGATGGTCGCCCTGATCATAAGGATAGTCGCCCCGGCTTGCGGCTCTCCATCCAACTGATTGGCCGTCTAGCCCCAGGTGTTCTGTCCCCTTTGCAGAGCTCTGCGATGCCTCCTTCGTCCGTCAGTTGTCAACTTGGTCAACCCATAATTTTTTAGGGTTTATTTTTGATTCAACATTTATTTGATTCTTAGAATCAAATGAAATGAATTGCTCCCCTTGCATCTAGGGTTATCCAATGCAAGATATAGGGCATTGGTTTTCGCCGGATACGGTTGATTCTCAGAATCAAATGAAACGGGATGCCCCCTCGCATCTGGAATTATCGAATGCAAGATCAAGATATAGGGGCTTGGTTTCTCCCGGACTCATTTGATCCAATGAATCAAATTAAACGGGGGGGACGGTTAAGATTCATTGGGCCTTCTACACCATCGAGAAGTGCATGAGGGAATGCGAGCTGAAGTACTGGTTCAGCCTGCAGGAAGGAGGCCATTTCGAGCAGGTGGACGAGAGGTTCTACCGGAAAGGTATTGGTCCGTGGCACGGTGGACTGGGAAACCTAGCGTGGAAGGAGCTGGCGGCGAGGCAGACGGACGAGAGGAAGTCTCTTGCCGGGGTACAGAAATCCGAGAGGGACGGCTGGAGAAAGGCGGGCCCCTGTGGCAGGTCCGGAGCGCGGGCCAGGGCCGCTGTCAGGGACGGAGGGACATTTTTCACGATGGAGGAAAGTGGAGGCGCGGCGGCATTCGCGGACTGGGGAACCAGGATATATTTCTTCTCGTCCTCGGAAACGGCCTTAAGGACGGGCTTGGAATTAGCGAGGCGGAAATGGTGCGGCATCAAAGTTTGGGGAAATCCCGAATTTATGAGAACTGGACCCGAACCCTGAACCGCCGAAGCCCAGGAGAAGGCCTCGCTATCGCTAGCCGCTCTTGCCAGGGCAGAGGATCTGCCGGACCCGGATCCGGAAGGCCGGCGGGGAAAAAGAAAGTTGTGCCAGTTTCTCGCGAGTCGGTATGGCTGGTCTTGGGACTGACGTCAGGGCCATCGGCACAAGGCCTGAGCGAAGCCGGAAATGTGTATAGGTTTCTAATTGTCATAAATTGATGGACATTAAATATTTAGACTAAATTTGTTGTGCATTAATTCACTGTATACCTTATTCCATAAAGCTTATAGTACACATTATTATACTTTTTATTTATAAAGCTTCCTTTAAAATTCGGACTTGTTCTGTTGCTGGCCAATAGGCGGGAATCCCGTTGACTTCTTTCGCGGGATGATGCCAAGTCAACTAAGGATGGACAATGCCGCTGGCGACAGGAAGTTTAGTTTTTTAAAACGATGGACTGATTGCGAAATTGTCCAATGAAAATTTACTGTGTTGCAGGTTCTCTCATTCTTTCCCCAAAGTCAGCTAAGTTTCTTTTTCTCCGTCGGCCTTCCGGGTTGCCTTCGGCACTTGCCAGTTGCAAGTTGCAAGCTAAATCTGGCAAAATGGGGTCAGTCGGATCCCCTCTGTTGTGGACAGGTCATCCCTTGAAAGGAGGAAGCAAATGCGGTGGCATCAGGGAATGTTTTGGGGCAGGGATATACCTCAGGAGCTGTGCGCAGAGGCCAGGCTGTTCGATCCCCGGAATCTGCTCTCCAGCAGGGGATACATCCTCAAGGCCGACGGCTACATGGGCCACTTTAAGGTGTTCATTCATGGGGACAGTTTTCTAGAAGAAGTTTACCGTCTGACCTTCCTTCCAGAAGGCAGATGGATCTGGACGGACAAACACGGCCAGGGCGGCGGCGACATGACCGATTTTTACATGGAAATCACCGGGTTCGGCTTCCGGCAGGCCATTTTCGACATTTTGGGCATCCCCCCGGCTCCGAAGGCTGGTGCCGCCTCCATGGAGACTGTGAAATTAGCCGACGCACCTCAGCAGGGCGCGAGATCAGCAAACGCGTCTTTGTTGCAGGTGCCTTTTTCTTCCTGTCTTTCTGTTGCGCCGGCCCAGATTCGGGGTTTAGAGCCCGCTGTCCCTGCGGACCGTTCCGCCAGGCCGACTCTCCCGGTCAGGGCGGCTTCGAAGGCAGTGGTGGCCTACCTTCGAGGCAGGAAGATCCCTATCGCCGTGACTATGGCGGCCATTCGGCAGGGGTTCATCTTCCCCCTCCACGATGGGGTCGCCTTCGTTGGCTACGACGCGGCGCGGGTGCCGCGTTGGGTAGTCAAACGGGCTATAGTCTCGAGCATCGCCCCCGAGTTCACCAAGGTTGACTTCAGACATTCCGACAAGAGCTTCGCCCCGATTTTTCGGGGAGACAACCCGGAGTCGGTATGGATCGTCGAGGGCGGCGTGGATGCCCTGGCGGTCCACGCGCTGGCCAAGCTGGATGGCAGGAAGACCCCTTCGACCATAGTATCCGGCGGTGCCAGGAGTCTTTCGTTCCTCCGGCCCGAGACTATGCCGCCGACCGTGAGGGAAGTCCTTGCGGGTGCCAGGTCGATCATCGTGGCCCGCGAGCGTGAGAAAGACGCGGAAACGCAGACAGCTACGGACGCAGGGCATGAGAAGCAGGCGGAATTTGCTCGCAGGGCAGCCCCTCATGCTGAGGTCTCTCTCTGGATCCCGCCCGATGGCCAAGGCAAGGACATCGCTGACGTCCTGGTATTCAGGGTCATGAACGGCAGCCAGGATTCGTTGTCGCCACTCATCTGAATGTGACAATAATTTTTACACATGATACTGTAAATATATGTCATTAACTGATTGAAATTCAGCATAATAATATGACTATATTCATATAGCTTTTTCATATGATAATGATTATCAGCAAAGCTATTTAAATAATAATGTTGTTTGCATCTGCTTAATTAATCATGCCTTAATTTTGTGCATATTTCAGTGTTGTCTTATATTATTTAAGGTTACATTTGCTGTGTCTCAGTCAGCATTCCATGAACCGTTGACATGGCCTTCTTGACAGTCATCGGCACCGGTGATTTTCTGTCCTTGCGTCCGGCAGGAGAAGGCAGCGGCTTCTCTTCCCCGCGCCTCCTGTTGACATCACGATTTTTCTGATATACTATCCCATAAGATGACATGTGATAGCATTAAATGCTTTTAAATGTCATTGTATGTTATTTAAGTATCCCGGCAGACATTTTTGCCGGGACAGGAGGCTGACGGTGACCGGGATCTTCACGACTTTCTTCACGATCAAGGGGGGGCAGGGGAAGACCACCCTGGCGGCCCTGTACGCCCTCCGCTCGGGCGGTCGCTTCTATACGGGGAAGCGGGACAATTTCACAGGGACCCTCTTCGGCGGCCTCTTCCAGGAGGGCGAATTCGTGACCTTCGACGAGGCGGCGACCAGCGTCCTCATAGAAGGAGACGGTCCCCACGTCCTGGACCTGGACCGCGGCAACGACGGGCGTGTCCGTGCCTTCATCCGCCAGTCTTCGGTCATCGTGGTCCCGGTCGTGGCAAACAGGACAGCTGATCTGACGACCTTCCAGGGGACGCTGAAGCTCCTGGACGGGATCGGCGGTGGGTTCCGCCAGGTATTCGTGGCCAACAACATGGACTCCAGGAGCGGCCCAGGTTTCCGGGAGGCCCTCGAAGAGTCCGTCGAGGGCCGGGGCCCTGTCTTCCTCGTGAACCGCTCCGACTACTTCGAGAGGTTCGCCGAGACCGGGCAGCCCGTTTGGGAGATGAAGGCCTTTGGGGCGGGCATCAGGCCCCTCCGGAAGCTCCAGGGGCAGCTGGATGACTTGTTCGCGGCCGTCGACGAGGCCAGGAAGGAGGGGGGCGAATGAGCGCAAAGAACCCTGTCGACAAGGTGAGGAAGGCGCGGGATATGGTGGTGGACATCCCTGCAGGCTCCCAGACCTCGATCGAGGCCGTCCAGTCCGGGGCCGTTCCGGCTGGGGAGCCCGGGCCGCTCTTCGAGCCCGGCGTTTCTGGGCCAGAGCCCGGTGCTCCCGGGCCTGACCGGGTTTCCCGGACCGGGAAGAAGATGGGCCGCCCCCTGATGGCCGACGGCAAGCGGACTCACAAGCTCGCCGCCCATTTCTCCGACGGCGAGTTCGCCCTCCTGGAGCGGGCCTTCGCGCTCTACGGACGGGAGCGTGGGCATGTCCCCAACATGACCATCTTCATGAGGGAGACCTTCCTGGCCTGGGCGAGCGCCTACCTTCGCGAGAAGGGGGGCCAGGAGTGATGCTGGCCCCTCCGGTGACCGGTTTCGTGCGGGTCAGGCTCGGTCCAGCCAGCTCCCCCTTGGCCCTGCCGCGCCGGTCCTGGCCAGGCGACAGGGCAAGGTGCCCCTGCTGGAGACTATCCTGGTTCAGCCCGAGATCAGGGGCTACTGCCAGGATGAGGCCCTGGCTCAGTCTCTGGCCCGGGCCCAGGCCGAATTCGAGTCCCCCGACGTCCCCTCCCTGTTCGAGTTCGAGCCACCCGATGTCCCCCCTCCAGGGCTGGAACCTGGGCCTGTTCGACGAATGGAGCCTGGCCAGTCCCGCGACCGGGGATGGTTGCACGGGCTCGGATGGGGTGGCAGGGGGACGGCCTGGCCCCGGCGCCGACCAACTTGGCGTGTGCCGCCAGGATACGGTCGAGGGTCGGCGCCCTGTGCCTGCCCGGGTCCGGCGACGGCGGCCAGGACAGGCCAGACTCCTGGGATCTGGCCGATTTCGGCGACATGTGCCTGCCCGGGCCTGAGCTGAAGGCTGTCGCCGTCCGGGGGAGTTGCGCGGGCTCTGGGGCCGGGACACCAGCCTGGACCGGCGCCGACCAACTCGGTTTCTCCCGGGGGTTCCGGGGGTTCCGGGGCCGGGGCGACCGAAGACCGCGTCGGTCACCTAGGGAGGTCGTCAACATTTGTGTCCGCATCTTGAGCATCTTGGCGTCTGTGTCTCTGGCTCTGGTATTCCATAGCCCTCTCCTGGGACATGGGGTTGATGATGTTCCTCGGGCTTCGAGCTTCGGATCAGGCCGCATGAGGTTGCGGTTGTTAGCCAAGCTTCCGCAGGATTTCGAGGCTACGCTAAACTTTTTCTTGATTTAGTGGCAATCCTAGGCTAGTATCACTTTTGCGTGTCGGATAGGGACGAGTAGCCCAGCGGACGAGAGACCTTTGTGAATCTCTCGTTTTTCCCCGCTTTCCAGGCCGGTTTCTCTGTCCTTTTCTCTTTCATCCTTCTCCTTTTCTTCTTTCTCCAGGGAAGCAAGAAACTGAAACGACTGAAAGGTTCAAAAAAAAACCGCCGACCACAGTTACAATGAGGTCGGCGGTCATAGGTAGAGGGACTGGGTCGCATCCAGTCGCGCTCCAACTTTCTAAGCCAGTATAAGCGGAACAGGACTGGCGGTCAAGAGCAGCGAACGGCGGCGCCCAGGACCCGAAAGACGGTTCCGGGGCGCTTTCTTCATTTCTAGGCGTTTCGGAACGGACGGTTCTGGGCGCCATTTTTTGTATCTGGATGCTCTGAACCACGCAAAATATAGAAAGGTTTCGGAGCTGATGACAAAACATTTCGCAGGATGGCTTTCCAGTCTTGCCGGCCTCTGCGAAGACAATCTCCCCTTCCTTGACGAATTGCCCGAAGAAAAACTTTTTTGCATCCTTGGTGCAATCTCGCCGGACGAACGCGATAAGTGGTATAGGACGGTCCTGATGAACCAGCTGGACCGGGCTATGGCCAGAGATACGGTTCAGGTCTGGGCTGAGAAAACCTGCCGGTCGAACGGGCCGCCCGAGACGGCTTCGGCGGGGCGTGTGCCGCCAGGATACGGTCGACGGTCCCTGCCTGGGTCCGGCGACTGCTGCCTGGACAGGCCTGAACCCTGGGAACTGGCCGGGTTCGGTGCCCTGTCCCTGCCTGGGACCGGCGACTGCGACCCGGACAGGCCAGACCCCTGGGAACAGGTCAGGTTCGGCGACCTGTGCCTGCCCGGGTCCGGCGACTGCGGCCTGGAAAGGCCCGACTTCTGGGAACTGGCCGATTTCGGCGACCTGTGCCTGCCCGGGCCTGAGCCGAAGGCTGTCGCCGTCCGGGGGAGTTGCGCGGGTTCTGGGGCCGGGGCACCAGCCAGGACCGGCACCGACCAACTCGGAAAAAGAAAGGCATCTGGTAGATCAGAGACCCGCCCGGGTCCGTCAAACCTGGCTTTCCAGGCCGATTTCTGCGGAAATCAGGATCATCTGGAGGGCCTTGCCGGTGAGGCCTCGTCGGAACAGCCCGGGACCGATGACTCGTCTGCGCGGGTCCTGGAGTTGCAAAGGGATAGGCGGGAGGAGGCGAGGCTCAGGCGCTCCTTCTCCCAGTTCCTTAGATACATATTCGGAGTCAGCACGTATGAGCAGATTATGCGGGAGTGGATTTTTCCTATCCGGGGGATTCGTCTGCCGTCTGTACAGGCCGAGATTCAGCGCCGGGAGCTCGCTTGTCGGATGAAAAAGCATCTTGACAGCTCCTGGCTCGTCTGTGGGTGCAAGAGGGCCAATCCGCGAGAGGGCCTGGGTGCCTCTGTCACGGAGACGATCTTTCCCGGAACCAAAATTCCCCCCAAGAAGGGCACCAGGATGGACAACCTTCTGCGGTGCGACATGAAGTGGCTCTGCGAGCACTGCAACAAGATAGAGTCCATGGTTCAGCAGACCAATCTGGAGGATGCTGTTGCCTGGGCTCGCAAGAACCACATGACGGTCACGATGACCACCATAACCATCCCGCACCATGTTGGCCACACCTTGCTGACTTCGCTACAGATGCTGCGTCTGATGAAGGAGAAGATCTACAGTAGCGGGACATACACGAAATTACGGAAGGATTGCGGCTGCGGGTCGGTCGTGAAGCTGGAGGTCACGTTCGGTTTCAGGTACGGCTGGCACCCTCACTACCATATCTTGCACTTCTGGTCACGGGAGCTGGCCGATGACGAGGTGAAGAAGCTTGAGACGGAGCTTTCCGAACGGCTTCGTGACTTTCTTCTGGGAGCGAAGGGGGAGAAGAAGAACCAGGGGAAGCAGAAGAACCTGGAGACCCCGTGGATGTCCGTTGAGACGGCCAAGCACTTCAGCCAGTACGGCGTGGACGTCAAGAAGGTGGCCGATGGCGATCTTGATAGGGCGGTCGTCCAGTATTTCGGCAAGGACGGCGATGACGGGCAGGACTGCTGTGGGGACGATGGTGCCGATGGTGGTGAGAAGATCGTCAGGGAGATGAACGCGAAGACGTCCGGCTCCGTGAAGCCCACGAATCTGCAGCCTCTCTACGACATTAAGCCCAGGGCCATGGACGAGTTCAGGGTCATGATGGCGGCTGAGAAGGCTGCGGAGAAGGCCGCCGAGGCGGCCAGCAGGGCCAGGGAGGCCAGGGTGGCGGCGGACGGGGCAGCCCCGGAAGACAGGGCCGCGGCCGTCAGGAAGGCGAAGAGGGCGGAGGCGAGGGCAGGGGCAACCGCCGAGGCGGCCAGGGAGGCGGCTGAGAAGGCGAAGGGCAGGACTTATCTCAAGGTATGGTTGGAGTACGCTGCCAGCATGTTCGGTCAGACGATGTTTTTCTGGTCGAAGGGCCTGAAGAAAACGGTCGAGGGGTCCAGCGTTCCGGATCCCAACAAGCCGGTGACCGTTGCCACCAGGGTCTTGACCTTCACGCCTGCTGACAGCGATGGCAAGATCCTGCCCGGCCTCCACCATTTCATGATTGAGTACTTGTTGCACAGATCGAGCAACGAGGGCAATCAGGAGGCGCTCAGGCAGATGTGGACCTACTTCGACGCCGAGGACATCTGTCCTCTGCTGGCCCCGGATCGTCCTCCAGACATGGTGCCGCCCAGCATTCGCGAGACGTCGGAGGCCGTTCGCGACGCGAACGCGCGGACGGGGTTCTGGCGGGCGTTCGAGGCCATCAGCCTGGCCGATCAGCCGCCTGTTTCCGGACCCGGAGGGCCGGAGCCCCTCGACGTCCTCTGGCCCATGGCGCGGCTCCTGCTGGGGATCGTCGGCACGGCGCGGGAGACCGCGTCCGAGATGTGGCTGATGGAAATGGTCGAGGGATTCGACGAGTCCGTTCTGGACGGAGTCATAAGGCGCCTGGGATACGCTTTCCCTTCTCCCTACAGATTCGACAAGGAACGTATTGTTCGCGACGCTCTGGCGAATCTTGTCGGCGGCCTTGACGGCGGTCGGGCCTCAGGGTTCGTCTCGGGGGTTTATTATGCCCTCTTCGGGGAGCTTCCCCCGGGAGGTCCGCCGCCTGTTCCCGGCGGGAGGCTCCTGGAACTCTGCGGCATTCCGGAGTGCCCGGGCATCACCCCGATCGAGGACCTCGGCATCCCCTTGTTTGATACCTGATGGGGGTGATGCCCTGGCATTCTGCGTCGGTCCGGCGGTCTGCCTTCTGCCGCCTCTCTATGACGGCCACGACACAGCCGCCTTCTTGGCCCGCCCGTTTCGGGGCGGCCTGTACTTGCCGGCCCGGCGAGCGGAGCGAGCGCGGTGCTCCGTCGCCCCTCGTGCCAGGCGGCGGAGCGTCGCCAGGCACGGGTGAGGCGGCTCTCTCCGGCGAACGTGTGGAGCGGAGAGCGCGGGCCCGGCCCGCCAGGAGCCGGGCATCCCCCTCCCCCGGACCCTGTGGGAACGCGGAGTTCCGACGCCTCCCGGACCTGGCAGCGACGCTTCGCCAGGCACGGGGGAGGCGGCTCTCGTCGACGAACGTGGGGAACGGAGAGTGCGCGCCCGGCCCTGCGGGAGCCGGGCCTCCCCCCCGGACCCGGTGGGGACGCGGGGCTCCGACGCCTCCCGGACCTGGCAGCGACGCTTCGCCAGGCACGGGTGAGGCGGCTCTCGTCGGCGAACGTGGAGCGGAGAGCGCGGGCCCGGCCCTGCGGGAACCGGGCCCCCCCCCGGACCCGGAGGGGACGCGGGGCTCCGCCGCCTCCGTGCCTGGCAGCGACGCGCCCCAGGCACGGAGGCGGCTCTACCCCGCCCCGGTGGGAGGGTGGGGGGGGCGGGGGTCCGCCGTCGTGACCGAAGGGAAACACGGCTCCGCCACTTCATGTGGGAACAAGCGGAGCGAAGAGCTCCACATGAAGTGGATCCGGCCAGGTCGGAGCGTAGCGAACGGAATACCTGGCTGTCGCTGACTCGAGGCTCCCCAGACGCGCGAGCGCCGGGGCCCGCTCGCTGGCCCGGG
>JAISFP010000271.1 GCA_031263525.1 Deltaproteobacteria bacterium | reverse complement strand
AGGGCCGGAGGAAAGCCGCCCAGGGCCGGAGGAAAGCCGCCCAGGGCCGGAGGAAAGCCGCCCAGGGCCGGAGGAAAGCCGTCCTGCACCAGGAATGTGGAAGAGCTGGGTCTTGCTGTAGTTTCCCCCGCTTTCGTCCGTGAACAGATACCCGGTGACCTTTCCCCCCATTGACCAAGTGACCGGCAGTGCAGGCAGGAGGCCGTCTTTGGCTCCCCGAGGCTATGCTATAATAGCTCGATTGGGACAAGCTCTGGGGGCGTCACAAGGACTCTTCCTGTGCGCCCGCCCCTGTCGCGGCGGTCGCGTCAGTCGGGCAGCAGACCGGGGCCTTTCCGGGAAAACCGTTCGAGAGATGCCGTTCGCGGGGTCAACGGATCGCCATGAGACTAGCCAGCGCCAGGATAAGGGGTTTCAGGAGCTTCGTTGACTCCGGGCCGATCGATTTCGATGAGTCGTTCTCCGTCCTGACCGGCCCGAACGAGTCGGGGAAGAGCACGCTTCTCCTGGGACTCCATATGCTCAACCCGTCGGGGGGGACCTTCTCCTACGATGCTCTCCGAGACTACCCCCGCAGGTTTTACGTCGACGACGTCCTTCGAGGCGGCGTGGACCGGGACGCATTCTCGGTGAGCGAGGGGCACTTCGTCCTGTCCCCCGCCGAGCGGGGGCTTCTACCCGCGAGCTTCCGGGACGTTGCCTACGCCTGCGGCGTCCGCATGGACGGGAGCCGCTGGGACGGGCTAAGGGGGGCACCCCCGGACCCGGAGTGGGGAGAGCTCGCCCGGGACATCACCGCCCTGGCCTCCCTCGGAATCGAGGAAGCTGAGGGGGAGCAGGAGGGAAGGGGCCTTTCCGAGGCGCTGGAGGAGATCCTGCGGGACGGGGGACCCTGCGCGCTGGCGGACGTCCGGGGGGCCGGGAAACTCCTTGACCGCGTGAACGCCCTCATGCTGCGGATCAGGCCGACGGGCCCTTCCGCCGAGCGTTTCGAGTCGCTCCGGGAGAGGATCTCCATCCCCCTGTCCCGTGTGTCCGTCCTGGAGACCTGCCGCGCCCTCCTCCCGCGCTTCGTCCTCATCGGGCCGGGCGGGGCGTGCATAAGCCCCTCGATCTCCCTGGATCGTCTCCCCGTCTCGGAAGCGGACGATCGCGGTCCGTTAGGGACGATGAGCTACCCTGACCTGTGCCTGCTGAGGTTTTTGGGCTTTCTCTCTGACGGGTCGGCTGCAGGAACTGGTGGGGGACAGGCAGGCGGGGCATCAGGCGGAGCCGTTCGCGGAGCCGGGGCAGCCCGTGATGGCGGGGCCGGGTCGGACGACGGGGCAGCTCCGGATGGCTGGGCCGAGTCGGACGACGGGGCAGCTCCGGATGGCGAGTCAGGGTCAGGCGGCAGGCCAGCTCGTGGTGGCGGGGCCGGGGCAGACGAAGGATCCGCTCCGGCGAGCGGGGGCGGGAAGGAAACCGGCCCGGAGGCCGTTCCGGCGTCACTCCCCGGCAAGGAAGCAGGGGCGAGTGCCCTGGACTGGCGCGGGTACCCCCCCGGCGTGTTGCGTGCCATCTTGAGCGATGCAGCCACGAGGCTCTCACGGGCCATGGGCGGCTTTCTCAAACCGGACACGGCCCCGTGCTGGGCGCGCAGGTTGGGCCTGGTCGCGGACGGGCCTGACCTGAAGCTGCTCACGGCGGATCTGGACGGTGTGGAGATAGATCTGGCCCAGCGCCCTGCGGCCTTCCAGGAGGTGGTCTCCCTTTTCGTGGCGGGCCTCGCCGAGGCCAGGCGCGGGGGCGCGGTCCTGCTTCTGGATGAGCCCGGGCAGGGGATTCAGACATTCAGGCTGAAGGGGTTGGTGGAGGACATTCAGGCGCTCTCGAAACGGTGCCAGACCGTCATGGCCATTCACGGCCCCGCCCTGGCGGCCGGGGGCCAGAGTGACTCGGTTCTGACCCTCAGAAGGGCCGGACCTTCGTGGGGCACAGTCACGGCACGCTCGGCCGGCTCGGATCCGGACAAGGCCTCGCTTTCCAGCGCCGCCGGAACTCCCGCGCCCTCCAGGACGGCTGTGGCTCCCGCGGCCTCCCGTACGACCGGGGAGCCAGGGCCCTCCTATGGCGCGGCGGGACCGGAGCATGGCCGGGACGTCTTTCCCGGGGAGCTTCCGAAGGACACGGGGAGCCGTGACGGCGGCCAGAGCTCTGGCGATCCGGGGCCCGGCTATGCAGGTGGGAGAACCGTCATCCTCCAGGGAGCCGGGCTCGTCCGGGAGTGGCACCGTTCCGCCGGCCCGTTGCCGGCTGTTCCTATCGGAGCAGGCGTCATCCCTGCGGGCAGTGTCAACATGACTTTTTCTTCATCAGGTCACGGCCTCGTTCCAGCCGGAAGCGACGCTAACCCTCAACTTGTCCACCATGCCGTGAGCCCCGGCCCGGCTCGGGGCAACGGCCACGCTGTGGCGGGGGCCGCTGATGACCGGGAGTCTGCCGTCCTTTCCGGAAGCCGCATCCCTTCCGGGGGCAACGGCCAAGCTCCAGCGCGGGTCGGCGCCAGCGGCGCCTCCTCCGCCCAGATTTTGATGATAAGAAACCTCGTCGTGGAGGGAATCACTGACTGCTGGTACCTGCGGACAATTTCTTACCTGGTCGAAATGTCCGGAAGGCCGGGAATAGGCATGAACAACATATTCATGATCCCCGCGCACGCGGTGGGGAATATCATTAATTTAGTCAAGATGCTTCATGGGAACGGGCTTAGGACAGTAGCGCTCTTCGACTCCGATGGCGCGGGCGACCAGGCCTCCGTGGGAGGAGAGATGGTTAACCTCCTTGGCAGGGATAGGATCCTTCGCGTCAGGAACTTCTACTCGGGGGCGGTGAAGGCCGTGGAGATTGAGGACCTCCTGAGGGTAACCCTTGTAAGCTTGGCAAAATCGAGGCTGAACATAGACATCACTCAGGAGGCCACCAAGCGGAAGGAGGATCCCATCACGAACATCTTCAACTGCAAGACGAAGAGACCGTTCAAAAAGACCACGCTCGCCACGGCCTTCGCCAGATGGGCTCAGAACAGCAGTCTCACCGATCTGACCAAAGGCGAGCAGGCGGCCTGCATATCCCTCGTCGGGGCCATCAACAGGGCGCTGGGCTGAGGGCGGGCTTCAGGCACGGGCCTTTCCGGGAACGTCGTTCGAGAGATTCCTCACGCGGGGCGCGGGGTCAGAGGATCGTCATGAGACTAGCCAGGGCAAGGATAAGGGGTTTCAGGAGCATCGTGGACTCCGGGCCAATCGATTTCGAGGAGTCGCTCACCGTCCTGGCCGGCCCGAACGAGTCAGGGAAGAGCACTTTTCTCCATGGACTCTATCTGCTGAACCCTTCGGAGGGGGCGTTTGCCTACGATCCTCTCCGCGAATACCCGCGCAGAAATTACGTCGACGACATTCTTCTCGGGGGCGTGAATCCGGCCGCCTTCACTGTAAGCCAGGGGCACTTCGTCCTGTCTCCCGCCGAGAGGGGCCTTCTTCCGGAGAGATTCCGCGACGCCAGCTATGTCTGCGGAGTCCGCATGGACGGCAGCCGCTGGCACCAGTTCAGGGGGGGACACCCGGACCCGGAGTGGGGAGAGCTCTCCGAGGACATCCTAGCCCTGGCCTCGCTCGGAAGCGAGAAATCTGAGGGGGCGAAGGAGGGAAGGGAACTTTCCAAGGTGCTGGAGGAGCTCGTTCGTGACGAGGGAATCTACGCCCGGGTGGATGTGGGAGGGGCCGGGAGGCTCCTTGATGCCGTTAACGACGTCATTAAGCTGATCTGGCGGAAGGGACCTCCCGCCAAGCGTTTCGTGTCGCTTCGGGAGAGGCTCTCCATCCCCCTGTCCCGCGAGTCCGCACTGGAGACCTGCCGCTCCCTGCTCCCGCGCTTCGTCCTCATCGGTCCGGGCGGGGCCCGGCTCAGCCCCTCGATCTCCCTGGAACATCTCCCCGGCCCGGAAGCGGGCGCTCACGGACCTTCCGGGACTATGAGCTACCCTGACCTGTGCCTTCTGAGATATGTCGGCTTTCTCCCGTGCGGGGATGCTGCGGGAGCTCGCGGGGGACGGACAGGATGTGCAGACGGAGGAGCCACTCCGGGTCCGGGGGGCGGGGATGGGACCGCACTTGAGGCCTTGCCGCCTTCCCCAAACGGCAAGGGGGCCGGGGCGGTAGCCCTGGACTGGCGAGGGTACCCTCCAGGCGAGTTGCGGGCCATCCTGAAGGATGCCGGAGCGAGGCTCTCTCGGGCAATGGGCGGCTTTCTCAAGCCCGATGCGGCCCCGTGCTGGGCTCACAGGCTGGGCCTGGTAGCTGACGGGCCGGACCTGAAGGTGCTCACGGTGGATCCGGACGAGGTGGAGCTGGAACTGTCCCAGCGCCCGGCGACCTTCCAGGAGATGGTCTCCCTTTTCGTGGTGGGCCTCGCCGAGGCCAGGCGCGGGGGCGCGGTTCTGCTTCTGGACGAGCCCGGGCATGGGCTTCAGAACTGCAGGCTGAAGGGGTTCAGGGAGGACATAGAGGCGCTCTCGGAACAGTGCCAGACAGTCATGTCCGTTTACAGGCCAGTCCTGATGGGCGAGGGCAAGCCGGGCTCAATCCGTAGCCTCAGAAGGGACGGACCCTCGTGGGGCACATTGATGACTCCCACAGCCGCCCCGGAGCCCAATAAGGCCCCGGAGCAATCACGGACCCCCGTAACTTCCGGGCCCTCCCCGAAGGCCGGAACTTCCGGGCCCTCCCCGAAGCCGGGAGTTCCCGGGCCCTCCCCGAAGCCGGGAGCTCCCGGGCCCTCCCCGAAGGCCGGAACTCCCGGGCCCTCCCCAAAGGCCGGAACTCCCGGACCCTCCCCCAAGGCCGGTACTCCCGTGCCCTCCCCGATGACCGGAGTTTCTGAGCCCTCCCCGATGACCGGAACTCCCGGGCCCGCCCTGGCGACCCGAACTCCCGGGCCCTCCCAGACGACCGAAATTCTCTGGCCCACCCTGAAGACCGGAGCTTCCGGTCCCACACTAACGGACGGAACTCCCTCGCCCGCCCTGACGGACGGAACTCCCGGGCCCTCCCTGACGGGCGGAGCTTCCGGTCCTGGCCTGACGTCCGGAGCTTCCGGTCCCACCCTGACGGACGGAGCTCCCGCGCCCGCCCTGACGGGCGGAACTCCCGGGCCCTCCCAGACGACCGAAATTCTCAGGCCCTCCCTGACGACCGGAGCTTCCGGACCCACACTGACGGACGGAACTCCCACACCCGCCCTGACGGACGGAACTCCCGGGCCCTCCCTGACGGTCGGAGCTTCCGGTCCTGACCTGACGTCCGGAGCTTCCGGTCCCACCCTGACGGACGGAGCTCCCGCGCCCGCCCTGACGGACGGAACTCCCTCGCCCGCCCTGACGGACGGAACTCCCGGGCCCTCTCTGACGGTCGGAGCTTCCGGTTCTGACCTGACGTCCGGAGCTTCCGGTCCCGCCCTGACGGACGGAGCTCCCGCGCCCGCCCTGACGGGCGGAACTCCCGGGCCCTCCCTGACAGCCGGAGCTCCCGGGCCATCCTGCTGCGGTGCTGTGCCCGAACATGGCCGGGAGGTCCTGGCCGGGGATCTTCCTAAGGATACGGGGTGCCGTGACGACGGCCTGAAAGCCTGGGGTCCGGGGACTGTCATGGCCGACGGGAGCTGCGTCAGCAAACCGGGTGCCGGGGACGGGCTGGTTGCCGCCGGGCCCAGTCCTGAAGTAGCGATCGGGGCAGATGTCGCCCCGACGGGCAGCGTCGGCGTGGCAGTTCCCTATCCGTCCCACGGCCTCGGTCAGGCCGGAGGCGACGCGGACCAGGAACGTGCCCCCCATGCCGTGAGTCACGGGACTTCCGGAGGCAACGGTCGCGAGCCGGCGAGGGTGGCCGGGGACCTGGAGGGTGACGGAAGCCCCGGGCCTTCCGGGGGCAATGGCAACGAGACGGCGGGGGTAGCCGGGGACCGGGAGCCTGCCGGAAGCCAAGGGCTTTCCGGGGGCAACGGCAACGCTCCGGCACTGCTCGCCGCCAGCGGCGACTCCTCAGTCCCGCTCGTGGGGTCCAGGTACCTTGTCGTGGAGGGAATCACCGACTGCTGGTACCTGGATGCTATTTCCTCCCTGGTGGAATCTTCCGGAAGGCCGGGGCTCGACAAGAACATCACCCTGTACCCAGCGCATTCGGTGAGCAACATCATGAACTGCGTCATTAAGCTGCAGGGGAACTTGGTCAAGACAGCGGCGCTCTTCGACTCCGATGACGCGGGCGACCAGGCCTTCGGGCAATTGGAGATTGTTGGCCTCCTGGGCATGGACAGGGTCCTGCGCGTCAGTGACTTCTACTTGGGGACGGTGAAGGCCGTCGAGATGGAGGAGCTCCTGAGGGAGACTCTGGTGAACGTGGCCAAGAAGCATCTGGCCATAGACGTCACGAACGAGGCGGCCAACCAGAACGAGACGCCCATCACGGACATTTTCAACGACAAGACTGCAAAGCCGTTCAAAAAGACCATGCTCGCCTCGACCTTCGTCAGCTGGGCTCAGGCCAGCAGGCTCGCCAGTCTGACCGGAAAAGAGCAGGAGACCTGCAAATCGCTTATCGAGGCCATCAACATGGCCCTGGCCTGAAGGCTGGCGGCGTGAGGTTCCGAACTTCCCCCTGAAAGCCGTCAGCTGAACATTTAGACACATTTGTTTAGAATATTATGACCTTGTTATAACAAAACAAAATCCATCTGAGTACAAATTTTCAAACTATAATTTTGTAAAAATTTAACAATTTTCCGAAATATGATTTGCACATTGAATTTCCCAGAATGAGATCTGCCGTCATTGCGATAGCCGACCGTAGCTGGTTATCAGCGGCAAAACTGCCTTTGGCGTACTTGCGTGCGCCTGACAGGCGATTGGTTTTGAATGCTGTCTCAGGCTGTGTACAGATTGGCACGTCATTGGACGGTGGCTTTTTGTGCGAGGCAGTTAATATTTTTTCCAGGTCAATATTGCATTGGGCATGAATAATTCAATATCGCCGCTATGAAGCCGCGGCTGTTGGGCGGCTTGCTACGTTAAATATTTTCCTGCTTTGCCAAATCTCCTGAAGGTCAACATTTTCTCTGCAAACGGAAAGTGGCCTGACCCTTCTCTCGGCAGGGAGGAGCCCAGCCTTAGTCATGGAATTGCGATTCATCCGTCGGCTGAAATGATTGTCACGCTCATTTTTTCAAGCTTTCAAGGCCCCAAGCCTTCAAGGCCTAAAGGGCATACGCATTCAAGGTTCCGAGGCCCCAGGCTTTCAAGGCATCAAGGCCATATGCCTTCAAGGTTCCGAGGACCCAGGCCTTTAAGGCATCAAGGTCTCAAGGACCAAAGCTCCGAACAACACGGCTTCGGAATCCTTATCAGCCGGGCTCCAATGTCGGCTGGCTTGTCCGCCTGGGTCCGGTGTCAGCACCATCGTCCGCCCTGTGTGGATGGAGACATGCTCTCCGCCGGCAGGGGGCCTCCGCAACAACATCAGGTATCGTCTGCGCTCAGGGATCGACTGCAACCCTCCTGCACCGGAGCCGTTATGCGGGGGTGATGCGCACGGATGCGGTTCCTCGGGTTCCG
>JAISFP010000260.1 GCA_031263525.1 Deltaproteobacteria bacterium | reverse complement strand
GCCGGCGGGGGCTACATAATCGATTTCGGGAAAAACGGCTTCGACGGGACGCTGGATCTGTCCGTCAGGTACTTCCACACGCACCGCGACGGGGACGATGTGGATCTCTTGGGCGACAGGGTGTCCTTGAGCCCGGTCACCTCTTCTGTCGTCAAGGCAGGGGCCAGGCTCACCGCGTCGTTCACGCCGACCATCAGGGGGTACTTCGGCCTCTACTACGAGCACGAGTTCAACGGTGACTCCCAGGTCACATATGCCGGGATGCCCCTTCCGAAGGCCACGCTACGCGGGTCTACGGGAACGGGCGAGCTCGGGCTCATAGTGAGCTCCCCCACGAGCCCCCTGGAGGTCCAGATGGGGGTCGAGGGCTCGGTCGGACGCAGGGACGGAATCTCGGGAAACCTGAACCTGCGGTTCACGTTCTGAGACGGCTCTGATCATGAGCCTGAGCCTGATCCTGATCCTGATCCTGAGCCTGACCCTGAGCCTGGTCCCGTTCCAGGACCGAGTTCCAATTTGCCACAATCTTACGGTCCCGGCGGGAGCCCGGTTTCCTCCGGGGCCTGTTTCTTATGCCTGTTTCGAGGATCGTGCAACTCGACTTCGTTCTCGCCACCCGTCTGGCTACGTTCCGGCTCACGCCCTCCCGGAACTCTTTAACCTTTCGCCCCGGCCAGACTCGCGACTCCTCCGGCCTTTCCTCCTCAGTCACGCCTCTCGGCTCCTCCGTTCTCTCCCTTCCGGCCCACCTCTGGCATTCTTCACCCAAGATCCTTATCCTCCCTGTGAAGAACCCTTCCTGTCAGGCTCGCGACTCTTCCATCTCTTCTCATCTATCACGCCTTTAGCCTCCTCCGGCCTCACCCCTCCGGTACATTTCGGGCATTCTGTAGCAAAGAGCATCGTGTTTTAACATTATCATTAAAATTTTTTTAATGAGTAAATTTCAAAATTTTAAGATTTTTTAATACATATCATTTCAGAACAGTCTTCATATTTAACTATAATTTATTGTTATTTTTGTATACAGTATCTTACAGTTAACAGGGAGCTGTCCGTAGTTTCCTGGTGGAGATCTGGTATGTTGAAGAGAAGTAATTTTTTAAATTTTGTACTTTTGCAGAATCTTCAGATTTTTTTGTTTGCCGTGGAACAATTAATCTTATTCAGAGTTGAACAACTTAACGCGTCCGGTATGGAACAATTGAAATTTATCCCATAAGAATCAACTTCAATGAATGAAGGTAACATTTAATTTTTGGACTAAAAATCATTGATGAATATTTTCTGTGGTGTAGCACAAGTTGTCGCTGGAATATTCACTAAAATCTCCAGCAATTTGGGAGGTTTGAGGTTGACTACCGAAATCAACATGGTAAAATATTTCAGAAATTGACTCAGGATATCTTTTTCTTCGGTCAACCATAAATCTTAAAATTCAAATCAATTTCTAATAATTAATCCAAATGCTAAAGTATTAATTGCAGGTTGCAGTGTTTGCTACAGCATCCTTCTGTCTCCTCGGAATGACCTGTCTCCTCTGGTCTGCGCCGACAATTTGCCGTATCACCGGAAAATGGTGCCTCGCCATACCATTGCCCGGAACTGTTCCTCATGGAACCGTATATTTAGATCAGGAGAAGAGCATGAGCAACATATCGCGTACCCGTCAGGTTTCAGCGAGAAGTTTCTCGCCAGCCCCGAAGACGGTGGTTTCCGTTTGCCTGGTTTTGCTGACCGGACTGATTGCGTTGGGAGTCCATGGTGTAGCCGATGTTGCGGATGCTTCAGATTCGGTATCCGTTCTTGCCAGCACATACGGTCCATGGGGAAACACATCGAACCATCACTGGCAGGAACTGGTCTCGTCGCCCGGTCCTTACTACGGAATTATTGTCAGGGAGGAAAACTCCGCCGCGTCGTCAACATTCGGACAGAATCATACACTGCAGCTCGACACCGACTTGTCTTCGTTTTCCGGATATGGCGTCATAGGCGGCGGCGGTTTCTCCGGGAAGGCAGCGGTCAACACGCTGGAAGTCACAGATTCCTCAGCGTTCGCAGCATTTGCCGCAGGCGGTGCCGCATCATACCTTTTGCCCAATACCGATTTAGTAAGCGTCACTGGCAACAAGGTGCTGGTGAAGACAAGCTGGACCGGTATCCCCCTGGGAATCATCGGCGGACTTGCCGTACCTACAGCTACTGGAGGAAAGGCGGAAGTCCTGAACAACAGTGTAGAATTTTATGAGAATGTCGCTTCTGCCACGCCAATCGGAGCTGTTTTCGGAGCGTTCATTGCCAGAGTCGGTGATTTTGACGCTGTCGGAACGGCAGTCGGGAACTCCGTCATCTTCAACAGCGTCGTCGACGTGGGGATAGAGTGGCTGGAAGGCGCCCATGTCGACGGAGGGCGGTATTCCACCAACGAGATATCAAGCCTTGTGCAAGGCAACAGCGTGATCCTGAAGGGTGATCCCGGATACGTTCCGACTAATACGATCACAAATATTGTCGGAGGATTCATCGAGCGGGGGACAAGCGCTGCCAACGGTGGCGGAATTTTGATCGAAGGAAACAAGGTCGAACTTCAGTGGGGAAACGTTGGAAATGTCTATGGCGGTGCTGCCGGCAAGGTTTACGGAGCAACGTTAAAGGGAAACTCGGTCACAATTTCAGGCGATACGCGTGTCCAGAGCAATGTCTCAGGAGCCTATGCCGCAAATGACGGTACCGGTACTACTTCTACCGCCGAAGGCAACACTGTCAATATATCCGGGGGAACTTTCATCGGTTACGTGTCAGGTGCCGAAATTGAAATTGGAAACGTGAATTCAAACGTTGTCACGCTGACTGGCACTTCAACGTCAATCAGTGGAACTGTTTCTGGAGGGTATTCCGTTTACGGCAACGCTAACGACAACGTTGTAGTCCTGGAAGGGTTTTCGGGATTGAGCCAGTCTGGTCAAATTATTGGCGGATCGGTTCGTTTTGAAGGTGATGCAAACAGGAATACTATATTTGTTAAGGACAGCAATGTAACCTCTTCGTTAACCGGCGGCTGGGTCAGAGGTTCGGCAGGTGATGCTAAGGACAATGAGATCAAAATTCAGGGGAACGTCACCATTTATTCTTCAGTAAATCTGACTGGTGGCCGCAGTCCTGCTGATGCCTTTTCCGGAAACACCCTGACCCTGGAACATGTCAGCTTCTTCGGAAGTTTTGGTAATATCTCCAATTTTGAGAACTACGATGTCAGGGTCTCTACGGACGTGGCCCGCGCCTCTCTCGCCAGCTCCGGCTTGCCTATTCCGCTGATTCCGCACACGGGAACCGTCACCTTGGGTAACAACACCTTGGGTACCGGCACCAAGGCTTCGAATATCCATATTCATCTGGAGGGACCCGGCAGTATAGAAAATGGCGAAGTGATGACAATTTTTAAGGGGGTGACTGTCCAAGAGACGGGACCGTCGACCGATGTCCTGGTAACGCACAACCTGAGCTACTACTCCGGCACACTCGACATATCATCAGGGACGTCGGGGACGTTCACGTTCGGAGACAGAACGCCCATGGAAGAGTCCAGGACCCTGTCTGAGCTTCCGCTGGCGGACGTGTCCTTCGTGAACCGCGGAAGCGATCTCTTGGCATACAGATCCATGCCTGCCGCGGCGGGGAGCGTCTCGGGCGGATTGACGGTCGCGTCGTTCGGCACTGTGGCCTACGGCTGGAGCCGCACCGAGACTGGATCGCATGTGGACGTGAAGGGCTTCTCCGGAGACGTCGGAATCGCCTTCGGGACGGAGACCTCGCCCGGACTACTCGTCGCGGGCCTGTTCGTCGAGTTCGGGGACGGTAGCTTCGATTCCTACAACGAGTTCTCGGGGATTTCCGGGAACTCCGCCGTTCACGGGGAAGGCGATCTCTCCTACCTCGGGGGCGGCGCCTTCGCGAGGCTCGACCTGGGGCAGCACGACGCCAGCCGCCCTTACCTTGAGGCTGCCGTGAGGTTCGGGAAGACGGACGCGGAGTTCTGGACCAGTGACCTCACCATCCTGGCCAGGGAGGTGCGTTACGACTTCGACGCCAAGTACTGGGGCTTCCATGCCGGCGGTGGCTACATAATCGACTTCGGGAAAAGCGGCTTCGACGGGACGCTGGATCTGTCCGCCAGGTACTTCCACACGCACCGTGACGGCGACGACGTCGATCTCCTCGGCGACAGGGTGTCCTTGAGTCCGATCACCTCTTCATTCGTCAAGGCCGGGGCCAGGCTGACCTCATCTTTCACCCCGACAATAAGGGGATACTTCGGCCTCTACTACGAGCACGAGTTCGACGGCGACTCCGAGATCATCTATGCCGGGATGCCCCTCCCGAAGGCCACGCTTCGCGGGTCTACGGGAACGGGCGAACTCGGGCTCATCGTGAGCTCCCCCTCGAGCCCCCTGGAGGTCCAGATGGGGGTAGAAGGATCGGCAGGTCGCAGGGACGGCATATCGGGGAACCTGAGCCTGCGGTTCACGTTCTGAGCCGGCCCTGAGTCCGGGTCCGGTCCTGGTCAGCACATCAACCTGCCGCAATTTCACGGCCCCGGCGGGAACCCGCTTCCTCCGGGGCCTGTTTCTTCTACCCGTTTACGGGAAGGCTACATTCCACTTCGTGTTCGCTACCCGCCTGACTCAGTTCCGGCTCACGCCCTCTCGGGCCTTTTGCCCCCGGGCCGATTCGCGGCTCCTCCGGCCCCTCCTCCTCCGGCCCGTCTCGCGGCTTCTCCTGCCTCTTCCCTCCGGCCCCTCTCCAGCATTCTCCAGCCAAGATCCTCATCCGGCCCGGTTCAGCCCACCTCAAGCCCGGCTCATTCCTCGTCCGGCCTCTTCCCTCCGGCCCCTCTCCAGCATACTCCAGCCAAGAGCCTCATCCGGCCCGGTTCAGCCCACCTCAAGTCCGGCTCATTCCTCCTCCGGCCTCTTCCCTCCGCCCCCTCTCCAGCATTCTCCAGCCCCGCTCCTCAACAGGCACGTGTTGGCTCCCTTCCGATTCGACTCTCGCCTCCTTGAGCCACTCCCCTCCATGTCCCTTTCACGAATTCTCCAGTCTCCTTCCCCGACCGTACCCGGTCCTCCCCGCTCATGGCTCCCTCTCACCCCCCTCCGGTTCTGCCCGCGCCTTCTCTAACCTCTTCACATGCGGCCAGACTCACGTATTCTCCAGTCTCCTTCTTCGGCCGTCCCGGCTCATGCCCCCCTCTCACCCCCCTCCGCTCCTGATCACGTCTCCTCCAACATCTCCACATGCGGCCAGACTCGTGGATTTTCCGTCTCCTTCCTCGGGGCCGTTCCGGATCATGCTCACCTCCGACCACCCCTCCGGTCTTGCTCGCGCCTGGTCCAACCACTTCACATACGGCCAGACTCATGCATTCTCTGCCTCTCCTCCTCAGCCGGTCCGGCTCTCCCGCCCCTCCAGCCTGGCCTTCATCTCCTCCTCTCTGTTTTTCGTCCCTCCGTCACCTCTCCTTCGGCCCTTCATCCGAGCTCTCATCAGCTTCTCACCCCTCTTCAATATGTACTGTGTCGACTTGCGGTCGCGCGGGAGGACAGGGGAGAATTGCCCCGGGCCTGCCTGGCAGGCCGCCTGCAAATAGCATATTTTTTTTGACAAATAGCCCTGGGGGGTCATATAATTTCTGACAGAGGATTCAGGTCGACTCATCTCTGGATTGGCCGTGTCAGGCCGTTCCATGCCAGGCCGGGTCTCCTCAGATCGGGATGGGGGTCATGCCAGGCCGGGCCTCCTTAGACCGGGATGGGGGTCATGGCAGGCGGGCCTTCTCTGACCGGGATTGGCCGGGTCAGGCCATGCCAGGTCAGCTCATGCCGGGCGGGGTTGACCGGGTCAGGCCATGCCGCCCGATGCTCGGCCAGCTCGGGTCATGCCCAGGTTGCCAGTTTTGCTCATGCCGTCCTGGGCTTGGCCAGGCGGATTCATGCCGTCCTGGGCCTGGCCAGGTCGATTCATGGCGGCCGGAGCCTGGCTGGGCAGCCTCATGCAAGGCCGGGCCAGGTCGGCCCGGGCCGGAGGGCGGCGGGTCAGTCTGCCGTTCAGACTCCGGGGACCTGGGTGCTCTCCAGGAGGACTCTCGGGTCCACCCTCTGCTCGGAGATGGCCTTCACGAGCCTCGCGGCCTTGTCGGGGCTCACCATGGCCAGGATCTTGCCGGCATTGGAGCCCGGCATGGCGGAGAGTATCGCCACGGCCACGGAGTCGTCCATGCTGTTTATGAGGTTCCCGGCCTGCTCCGGCTTCATGCCCTTGAAGGCCGCGACCAGGTGCTCGACCCGCTCGCTCTTGAGCGCGTCGTCGCGCTTCTGCTGCTCCTCGCGGAGCGATTTCTGCTCGGCCAGTATCGCGTCGTTGCGGGCCAGGACCTCCTGGACGCTGGCCTCCCTGGCCTCGGCCTCGCGGAGGCGGGCGTTCACTTCGGTCTCCAGCTGGCGTATGGCGGCCTCCCTGGTGTTCAGCTGCTGCTCCCTGCGGGTGACGTCGAACTCCCTGCGGGCGAGCTCCTCGGAGCTGGCCCCGCCGGGCGACACGGGCGGAGGGGCAAGGGCCACGGGCTCGCGGGCCGCCGGGGCCTGGACGGCGGGCGGGGGCGTGGCCGGGCGCTGGGGCGCGAGCAGGCTGTCGTCGCCGGGGGGGAGCGGTATCGTGCCGGCCTGGGCGGCGAGCGCCAGGGCCGGGTCGGCAGCCTCCCCGAACATCGCGGCGGCGCCCATGAGCATTGAGCCTGCGGCGGCCGCGCCGGGGGAGCCCGCCTGGACGAGAGCCGCGGCGCCGCCCGTGACCGGCGAGGCCACGGCCTCGCCTGCCTTGGGGAAAGACGGCGAGTCGGGATGCCAGCTCTTGAAGTAGTAGAAGCCGGAGACGGCGAGCTTGGCCACCAGCACCACCAGCGCCAGGATGACCACCACCCTCGCCCTGGAGAACTGCTGGCTCCTGCGGGCGG